>JAYEHX010000103.1:0-3303 GCA_034659735.1 Fidelibacterota bacterium | reverse complement strand
ATAAAAAAATTAAAATGATGTGCAAATTAACTATAGTATCAAGTATCAAGTATCAAGCATCAAGTATCAAGCATCAAGTATCAAGCATCAAGTATCAAGCATCAAGTATCAAGTATCAAGTATCAAACATCAAACATCAAATTAATTTATCATACCGAAAACAATCAATTGTATGATCATTAACCATTCCTGTAGCTTGCATATGTGAATAAATAATTGTTGGACCTACAAATTTAAAACCACGATTTTTCAAATCTTTACTGATTTTTTCTGCCAATTCCGTTTTTGCAGGAATTTCACTTATTGTTTTAAATTTATTTATAATTGGTTTATAATTGACAAATGCCCAAATATATTTACTAAATGAACCAAACTCATTTTGAATTTTTATAAATTCTTTTGCATTTGTAATTGTTGCTTTTATTTTTAACCTATTTCTAATTATGCCTTTATCTTTCAACAATTCATTATATTTTTTATCATCATATAAAGCGATTTTCTTGTAATCAAATTCTTCAAATGCTCTTCTAAAATTCTCTCTTTTCTTCAAAATTGTCAACCAACTTAATCCTGCTTGAAATGTTTCCAATACCAAAAATTCAAATAGCTTTTTATCGTCATAAACCGGTACTCCCCACTCGGTATCATGATAATCAATATATAAAGAATTATCTCCCACCCATTTACATCTTTTTACTTTTAATTTTTTATCCGTCATTTTACAAACCGTTCATCATCTTTCGTTTCAGATAATTTATGAATTTTGTTTTCTAACCAACCGATTTTTTCTACATCTATATTATCAAATTTTGATACAAATGGCTTTATGTCAATCAGTGGAGTTCCTTCAATCATATCAATATTTTTAATATGTAAAATATTTCCCTCAATTTTAATTAATCTCACAACCGATAATCCAATATTATTCGGACGAGATGGAGCACGAGTTGAAAAAACGCCATGCAATTTATCGTCCATATATGGCATAACCTCTAATTTAAATTTCTTCGATAAATGAAAATAGAACAATAATTGAATATGTGAGAATCCATCTAAATCTCTTAATCCCTCAACAAATTCCGTATAAATCTCTATAGTTCCTTCGGCATCTTTAACAGCAGTAGATTGAATTGGAGTTCCTTTCATTGTTTTGAATGGCGAATGAATTATTCCAATCGGTCTGAAAATTATTTTATCTTTATTTTTCATATTTTTCTCACTTATTTTTATATTTTATAATCTAATAAATTTTATTATATTTCGATAGAAAAAAAGGAGATTTAATAATGAAACTGCAATTTTTAAAAAGAACTTATTTATTCACTTTTGCAATATCAATTGTAATAATAATTCTGACAAACAGTTGTTCTACAATTAAATATAGAAAAGAAAATATTCCAAGAATATCTGAAGAATATAATCAAAAAATTAAAAAATTATATGACGATTGTAAATTAAATTCATACAACTTAAAATATGAAATTTTCCGTAAAGCATTGGTTGGACGAAAATTCATTGAGTTAAAAAATCCAAACATCATCACAATTATTGACTTTTCACAACTTTCAACAGCGAAAAGATTGTTCGTAATTGACATCAAAAAAAGAGAAGTATTAATAAATACTTTCGTTGCCCATGGCGAAAATACCGGCGAAGACAAAGCTGTTGAATTTTCAAATATTCGTGAATCAAGACAGAGCAGTTTAGGGTTTTTTATTACAGGAGAAACATATTCGGGAAGTCATGGCTATTCAATAAGAATTGACGGAATTGAAAAAGGAATAAATCATAAGGCAAGAAAACGAGATATTGTAATTCACGGTGCAGATTATGTGAGTGAAAAATTTATTACAGAAAATAATCGTCTCGGCAGAAGCTGGGGTTGTCCGGCTTTACCAATGAATATCAAAGATAAAATTATAGATTTAATAAAAGGTGGAAGTTGTATTTTCGTCTATGCCGATGATAAAAAATATTTAAACAATTCTTTATATATTGAATAAAAAAACATAGTTAAATTATTATTTTAATTGTTTTTAAAAAAAAATCAATTATATTTATTCGTATTTAGATTGATATGATAGAATTTGAGGTAAAAGTTTGATTGATAAGATAAAAAATTATACTTTTTTTAAAAGGGTTTCCTTTTCCTATTTGCATTTTTCCCACTTAATTCGATATTATTTAAAACCCTTTTTAAATGAAAAAGTAATTATAATAGATGGGTTAATATTAATTCAATATTAGAATTAATATTAATATTAATAATTAGTTTTTTTAAATTAAATTGGAGATCAAAATGAAAAAAATGTTTAGTTTTTTACTTATTTCTTTACTTGTTACTTTCTCGATTGCCTTGTATGCACAAAATATAGATGCAACTTTGGGAGGCAATACTTCCAGTGAGGGATTTTTTATAATGAATTCAAATGGGGATACACTCCTCGTTTCAAAAGGTGATGGTAAAGTAGGAGTTGGAGCAACAGTATTAAATACAAATTTTGAAATTTACGAAAATAATACTGATACTTTACCTGCAATGTTAATTGAACAAGATGGAGTTGGAGATGCTTCGGAAAATTTTAGGTTAACGAACGATCAGAATTTCTCAGTCGGTATTGATAATGATGATAATGATAACTTCAAAATTTCCAATACTTCTAATCTTACAGGCACAAATTATCTCGATCCAAATACAATGAGCCGAATTCATGTCGAAAATCCAGTAGCAGGAATTACAGATTTTAACCATCAAAGTAGAGCAAGAGCTTATTTAGATGAACCAGCACAATCAATTCTATCAGCTACTTGGACAGGAGTAGAATTTAATGTGCTTTCCTATAACGAACATGGAGAATTAATCCCCAGTATAGTACCAGGACAAGCAGCTACCTTTACCGCTCTTGAAGACGGATATTATCAAGTAAATTCAAGAATAGAATTTAATTTTGAAAGTATAAGCGGAGTAGCGACTTACCCATCCTATACTTCTATTGCAATATATAAAAATGGAGTCGTTTATTCTTATGGAAATAATTTGCAAACTTCTACTACCGTGCCATCAGAAATAGAATTATCACTTAATAATGCACCAAATGTTAGTGATGTTCTTCATCTTCTTGCAGGAGATATTATTACGATTTATGTATATCAAGATTATGGTTCAGTTTCAGCTGATTTAAAAACAGGTTCAGCAGTAACTTATGTCTCAATTCATAAAATTAGTTAAATTGTTATCAATTAAAAGGAGTTTTATTATGAAAAAATATTTGTTGACAATTTTGCTTTTTCTAATAGTATTTA
>JAYEHX010000102.1:9228-13509 GCA_034659735.1 Fidelibacterota bacterium | reverse complement strand
GAAAAGAGAAAATATCAAATAATGCAATATCCAAACTAATAAAAACGCTGATAAATTTAAATAACTATTAAGAATTGTCACTTCGTCTATTATATAAATAAATAGAAACGGAAAAAGAAAAAACAACGGTAAAATTATTTTTTTATACATTTTTTTTAACAAATTATTATTTTTAATATTCATTATTATTAATTTAAAGATGCCATATTTTGAAAATATGGCATCTCTTGTTTATCTATACATTTATATTTCTACTCAAATTTTCCAATAGAATTTAATTCTTTAAATGCCTGTAATAACCTTGTTATAAATCCTTTTTCACCTTCTGCCAACCATTTTCTCGGATCATAAACTTTCTTATTCGGCACATCATCGCCTTCAGGATTTCCAATCTGTCCCTGCAAATATCCATCTTTTGCATCCATATAATCCTTAATCGGCTTTGCAAATGCCCATTGAGTATCCGTGTCAATATTCATCTTTATTACACCATAAGAAATTGCCTCTTCAATCTTTTTTGGATCAGATCCTGAACCACCATGAAATACAAAATTTACCGGTTTATCAGATTTTGTGCCAAATTTTTCTTGAATATACTCTTGTGAATTTTTTAAAATCTCCGGTGTAAGTTTTACATTTCCGGGTTTATAAACTCCATGAACATTTCCAAATGAAGCTGCGATTGTGAAAAGCGGACTTATTGCATTTAATTCTTCATAAGCAAAAGCAACATCTTCCGGTTGAGTATATAATTTTGAATTATCCATCTCCGTATTATCCACTCCATCTTCTTCGCCACCTGTGCAACCCAATTCTATTTCCAACAACATATCTATTTTACTCATTCGTTCCAAATATTTTTTTGAAATTGAAATATTGTCTTCTAAAGGTTCCACAGAAAGATCCAACATATGTGAACTAAATAATGGTTTGCCCGTTTCTTTATAGAATTTTTCGCCCTCATCAAGCAATCCGTCAATCCAAGGTAATTTTCCTTTTGGTGCATGATCAGTATGTAAAATCACGGATACACCATAATGTTTTGCCATTTCGTGAATATGTTTTGCACCGGCAACTGCTCCCGCAATCGCTCCCTTTTCATTCTCATTTCCCAACCATTTACCTGCATTAAATAATGCTCCGCCATTTGAAAATTGAATCATTATTACGGATTTTGCCTCTTTTGCAGATTGCAATGCACCATTTATTGAATTCGATCCAATTACATTCACAGCTGGAAATGCAAATTTATTCTCTTTTGCATATTCCAATACTTCAAGCAATTTATCGCCTGTTAAAACTCCTGCTTCTAATTTCGGTTTTGATAAACTCATCTCTTTCTCCTTATGTTTTTTCTAATAATATTGTTTTTGTTTTTCTGTCAACTATTTCGCTCGGACCAAAATACTGAATCGGACCCGGATAAATATAATCATTTTCTAATTCCCATTTCGTCCTGTTTTTTGCTAATTCCAAAAATGGTTTTCCGTCTAACTCTACAAGTGCTTTTTGAATTACCGGCTTGTCCTCTCCCTTTCTCCTTTCAATATTCATCATTGAAGTCAGTGGAACTCCGCCCGGCAACCATTCCGAATTTTCTAATGAAAGATTGCGAATTGAAACCATATAACCTGTCACTTTTGAAGCGATTAAACATGTCGCTGAATATCCCAAAGAATAAGTATAATCTGCATCAAAATTTGTCGGCGAAGCACATCTTCCTTCGTATCCAAAAAAGTGATTTCGTGTAGAAAATTTTCCTATATACTTACCCTCTTTTTTCAAATCTTCCAATCTATTTCTAACCAGTTCTACCAATAATTTTTCCGTTTCGATTAATGACACTTGCACATTTCCATGCGGATCTCTCTCCATTATCATCTGATAAGCAATATCTTTTGGCAACATTTCATAAGTTTTTTCCAATTCATTTTCTAACTTTGAGAGTACAAATTTTCGCTTTTTTTCAGCATTTTTTATATTCTCAAATTCATCTTTATTCTCTTCCAATAAATCATTTATTGTTGCAATCAATTTTTTAATATCCGGAATAAATTCTATCAATCCTTCCGGAATCAAAACATCACCAAAATCTTTTCCGGCATTTGATCGCTTCACAATCACATCCGAAATATATTCAACAATATCCTGCAACGACATTTTTTTATTTTCAACTTCTTCTGAAATTAATGTAATATTCGCCTGAGTTTGTAATCCGCATTCCAAAGCAATATGAGAAGCCGAGCGTCCCATCAATTTTATGAAGTGCCAATATTTCTTTGCTGAATTTGCATCTCGCTGAAGATTTCCAATCAATTCGCTATAGACACTTGTTGCAGTATCGAAACCAAAAGATGTCTCAA
The DNA here is from genome assembly GCA_034659735.1 of Fidelibacterota bacterium. Taxonomy (GTDB): domain Bacteria; phylum Fidelibacterota; class Fidelibacteria; order Fidelibacterales; family Fidelibacteraceae; genus TCS52. Next base: position 11,146 of record JAYEHX010000102.1, on the reverse strand, counting down.
TCATATCATTTTTTAAATCGCCATCAATCGTTTTTGGAACTCCAATTACCTGTATTCCGGATTTATTTTTAGCATAATATTCCGCCAAAATTCCGGCATTTGTATTCGAATCATCACCACCGATAACAACCAAAGCAGATATTTTTAACTCTTTCAAATTCACCAATACTTCTTTGAATTGCTTTTCCGTTTCCAATTTTGTTCTACCCGATCCGATAATATCAAAACCACCTGTGTTTCTAAATTTATCGACATAATCTTTAGAAATTTCAACATATTCGTTATCAACCAATCCGGACGGACCACCAAGAAATCCGAATAATTTATTTTCAGAATTTAACTCTTTCAACGAATCATAAAGTCCTGCAATAACATTATGTCCACCCGGAGCTTGTCCACCTGATAAAATTACCGCAACATTGATTAATTCATTATTATTCTTTTTCCCAACTTCAAAATTAATAATTGGCAGACCAAAAGTATTGGGAAACATTTCCTTCAATTTCCCAGAATGAGAAACCGAAGTTGTATTATCTCCTTTCGCAATTTTTACCAATTTCACATTTTGCAATACACTTGGCAATTTGGGTTTATATTCATATCTCATTTTCTGTAAAGTTGATATTTGTCTCATTTTTTTCCTTATGCTAATTTTAACATTTCCATTTTTAATAACTTGTAATATAGAAAATTTAATGAAGATTTACAATTAATTTTTATATTTAAATAATAGTTTGAATGTTTTTATATAATTCGTACAACTCATATAATTCTCGCAATCTCTATATTTACAATAGGACAACGGAAACATTAACCAAAAAATTTATACTGACTTAATATTTTATGTTCCGAAATGGTATAGCAAATAACATCCAAATTAGACGAAATTCGCAATCACAAAATTATCATTCTTCAAAACTCTTTTGTTATATTTAATTGGAGAATAATTTTCTTTGCCCTCTGTTGCATTTCTAAATATACAATCACCGGCTCCCGTATCCCATTCCATAGTTGGTCCCATCCGTGGATAAATATCTGCCTTACCTTCCGCCACAAAACAAAATTTTAATGAACTGCCAACTTGGATTCTGTTTTTGACTTTTATTGTTTTTAGATAATTTTCTAACTCTTGAGATGGATGTGAACGACTTTCCAAAACAGTTAATGCTTCATCTTTTTTAACTTTATTCGCAAAGATTCTTATCTCCTTTTCATTCTCAATTTTGAAAGATCCTTTACCTTTTTCAGCATAATATGTGATGTCTTTCACAGGAACATAAATGACACCAATCACCGGTTTGTTCTCAATTATTAAAGCAATATTAATTGTATATTCGCCATTTTTTTTTATAAATTCTTTCGTACCATCAAGCGGATCTATCAGCCAATATTTCGCCCACTTTTTTCTTATCTTATATTTAGGAATCTCACTCTCTTCAGAAATTATAGGAATATCAGGTGTCAGGTTCCTTAGAAATTTTACAATCACATTATGAGAAGCAATATCAGCTTCTGTCAATGGTGATTTATCATCTTTATACTCAATTTTAACACTATCATTATAATATTTCAATGTTTCAATTCCGGCTTCTTTTGCTATATCTATTATTTTTTCTATCATTTTAATCCTTGTTTTATTTGAAAATATTTTTTAAACATATATTTCATTTTTTTAACTTATATTTTTGCTTACTACTCCTGGGAATATCAGGAACTGTATATATTATTAAGCCCATATCTAATAAATTCTTAATGGCTCTTTTAACAACTCCAGACAATGACTTATGTCCTAATTTCTTTGATATTTGTCCACTTGATAAGTCCTTATCTTCTAAAAATATCAAAATTTTCTTTTCTATATTACTTAACTCAACTTGGGCCTCAACTTGGGCCTCAACTTGGGCCTCAACTTGGGCCT
>JAYEHX010000102.1:0-9128 GCA_034659735.1 Fidelibacterota bacterium | reverse complement strand
CTCAACTTGGGCCTCAACTTGGGCCTCAACTTGGGCCTCAACTTGGGCCTTATAAAAAGTAGTTTTTACCGCCGTCCATTCATATTCAAAAGTAGGTCTTGGCAATCCATATTCTAAACATTCACCAATAATATTTAATGTACCTTTGCCCCAATTCTCTATAAGTCCTGCCTTATAAAACACAGAAGAGATTATTGGATTAAAAGGTTTTGACTGGTGTGGCTTATCAAACTTCTCTATAGGGACTTCTTCACTTAACAATGCTCCATTATACATAACCAACTTATCATTAAAAACTTTTATTTGTAGATTCGAAGTGTTTGTATAGTCCCGATGAATCAAAGCATTTATAATTGCCTCTCTTAAAGAATTATAAGGATATTCTAATTTTTCTCTTCTATGAACCCCTTCATAAGATATGTAAGCTTTTAGATATTTTACTCTCAATATATCTAAAATTTTATCTACTTGATCTATCAAATTTCCCTCAACTATATCACTTGTTTGAATATCTGTCTCTGTTAAAAATCTTCCTATCTTCGAGTGAGATTGTATAAAATATTGTTGCGGATTTTTGGCAAAAAGTAAAATTGCCGCTCTCTTCAGATATTTACCATCATATAAATTTAACTTTCTAAGTAACTGCTCTAAATTATCATCTTTATCAATATCAGGAACTCTATCTTTTGCCAATTTTTTAAACTTAGCAATAGTGTCTAAATCAATTTCATCTAAACTAAACTTCTCTACTGCTATATCATCCCAAGTTTTCCCATATTTTTTTAGTAAAAAGTTTGTTAGATTAGTACCATTTAATTCAATAGTGCTACTTCCACTTCTCTTATAAAATTTACCATTATATGAAACAGGAGCAAAAGTTTTTAACACTCTAATTTTTATATATTCTTTCTTATCTTTTTGCGGAATAACATCTACAATAAGACCAAGTTTATTATTTGTTTTATTGGGTAATATTTCCAACATTTTTTTGGAATTATTTATTCCAATAATCTTTCCATTATCATCTACACCAATATACAAGGTTCCACCATCACTATTTGCAAATGCACAGATAGTTTTTAAATATCTATCTTTCCATACTTGTTTGAATTCTACTGTTTGAGATTCTTTAAAATTATTCATCTCTTTTCTTTAAATTAATTCTTTATTTCAAAATATTCTTCTTCCAATTTAGTGGATTCCTCCATTTATCCCATGAACCTCTGATCCTATACAACTCAACATCATCATAGAATTTAAGAAAATAAAGTCCAATCGGAAATGAGAAAAGTAGTATTGTTTTAAATAACAATCTATATAATAATTCCCATTCAACAGAAATAAATGAAACTCCCACAATCATTCCACTTAGAATAATCATCTTAGTAATCTTATTAATTTCATAAGGTACGAAATAATGTTTTTGTGAAATTCTATAATGAACAATAAAAAATATCAACTGAGTGAGCAATGTTGCAAAGGCAGCTCCATAAGAATCAAAATATGGAATTAAAGCCCAATTTAATACAATATTCATAATTGCCATTCCAATAAGAATCGAAGCTAATATCTTTGTCTTCTTCGCTATATTAAGACCAATCCCTATACTTTGCCTCAAAGCAATAAAGATAATGGAAAATGAGATAAAAGGAACAATTTTATATGCTTCCCAATAATCATGTTTTGTAGCTAAAATTTTAATCGCTTCCATTGAAAATAGCGACAATCCTATTGCAGAAAATGTTACAATAAAAACTAAATATGTTGCAGATTTTTGGTAAAATCTCTTATTCCCCTTATCATCCATCATCTTGTATTTCATTGGGGTAAGAGCAAGTTGAGCTGATTTTACTATAAATACTTTAATAATATTTGCAATTTTATAACCAAAACTATATAGACCGATCTGACCAAATTCACTTAATGCTCTTAAACTAAATCTATCAATAGTTGATAACATAACTCCACCAATAGAAGAAAAAATTAACGGATAACTAAAATTAAACATCTCTTTTAATATTTTTAACTCAAACTTAATTTTTATATTTTTAATAATATATTTAGAAAGGAATAGTAAATAAATAATATTTCCAAATAGAATTCCGAGATAAATTCCAACAATCTTCAAATCCAATACTATAAGAAAATATATTTGAAAAATAAGATTAAATATAAATCTTAATAAATTTGAAACACTAAATAAAATAGATTTTTGTTGCAATTTCATCAATGTAGCGGGGATTTGTGTGACAATCTGTAATCCTGCATTGATTAACATTATTTGTAATAAAAAAGAATAATTAGAAGAATCGAATATTGCAATTGACATAGGTTCTATAAATAATGAAAATGAAAAAATCATAAATAAAGAGGTAAAAAACACAAAACATAAAACAGTAAAAAACATTGATTGTTGTTTATTTTTATAATCTTTGTCCCAATACCAGCGATTCAATGCTTGATATAATGACAACCCAAATATAGCAATTAACACCTGAGTTACAACTTCTGCCATTCCTACACCACCATATTCAGATGTATTCAATTTATCTGTAATAATAGGTAATAGTATTAAACCGATAATTTTAGAAGCAATATTTCCAAAGCTGAATATGAATGAATTTTTTACTGCGAGTTTTATTTTGTTAAGCATAAATTTCTCTAATCAATAAAATTTCTAAAAAAATATTCTAAATTTATTATTTGCCAAATTAATCGTGAATTATCTTTTTCTGTTGTATGGTGTTCATTTAATAAATTTTTAATTCCTTTTTCATCAAAAATACCTCTTGATAAAGTTCTTTTATCTAAAACAATACTTTCCATATTGTTTTTTAATTCATTTCTAAACCATTCTTTATAGCTTACATAAGATGGACTATTCCAACGATTAAACTTTTGAATTATCTTATTAAATGGTGTTGGCTTTAATCTTCCGATAATCTTTCTTTCTAAACTTTTTATATTCAATCTCAAATTAGAAGCATCTAATGGCAAATTTGTTCCTTCTCTTGGAATTGATGCAAGTTCAGAAAACATTTTATTAAAAGTTCTTCTATAAATGAATTGGTTTTCTCTTAATTTGATAGGAAGCTTGTAAGCAAATGTCATTAAATCATTGTCATAAGACGGCATTCTTGTTTCATAAAATAAATTATTCATTATGTTTCCACCTAAAGTTCCTCTTCTACCATGTTCATTCATTAATAAATTAAAATAGTAAAAAATTGGATATTCATTTTGGCCAATATATTTATATGGAGTTTTTTTATAATTATTCTCAATGTTTTCAAAGAATACTGATTGGAAAATAGATTTTAAATTTACTACATTTTGTAAATTAAAAACATTTAATATTATATCATTTGCATCATTATCCATTTTTTCTTTATTAATTAAAGGTTTCACATTTTTTTTCTTAAGTGTGCTTCCAAAAACAGCATCACACATTTGAGATGATAATGTAATCTCATTTTTTCGAAAGAAAGATCTCGATGGTTCAAACCCTTGAATTGGCCCATATATCATTGACATAGCATCAGAAATGTATGAGAATTTTTCACCATCTTTCCAAATATTATTAGGATTAATTGAGAAAGTTGAATGTTTTGCATTTAATTTATTAGCAACAATTTTTGCATAAATTACATCTTCAGAATTATTTTCTCCCATCGTAAAAGCTGTCATTGGATTCACATTCAATTTGTCAGCTAACGAAATTACCCAACGAGAATCTAATCCACCACTCAAAGAAAATAAAATTTTATCATTATTTTTAGCAACTTGTCTCTTCATTGCTTTTGTCATAAATTCTTGCATTTCTTCAAAATAATTTTCAATCTCTTTTTTTGTGAATTTTGTTTTTGTATAAGCTTCTTCATAATATGGATAATTCCAATATTTTTTAATTTTAATTTTATTATTTTGGAAAATTAGATATGATGCTTCTGGTAACTGATGAACATTTTCAAACATTGTTTTATAACCATATAAATGCCCAAAATGGAATAAATCTGAAATAGAATCATAATTAATTTTCTTATCAAAACTATCTAAAATTAATGACTTAACTTCCGGAGCAAAGAAAAATTTATTATTATAAAAAGTATAGTAAATCGGTCTCGTTCCAAACCTATCTGAAATTAAAATTAGTTTTTTTTTGACAAAATCATAAATACTTGCGGAGAATTGTCCATTAATTCTTGAAAAACAATCAAGACCTTTTTCAAGAAATAAATCTAATAAAAATTTAGAGTCATCTTTTATTTGATTTGCTTCTATATTTTCATAACTGAATATTTCGCCAACCATTGTAATTGCAAATCTCTTATCTTTAGAAAACATCGGTTGAGGAGAATTATTCACATAATTCAAATGAACTTTCCCTAAATGAATTCCATTTTTTCCAGATTTTTCAATTTTATAATCAAAATGATTTAATTTTTGACACATTTTATCAAAAAGTTTTTCTTCATTTTTATTTGAAATTAAACCTACAATACCCGGCATCATCGCTCCTAATTACTATAAAATTCCAATAATTTTTCTGATTGCATTTCCCAATTTTGATATTTCTCAATATACTTATTATTTATTTGAGAAAACTGTTTAGATAATTCATTATTTTTTTTCAAAGCATTTATTATCACTTTTGCCAATTCATTATGATTTTCTAATTCACTTAAATAAAAACCATTCTTTTTTTCTTTAAAAAATGGATAATAACTTTCTAAATCACTAACAATAGGAATAGATTTTGTAGCCATAATTTCCAACAATGTCGCCGGTAACCCATCTTTAAATGGAATACTAATATTTATATGAGCCAAATTTATCAAAGCACAAATTTCTTCATTTGAAAGCCACTTATCAATAAAGATAAAATTATTCTCAATTCCTAATTTTTTTACTAACTCGTAACTTTGTGCCAAATATTCTTTATCACAAGAACCTCTTGTAAAAACAAATTTTATCTCAGGATATTTTTCAACGACTTTTGGTATAGATTTTATTGTTGTATGATGATTATAAATCCTTTTATGATTTCTACAACTCAAAATAATTAAATTATCTTCATTGATATTTAACTTAGTTTTTAATAATTCAATTTTTTCAATTTGCGGATTATGGAAAAAATCATAATCTATTCCCCAAGAGAAGATTCTAATTTTGTTTTTTTTAATCCCAACAAAAGTTTCCTTTAATTTATTTAAAAAAAATGACGAAAGTAATTGAATCTCATCACAAAATATTAAACCAATATTTTGAAATATTTTGTTAAAAAAAGTTTTCGCAAAAATATTAATATCACTTCCCCAAATTGTAATAACATATTTATATTTCCTGTTAATTTTCATAACTGGAATAAAAGCATCTTTTGTCAAATAGTGTGTATGAACAATATCCGGCTTAATTGTTTTAATAATTTTTCTTATTTCTTTAAATTTAACAAGTAATCTATTCGAACTTAATTGATGAAATTTAATATTTTTATTAAATTCTTCTTCGTTTAATCCATTTTTATGTCTGCAAATCAAATGAACTTCATAACTATTTTCTGACAGAAAGTTACAAATCCTTTTCATATAAATATTACGACTTGAAATTAAACAGATTTTTTTCATGATTTATTTGCTAATATTATTGTTTTTAAAATATTTTAAGTTATAAAAAAGATAATTAACATCATCAAGAGTAAAATAATTAAATCCTTTTTCACATATAGATTTTACAATTGTTTTTGTATCACTTAAAGAATAACTTTTTATTGCGTTATGATGAAATTCAATAAAAATTTGTTTGAATGGTTTTAAATTATCTTTAGTTACTTTAGCTAACAATTCATATTCTGCACCTTCAATATCTAACTTTAAAAAATCAATAATTTCAGAATTTATTTTATCTGGTAAATTATTAAGAGTCATTGATTCTACTTCATATGATTTTATTTTATCTTTTAAAATATTTACATGGTCATTTAAAATGGAACCACTTTCATTATCTTGAGTTTCTTTAAATGTAATTTTGCCATTTTTTGAACTAATTGCTAATTGTAAGTGAGTAAATTTCCCTTTAGCTTCTTCTTCAATAACCTTTAGGAATTTTCTGTGTTTTTTTGTTGGATCAATAGCAAATACTTTCGCATTATATTTGTAAATTATATGTTTAGAAAAATCAGCTTCATATCCACATCCAACATCAACTACAACACTATTTTTATCAAATGTATTAAAATAAATAAAATTAGGATCAAAATATGAAATACCTATTTTTTGTGCTTTTTGTTTTCGGAAAAAAACTTTTGAATCATAAGTTATTTTTTTAGGATGTTTTAAATACTCTATAAAAGCAATAGTTATTTTTCTTGGTTTTTTTAAAATTGGCAATTTGGTTATAATTTTTTTTGTAATATCATTCATTAACTTATTCCTCTTTTTAAATAATTACTAATAATATTTTCTAAAGAATTATCTAAAAAAACTTTAGGTTTCCATCCTATTTTTTTTATTTTACTAATATCAGAAACTAAATCCGGAATGTCATTGTTCCTAAATATATTTTTATCAATTTCTATTTTAACATCGATTTCCATCAAATTAATTATTTTTCCCAACACTTCATCAATTCCAATTGACTTCCCTGACCCAATATTATATATTTCTCCAAAATAACTTAATTGCAAAATCTTCCAATACGCGTCTGCAAGATCATCAACATCTATAAAATCCCTTTTAACCATTAAATTTCCAACTTTTATTATTGGTGATTTTTTATTTATTTTTATATCTAATAGTTTTTTTATAAATGATGAAATAACGAAAGATTCCGGCTGATTGTTACCTATAGCATTAAATGGTCTCGCTATATTTATTTTTAAATTAAAATTTCTAATGTACTGAAAAGCAATTTCTTCCATTGATAATTTACTATTTCCATAATAATTTATTGGTCTTGGAATATCATTTTCATTAACAACTTTATTACCGGGAATTCCATACACAGCAGAACTACTTATTAATAATATTTTTGTATCTAACAATCTATTTTGATAGATACTTTCTAACAAATTTATTGTAGTAAAAAGATTGCTCTTATAAAAATTAATTGGATTCTTATCTTTATTTAATCCAACAAGATGAATAATGTAGTTTGGTTTTTCTTTCGAAATCACATCATATACTTTTCCATAATTTAAAAGGTCAACTTGATATTCTTTAATGTTTTTTGATATATTTTTATCCATACCAACCAATTCAATATTTTGTATTCTCTTTAAATATTGTATAAAATGGCTTGCAGTAAAACTATTTGAACCTGTTATTAAAATTTTTTTCATGACCTCACTCTAAAATATTTTTCCAAAATCTTCATTTGCCTTTTCATAATCTTCAGGACGACCAATATCAAGCCAATAACCATTATGTTGATAAGATAAAATTTTTTGATTATTTTTCATCAATTTTTTAATTAAAGTTGGAAAATCAAAATATTCATCTTCAGGAATATAATCAATTGCTTTTTTATTGAAAGCATAAATCCCCATACTTACATTAAAGTTATAAACCGGCTTTTCAATATAATCTATAATCTCGTTTTTTTTACCCACTTCTAATACGCCCAAATCAATATTTACCTTTTTATTAAATATCCCTATTGTGACTATTGCTTTATTTTTTTTATGATATTCAAAAAAATTTTTATAGTTAAAATCTGTTAAATCATCACTATTCATAACTAAAAAATTTTCATTCAGGTCTGTAATTAATTTCAATGGACCTGCCGTTCCTAAAGGTTTACTTTCAGCAGAATATTTTATTTTAACACCAAATTTTTCTCCATTATTAAAATGTGATTTTATTAATTCTGCCAAATGTCCAACTGCCAAAGTGATATTAGAAAATTGACTTTTTTTTAATTGCCTAATCACAATTTCTAAAATTGGTGTCTCTTTGATAGGCACCAATGACTTTGGTAAATCTAAAGTATATGGTTTTAACCTCGTTCCTTTCCCACCAGCTAAAATAATAGCTTGCATTTGTTTTTCCTTAAACATTATAAATTTCCGGTTTATACAAATTAATATGCTCCTTAACAAATTCAATTGTTTCTTTTAAACCTTGTTCTAATGTATATTCAGGTTTCCAATTTACTAATTTTTCGGCTTTCTCATTATTACAAATAAGTTTCATAACTTCACTTTTATCAGGTCTAATTCTTTTTTCATCACTAATTATTTTAATCTTTGGATTGATGAAATTTATTATTTTATCAGCTAATTTACCAATTGGAATTCCTTCTCCAAAGCCAATATTTATTAATTCACCAATAGAATTTTCATTCTCTGCAATTTTAATAAATCCATTCACTGTATCTTTTACAAAATTTAAATCTCTTACCGGATTAAGAGAACCAAGTTTAATTTTATTTGCCTTTGTTGTTAATGCTTGTGAAATTATTGTTGGAATTATCGCTCTTGCAGATTGCATTGGTCCATAAGTATTAAATGGTCTAATTGTTGCAACAGGCAAATCAAAAGATAAATGATAGCTTTCTGCAATTTTATCAGCACCAATTTTACTTGCGGAATATGGCGATTGACCTTGCAATGGATGTTCCTCATCAATTGGTGTGTAGATTGCTGTTCCATAAGCTTCACTTGTTGAAGTGTGAACTATTTTTTCAACATTCTGATCTAAACAAGCTTGCATTATATTTAGTGTGCCTTTTACATTAGTATTTACATAGCTTTCAGGTGCAATATATGAATATGGAATTCCAATTAATGCAGCTAAATGAAAAACTGTATCACAATTTTTTACTGCTTTTTTAACAGAAAATGGATCTTCAATATTTCCGGTAAAAATTTCAACTTCATTTAATATTTTTGAAGGCAACAATTCTAAATTTCCCCAACTATTCCTTGAATTATAATGTATAAATGCTCTAACTTGTATCCCTTTTTTGACTAATTCTTCAACCAGATTGCTACCAATAAATCCTCCGGCACCTGTGACCAATACTTTATTCATTTTATTCCTTATTAATTTAAAATTTCAAAATTATTTTCACCAATTTCCTCATAAAGTTCAATCAAATTCTTACTCGCACTTTCCAAATTATATTTTTCT
>JAYEHX010000101.1:0-13584 GCA_034659735.1 Fidelibacterota bacterium | reverse complement strand
ATATTCCCAAAACAATTAACAGATATGATATTTTTTTGATTTTCATTTTATATTTCCTCGTTTATGATTTAAAAATTTTTCTTTTCTTACTTTTGTGTATTTTCGTGCAATTTCGTGGCTAATTCTTACTTAATAAACCCTTCCTTAACCAACAACTCCGCATTCAAAATTCCACCACCGGCAGCACCCCGAACAGTATTATGTGAAAGTCCGACAAATCGATATTGAAAAACATTTCCATCTCGCAATCTTCCAACCGTCACCGCCATTCCCTTGTCAATATCTCTATCAAGTTTCGGCTGTGGTCGATCGGATTCTTCTCTATAAATTATCGGTTGTTTTGGTGCAGATGGCAAATCATATTTCTGTGGAATTCCTTTAAATTCTTTCCATATTTTTATAATTTCTTCTCGACTTGGCTTAGTTTCAAAATCAACAGAAACAGTTGCAAGATGTCCATCTATAACAGGAACACGATTACAATGAGCGGATATTTGAAAATCGTTATTATTTAAAATTTCATTATCAACAATTTTCCCTAATATCTTTTTTGGTTCAAATTCCGACTTTTCCTCTTCACCTGAAATAAATGGAATTACATTATCAATCAAATCATAAGACGAAACACCCGGATAACCAGAACCGGAAACCGCCTGCAAAGTCGTAATAATTGCTCGCTTCAATTTGAATTTTTGATGCAATGCAAAAAGCGGAGTAAGATAACTCTGTAAAGAACAATTTGGTTTCACAGCAATAAATCCATTTTTCCAATTTCTATTTTTCTGTTGAATTGGAATGATTTTTAAATGATCGGAATTTATCTCAGGAATTATCATCGGTACATCTTTATCGTGTCTGTGAGCGGAAGCATTCGATACAACAGGAATTCCCACTTCGGCATATTTTTCTTCCCACTCCCTCGCCGGATTCGAGCCAAGAGCCGAAAATACAAAATCGCACTCTTCATTACATTTTTGAATTTCACTCATTTTTCTAACTTCTATTTTTGCAACATTCTTTGGTAATTCTGTCGGCAAATGCCATCTTCCATCTACAGCTTCTGAATATTTTTTTCCTGCACTTCTATCCGATGCAGAAATATATACAACTTCAAACCAAGAATGATTTTCCAACAATTGAATATATTTTTGTCCAACCATTCCGGTTCCTGCCAAAATTCCAACTCTAAATTTTTTCATTTCCTAAACCTCTAACCTCCTAAACTCCTAAACTTCTAACCTTCTAACCTTCTAACCTCCTAACCCTCTTCAAACCACTTTCAAAATATCCGCAAATACGCCCGTAGCAGTCACCTTCGCACCCGCACCCGGACCTCTTATTGTCAGCGGTCTTTCATTATATCTTTCCGTCTTAAATGAAATCATATTATCAGCACCCTTCAAAGAATAAAACGGACTCTCAATTCCAACTTCTTTTAACTCTACTTTCGCTTTTCCATTTTCTAAAGTAGCGATATATCTCAAAACCTTATTTTTTCTTTCAGCGTCTTTTCGTTTATTTTCTAATCTCTCATCTTCCAATTCCAATAATTCAAAAAAATTATCAATTGATTTTGCATCATAACATTTTTCTGACAATATCTTCTCAACCTTTACATCTTTTAAATCAATTTTAATTCCTGCAACTCTTGCCAAAATCAAAATCTTTCTCGCCACATCCAAACCATTCAAATCATCTCTTGGATCAGGTTCTGTATATCCGTTTTCTTTCGCCTCTTTCACGATCTCGCTAAATTTTCTATCTTTGAATTTATTGAAAATATAACTAATCGTTCCGGACAAAACCGCTTCGATTGTCAATATTTTATCGCCTGTTTGCAACAATCCTTTAAGTGTTTCAATCACAGGTAAGCCGGCACCAACATTCGTTTCATATAAAAACTTTACATTATTATTTGTTAAATTATTAAGTTCGGTAAATAATTTATATTCACTTGAATTCGCTATTTTATTTGGTGTGACAATTGAAATTCCACTTGATAAAATTTCTTTATATTTGCTAACAATTTTTTTTGAAGCAGTACAATCAACAAAAACCTTTTTTCCATAACTCGCATTCATAAAATTTATAAACTCGTCAATATCACTTTTAATTTTCGATCTTTTTAATTTACCTTTCCAACTGCTAAATTTAATATTTCCAAGTACCATCTTATCAATATCCATAATTCCTTGAATTTGCAAATGATGACTATTGGCATTTTTTATTTGATTTAACAATTCGCCACCAATCGTTCCGGTTCCGGCAACGAAAACATTTAATTCATTCTCGTGCTTAAAAAACATTTTATGAACTTCATTTAACGCTCTGATTTCATCACTTTTATTTATCACAACAGAAATGTTTCGCTCCGACGAACCCTGTGCAATCGCAACAATATTAATATGTTTTGTTCCTAATGCAGTAAAAAATTTCCCCGCCAATCCGATTGTATTTCGCATTCCTTCACCAACAATAGAAATAATCGACTTCTCATTTTCAATAAATACCTTATCCAAATACTTCGCTTTTATTTCAGATACAAATTCTTTTTCTATTACATCTTTTGCCAATTTAGAATATTCGGGTTTTACAACAAAACAAATTGTATGTTCAGAAGATGCCTGAGTAATCAAAATCACATTTATTTTTTCCTCTGCCAATGCTCCAAATAACCGCTTTGCAATTCCGGATCCGCTCGCCATTCCACTGCCCTGCATTCGCAATAAACTCACATTAGAAACAGTCGGAATTCCTACTACAGAACATTTATTATCTATTCGTTTACTACTTATTACAGTTCCATCGCCATTAGGATTAAAAGTATTTTTTACTCTAATCTGAATTTTTTTATTTTTTGCCGGCTGAATTGTTGGTGGATGAATTACCTTTGCTCCGAAATGTGAAAGTTCCATCGCCTCTTCATAAGTGATATTTGAAATAGGAAATGCCTCTTCAACTTTTCGTGGATCCGCCGTGAGAATTCCATCTGTATCCGTCCAAATCTGAATCTCATCTGCAAGAAGTGAAGCACCAATTAATGAAACTGTAAAATCCGAACCGCCTCTTCCAAGTGTCGTTGTTATCCCTTGAGAATTCGATGCAATAAATCCCGTTACAATTTGAATATTCTTTCGTAATTGAAAATATTCTTTAATATTTTTTCTTGTCAATCTGCTATTTACCAAAGCATTCCCAAAATTATCATTTGTTTTTATTATTTGACGAGTGTCTAAAAAATCTGCTCTAATTTTTTTTCCAATTGCTTCTGAAATAATAAATGCCGATAACCGTTCGCCAAAACTCATAATTAAATCAAGTGTTTGCGGAGATAATTCCTTCACAAGAAATATTCCATGCAATACATTACTCAATTCTTTAAACATTAAATCTATATTTTTATTTACTTTTATATTTGCACCTATCAAATATTGTACTGCCTTGCGATGTCGATTTTCGATGCTATTTAGGATTTGTAAATATTTTTTTTCGCCAATTGATGCAAGTGTTCCCATCTCAATCAAGTTGTCCGTCACTCCGCCAAATGCAGAAAATACAACTGCCCTAACATCTTTTAAATCCAAAATAATGCTAATTACTTTTTCCACTCTTTTCGGTGTTGCTATAGATGACCCGCCAAATTTTAATACTTTCATAATCTTATTTTCTCATTTTATATTTCAATATATGACTTGAAATTTAATACTTATATTTTGCAAGTCAAATATATTTAAAATTATATTTGTTAAAAAAACATATCTTAAAGATATGCTGTTTCTGAAATTACAATTCTCTATGCTCTCTCTGGCTATCTTTTCATTGTCTCTATTTTTTCATAATCTCAATCGCCTTCATCATATCATCAGGAATCGGTGCCTCTAATTTCAAAAGTTTGCCACTAATCGGATGAGTAAATTCCATCTGATAACTATGCAATGCCTGTCTATTTAAAACATCAAAAACTTTAATTGCCACATGTTTTTGTCTGGGATTCAGTTGTTTAAATTGTTTTATTTTCCCGCCATAAGTTGTATCACCAATAACTGAACGATTTAAACTCGCAAAATGAACTCGGATTTGGTGAGTTCTACCTGTGATAATTCTCACTTTTACCAAACTCATAAATTCATATTCTTCTAAAACTTCATAATGTGTCTCTGCATATTTGCTTTTTTGTGATGAATGAATATCCGTTGAAAAATTTTGTCTATTCCGCATACTTCTACCAATATTTTTTATAATTTTTCCGGAATGTTCTTTAAATGTTCCCCACACTAAAGTAAGATAATATTTTTTAATTTCTCGTTTTTCAAATTTTTCTGCCATTTTTCTATGTGCAATATTATTCTTCGCTGAAATTATTAATCCGGAAGTATCTTTGTCCAATCTGTGAACAATTCCCGGACGATATTCTCCACCAACATTGGATAAAGTCGTGCAATGATGAGCAAGTGCATTTACCAAAGTTCCAGTGCGATTTCCAATTCCGGGATGAACAACCAAATTCGGCTGTTTACTAATTGCAATAATGTCGCCATCTTCATAGATTACATTTAATGGAATATTTTCTGCCTCAACTTTTAATCTTTCCAATCGCGGAATATTTACAGTTATGACACTTCCACTTTTAATTTTTTTTGATACTTTTTTTAATATTTCATTGTCTATCGTAATTAATTCTTGTTCAATTAATTTTGCAATTTTTGTTCTGGAAACACCTTGAATCTGTGAAGAGATAAATGAATCTACTCGCTTCAATTGTGCCTTTGCAGGAACAATAATTTTGAATGTTTGTGTCTTTACTGTTTCAGTATATAATAAATCTGGTAGATTCATAGTTTTATTTTAGTGTTTGATTTAATTTATATTCTCTGCTTCTCGGAGATAATATTACTTTCATATTAAACTCATTCTATAATAAAAAATACTCAATAATCAAATCAAGTATTTTTTATTATATTAGAAAATATTTAATCTATCTGTTTCGTCTATCTCTATTTCCTCTGTCTCTATTTCTGTCATTATCTCTGCTTCTATCTTGAAAACCTTCTGGTTTTTCTAATAATGCCTTGATACTCAATTTTAATTTTCCACGATCCATACCAATCAATTTTACCTTAACCTTATCACCGGTTTTTAAAACATCTGTCACTTTTTCAACTCGTTCCCACTTCAATTCTGAAATATGAACTAAGCCATCAGTGCCCGGAAGTATCTCTACAAAAGCACCAAAATCAAGAATATTCTTAACAACACCTTCATAAGTTTTTCCAACTTCCGGCTCTTCAATAATAGATAAAATTATATCTTCTGCCTCTTTCGCTGCTTTACTATCATTTGAAAAAATATTTACTCTTCCTGCATTTTCATCTTGATCAATATCTATCTCTACTCCGGTTTTGGCAACTATCTCTTTAATCATTTTTCCTGATGGACCAATGATATCGCCAATTTTATCAACCGGAACTGTTATTGAAGTAATTCTCGGAGCATATTCGTTTAACTCTTCTCTCGAAGCGGTCAATGATTCTTCCATCTTATTCAAAATATGCATTCTTCCATCACGAGCTTGAGAAAGTGCATCTTCCATTCTATCAAAAGATAATCCTCTAATTTTTAAATCCATCTGAATTGCCGTAATTCCATCTTTTGTTCCTGTCACTTTAAAATCCATATCTCCATAGTGGTCTTCCTCGCCAAGAATATCCGATAAAACAACAAAATTATCGCCATCAGTAACCATTCCCATCGCAATTCCACTCACCATTTTTTTCATCTTAACACCAGCATCCATCAATGACAAACATCCGCCACAAACCGAAGCCATAGAAGATGAACCGTTAGATTCTAAAACATCACTGACAACACGAATTGTATATGGAAAATCCTCTTTTGTCGGAACCATATATTTCAACGATCTTTCCGCCAAATTTCCATGACCAATTTCTCGGCGACTAACACTAAATCGCATTTTCGTTTCGCCTGTAGCAAATGGTGGAAAATTATATTGCAACATATAATGCTTATCTGTTGAACCATCAATATTATCCAAAAGTTGTGAATCTTTAATAGTTCCAAGTGTCGTCACAACAAGTGCTTGAGTTTCGCCACGAGTGAATAATGCAGAACCATGTGTTCTTGGCAATACCGAAACTTCAGTAGTAATTTTACGAATTTCATCGGGTTTTCTACCATCAATTCTTATCTTGTCTTTTAAAATTCGTGATCTAACTTTATCTTTTATTATATCGTGAACAATATCTTTTACTTCCGAACTAATCTCTTCGTAATCTTCGCCATATTTTTCTTCCAACTCTACAAAGATTTGTCCGGTTAATTCTACTCGTTCGGTTTTATTATCATTTTGAATTATATTATCAATTTTGGATTCCGCTAATTCAAGAATTTCTTTTTCCAATTCATCATTTTCTACGAATTCAGGTTTCTCTCTTTTCTCAGGATTTATTTCTGCAACAAATTCTTCCTGTAATTCGATTGTTTCAATAATTGACTTATGAGCCAATTTCATTACTTCAATAAAATCTTTTTCAGAAATTTCGTTTGCTTCACCTTCAACCATATTTATAGAATCTTTTGAACCGGCAATTATCATCTCTACATCACCTTCTTCAATCTCTTCAAGTAACGGATTCACAATAAGTTTGCCATTTTTTCTTCCCACTCTTACAGTAGAAACCGGTCCGTCAAATGGAATATTCGAAATAGATAATGCAGAAGTAGCCGCAACTGCTCCCAAAATATCCGGCTGATTTTCACCATCATAAGATAGAACCGAAACCATTACTTGTGTTTCATAATACCAATTTTTTGGCAAAAGCGGTCTAATCTGTCTATCAATTAATCTTGCAGATAAAACTTCTCTTTCCGAAGGTCGCCCTTCTCTTTTTATAAATCCACCGGGAATTCTCCCAGATGAATAAAATTTTTCTCTATAATCAACTGATAACGGAACAAAATCTGCTCCAACTCTCATTGAATTATCTGCAACTACAGTCGCCATTACGACCGTATCGCCAACTCTTGCAATTACAGAACCATCCGCCTGTTTTGCCATTCTACCTGTCTCTAATGAAATTACTTTTCCATTAATCTCTTTTTGTTTTTGTATCAAAATTTCTCCTCTAAAAACATCTGTAAAATATTATTTTCTAATACCTAATATTTTAATAAATTCGTTATATTGTTCTATTCCATCTTTCTTAACATATTTCAATAATCTTTTCCTCTTCCCAATAAGAATGGATAATGCTCTACGATTGTGATTATCTTTTTTATTTTGTCTTAAATGGTCTGTCAGGTCTTTAATTCTCTGTGTAAGCATCGCAATTTGGACTTTTGAATTACCTGTGTCTCCATCTTTTGCACCAAATTCTTTTACAAATTCTTCTTTCTGTGTCTTAGTTAATGTTGTCATTTAATCTCCTTTTTTCAGAATATCTACTTATCTGATTTTTTTTGTTAATAAAATATTTTTCGCAATTTTCTTTGTCTCGTTTTAACTGCTCAATTAACTCCTCTTCATTTTTAAATTTTTCTTCATCTCTTATTCGTGAATAAAATTTTAATTCAATTTCATCATTCCCAATACTTTGAAATTCTCTATTAATAATATTGATTTCTATTGACAATCTATTTCCATTAAATGTCGGATTATAACCAATATTACACATACCATTATATCTGTTGTTTTCGTCAGATATTTCCACACAATACACACCAACTTTTGGAATGAGTTTTTTGGCAGATATTGGTTTTAAATTTACAGTTGGAAATCCTAAATTTCGTCCTATTTGTTTTCCGGAAATGACTTGTCCTCTTATTGAATATTCCCTTCCGAGAATTTTATTCGCATTATCTATTTCACCGGTGGCTAAAAGGGTTCTTAGATTTGTGCTACTCGTATTATAACCATTTTTTTTTACTATATCAACAACTTTAATATCAAAATTATGTTTTTTTCCAAGTTCATTTAATGATTTGAAATTGCCATTATTATTATTTCCGAAAGTATGTGTCGAACCTAAAATACATTCTTTAACATCTATTTTTTTTAATAATATTTGTTCTATAAAATCATTTGAAGACAGTTTTGAAAATTCACTATCAAACTTCTGAATAATCAAAATATCAATTCCTAAATCCGAAAATAATTTCTGTTTTTCATCTATTGTTGTAATTAATTTTATATCTTTTTCTTTTGCAAAAAACTCTTTAGACGAAGGAGCAAATGTCATCAAAACACTCTTTACATTTAATCGCTTTGCTTCAGCAACAAGTGGATCAATAATTGCCCGATGTCCTTGGTGAACACCATCAAAATTTCCAACAGTAATCACTGCCGAAATTCTATCTTGCAAATTTTGTATATTTTTTACAACTTCCATTTTTCTCAACTTGCTATACTTTCATTAATAATTAATTCCGCCCAATCTTTCTGGAAATCATCAATATGAAAACATTCATCAACAGAATATTCTCCAATTTTACTTCTAATTAATTCCTTCGCATGCCCGCCACAACCTAATTTTTCCCCAATATCATTCGCGAGAACTCTGATATAAGTTCCACTTGAACACTCAACTTTCAGCTTCAAAATATTTTCCGAATAACTTAAAATATCTATACTATAAATATTAATCTCATTTGCTTTTCGTTCTATTTCAACACCTTCTCTCGCATATTTATAAAGTCGTTTTCCATTTATTTTCTTTGCAGAATACATTGGTGGAATTTGTTGAATTTTCCCAATAAAAGAATCGACTACACTCTGAATTTCCGATATCGAATATTCAGGAATATCTTTTTTCTGCATAATTACTTTGCCTGTTCTATCCATCGTATCAGTAGAAATTCCAAGTTCGATATCAACAATATACTCTTTTTTGAGAATTTTATATCCATCAAGTTTTTTCGTATCTTTTCCAAATCCCAATATCAATAATCCTGTAGCAAATGGATCCAATGTTCCAGCATGTCCAACTTTTTTTATTCTACTAATATTTCTCATTTTTTTTACAACATCAAATGAAGTCCAATCCTCCGGCTTAAAAACCGGAATCGTCATAGCAATCACTTGATTATTTAATATCTCGCAATAATTTTTTAATTCTTTCTGCTTTTTTGAATGAATCATCTTTTTTTATTCTTATTTCAGGCACATTTCGTAAATTAATATTTTCCGCTATTGCCTGTTTTATTCGTTTCCTATTTTTTATTATAGAATTAAAACACTCTTCCTGTTCATCATCTGTCACCGTATTCAGAATACTGATAAAAAGTTTTACTTGCCTCAAATTCGGTGATATTTCCACCTTAGCCAAAGTAATAAATGAGTTTTTACACTGCTCAAACTTATTTTCAACAAAAAATTTGCTGACAACATGCTTGATTTCACCACTGACTTTTTTTTGTCTGATATTCATAAATTATTTACTTTTCAACTTTCTTTTCACTGCTTTTTCCCTATAACATTCTACTATGTCGCCGACTCTAAAGTCATTAAATCCATCAACAATTATTCCACATTCAAATCCTTCCTTGACCTCTTTTGCGTCATCTTTAAATCGTTTTAAACTCGACAAATATCCAGAAAATATCACATTTCCATCTCGCAAAATATTTATTGTGGAATTTCTTACCATCTTACCTGAAATGACCGCACTACCCGCAATATCGCCTAAACGAGAAATTTTTATAATGTCTCTCACTTCTGCTTTTCCAACTTCCTCATGAACTCTATCCGGTTCTAACATTCCTTCAAGTGCTAATCTTATCTCTTCAACAGCATCATAAATAATTGTATAATTTCTAATTTCTACATTCAGTTCTTTCGACAATTCATTTGCCTGAGCAGTTGCATTCACATGGAATCCAATAATAATTGCCTTCGAAGCCGTGGCAAGATTAATATCGGTCTCTGTTATCATTCCCAATCCTTTATAAACAATTTTTACTGCAACTTCTTTTGTTGATAATTTCATAAATGAATCGGCGAGTGCCTCAATTGATCCATCTGCATCACCTTTAATAATAATATCAAGTTCTCTTGTTTTTCCTTCAGCAATTTGTCTTCCGATTTCATCAAGAGTAATAATTGATTTAGTCCTAAATTCTTGTTCACGATGAATTTTTTGTCGCTCACTTGCAATTCTTCTTACGGTTTTTTCATCATCTAAACATATAAAATCATCTCCGGCTTGTGCCACATTATTGAATCCTTGAATTTGTATTGTGTCACTCGGATATGCTATTTTCAATCTTTCATTTTTATCATTTATCATTGCTCTTACTCGACCATAGGAACGACCACAAATAAAAGAATCTCCAACTTCTAAAGTTCCACTCTTAATCAAAATAGTGGCAACTGCTCCCAACCCTTTGTCTAAAGTGGATTCAATAACATTCCCTTTTGCATTTCCCTTTTTATCAGCTTTCAATTCGAGCATCTCAGATTCTAAAATAACTGCGTCCAACAATTTATCAATATTTGTACCCATTTTTGCCGAAACTTCTACCGATTGTAATTTTCCACCCCACTCTTCAACTAATATTCTATTCTCAGACAATTCTCTTTTTACTTTTTCTATATCAGCATTCGGTCTATCTATCTTGTTTATAGCAATAATTATTTTCACACCCGATGCTTCTGCATGACTTATTGCTTCTTTAGTTTGTGGCATTACTCCATCATCCGCAGCTACGACTATAATTACAATATCCGTAATATTTGCACCTCTTGCTCTCATAGCAGTAAAAGCCTCATGCCCGGGAGTGTCTATAAAAGTTATCTTTTTCCCGTTCTCTAAAACTACTTGATATGCTCCAATATGTTGTGTAATTCCACCGGATTCACCATCTGCAACATGAGTATTTCTTATATAATCCAAAATTGATGTTTTACCATGATCTACATGTCCCATCACAGAAACAATAGGAGGTCTTGATTGCCAAGTTCCATCATCTACTTCTATAACTTCTTCTATAACTTCTTCGGTATATTCTTCTAATTTCTTAGCTTCAAAATCAAATTCTGCACATAATAATTCAATAGAATCCCAATCTAATCTCTGATTAATTGAAACCATCATTCCCATTTCAATACATTTTGTAATAACATCATTTGCAGTAACATCTAATCTTTTGCTCAGATCATTTACACTAATAAATTCTGTTAATTCAATAACATTATTTTCTTCAATGCCCTCTTCTTCTTCTTTTTTCCGCTTTCTCTTTTTCTTAACATTGCCACTATCCATCGTTGCTAATGTTTTCTTTAAGTTTTTATCTACAGCGTTTAAATCAACTTTCCTTTTATGTTTACTGAATTTTACTTTTTCTTCTTTATCTTTACCACTCTTCTTTGCTTTTAATTTTTTAAGGCGAGATTCTAAAGGAGATACTTGAATTCTTTTACTCGTATGTTTATGTTTCTCTTTTAATTTTTTGAGTTTTGTCTTTATTTTTTCTTCTTTTATCTCTTCTTCTGATTTAGGTTTATTTTTAGTTTGTTTTTGAGTTCTTTCTTTACCGCTTGTTACTTTTTTCTTTCTGTTTTTCTCTTCCTCATCTAATATTTTTTTTGCTTCCGCTTCTGCTTTTTCTCTTATTTTTTTATCTTCTATTTTTTGTTTATCGTCTATTATTTTTTGTTTCTCACTTTCTACTTCATCTCTCCATTCTTTCTGACGAGCCATTTCTGCTTTTTCTCTTGCGGCTTCTTCTTTAATTCTCTTTTCATCTTCTTCAATTTTTTTATCTTGCAAAGTTGTAGTAAATTCTGCATTTGTGCTTATTTTAGAATTTTGTAGAATATCCTTTCCAAACTCAGACAAAACAATTTTAATAGTTTCTTCATCCAATGGTTTATTGATTGAAGTTTTAATCTTTTGTGATTTTAAATATGTAATTATATCCTTGTGAGAAATATTTAGCTGTTTGGCTAATTGAAATATTTTCATTTTCTTTTTTAGTTCGGTATTTGGCATTCAGAAGCTCCTGGTTTTATCCTATTCTAATTTTCAATATCTTTATTATTTGTATCACTATCAACATCTTCATTTACATCATCTTTATCCAAATCTAACTCTTCTTCTTTTTCTTTTATCCGCTTTTCTTCTAATGTATTTTGAATTATTAACTCTATCTTTTCGAATGTCTTTTCACCAATTCCATCTACTTTTAATAATTCTTCTGTTTCTGCATTTAAGAAATCGGCAACGGTCTCAATTTCTGCATTTTGAAATGCTTTAGCTTGTTTTTCTGTAATTCCATCTATATCTTCAATAAAAATGTCATCACCTTCTAAATGATTATATTCCGACTGACGGATTGCATCAATTTCATAACCGGTAACTCGTGATGTAAGATTTATGTTCACTCCACCTATGCCAATTGCAGTTGCAATTTCGTCATCTTCAAATACCGCAAGTGCATATTTTCTCTCTTCATCAATCTCAATAAATAATGGCTTTGCAGGCGATAATGCTCTTGAAATTAACAACTCCGATTCCACACTATGATTGATAATATCTATGTTTTCTCCACCAATCTCGTTAACTATTGTTTTAATTCTACTCCCCTTAATACCTACACAAGCACCGACAGGATCAATTCGCTTATCGTTAGTTGTGACAACTATTTTGCATCTTTTCCCCGGAATTCTTGCGATTGTTTTTATATCTACGATACCATCATAAATTTCAGGAACCTCCAATTCAAAAAGCCGTCTTAAAAACAATTCATCAGATCTTGATATAATTATTTCAGGGCCTCTTTTACCAATTAGAACATCTTTTATCACTGCTTTAATTGTATAACCACGGCGATATCTTTCAGTAGGAATCTGTTCGCCTCTTGGCATTTTCAGCTCGATTTTATCATTATTTATAAATACCGCTCCATTCCTTCTCGCTTGATGAATATTTCCAACAACGATTTCACCAATTCTTTTCTTATATTCGTTGAATATTTGTTCTCGCTCAATTTCAATTATTCTTTGATTTAATATTTGCTTTGCCGCAGAAATTGATCTTCTGCCAAAAATATCCGGAGAAATTATTTTTACAACAAGTTCGCCAATTTCTACATCTTCAGTATCCGGCATCTTTTCCGCTTCTGTCAGTGATATTTGAGACACTTCATCGTCCATATCTTCGTCTGACACAACTTCTAATTCTTGATATATTTCAATTTCACCCATCTTTGTATTGACAATAATATCGAAATTATCTACATCGCCAAATTTTCTCTTTATTAGTGACTCTATAACACTTTCTATAATACTACCAACCTCTGCTCTTGGCATATTTTTTTCTCTTGCTAATAATGTAAATGCTTCAATTAGTTGTTTTTGATCCAAAACTATTTCTCCTATTTACCATTTTAATTTTAATTTTGCATATTTAATTTCATTATAATTATATTCTGTATT
The DNA here is from genome assembly GCA_034659735.1 of Fidelibacterota bacterium. Classification (GTDB taxonomy): domain Bacteria; phylum Fidelibacterota; class Fidelibacteria; order Fidelibacterales; family Fidelibacteraceae; genus TCS52. The sequence continues at coordinate 134 of JAYEHX010000101.1, read as the reverse complement.
CTCATTTTTTTTCTTATTAGAATCTTTAATTATTATTTTTTCTCTGTCCGCCTCTATCAACTTCCCCTCTACTATCTTATTATTCCGAAAATATATCTGAATATCTTTATCTCTTAACCGAATAAATTGATATG
>JAYEHX010000100.1:0-13598 GCA_034659735.1 Fidelibacterota bacterium | reverse complement strand
ACCAATCCATTGACACCCATAATTAAAATTATAAAAAGTATTAATGATGAAATTTTATTCTCTTTGAAATTCTTAAAAAGAAAAATTCCAGCCAACAAACCTGTCAAATTTGCAAATAATAGAACAAATGCTTCTTGAATTCCGAGCTGTAAATTAATTGATAATGGAGCAGAAAAACCGGCTGTCTGAATAATCAACGAGGGAACATCAAGTATTATAAATCGATACAACCAATCTGCAATTACAAAAACATTAAATGCCAACACACCATACAAAACAGTTAATGACAATTTCCTTCCCGCTTTATCAAATATAGATAAAAGAAAACCGGCACCAAGTGATAAAATTATTATATAAATCGGATTTACCATTTTAACTCCTGATATTTATCTATTGAAAGTGAATTACCTTTTTTCACAAGTTCTACTACAAAACTCAACATCAAAGCTGTCACAGCCAAACCAATAACAATCGCCGTCAAAACCAAAGCTGATGGAATTGGGTCAACTACCTGATTTACCGCATCTTTAATACTTACAGCAGAATCTAAAATCGGAGCCGTTCTATTTCGTAAATAACCAACTGCCACGATAATTATATGAACTCCTGTATCTGCAATTGAAAAACCAATTACTATCTTTATTAAATTCCTTTGAGAAAGCATTCCATAAATACCAATTAGCAAAAGAACAAAACCTAAAATTAATGCAAATATCATCATTCACCTCTCATTGTATCTAATATATTTGTTAATTCCGCACCAACTTTCAGTCCAACGAGTGAATATATAATTGGTATTGCCCCCGCACTGAATAAATATCCAAATTTTCCCAGAGGAATTATTTCCGGATTCAAAAAACCAATCATTAAAACCAATCCTACAATTCCAATTCCAACATAAAATGCACCGGAAAACGCTTCCACAACTTGCAAAATAGTATGATTAATTTTCATATTCACATCTGTTAGAATCAACAATAAAAAAGCCGTTGCAATAATTACCCCACCTTGAAATCCACCACCCGGAGTTAAATGTCCGTGTGTAAAAATATAGACACCAAACAAAATAATCAAGCCCATTAAAAACGATGAAGTCGTCTGTAAAAGTTCAGAAGATTTTCTCTTTTTGCCTTTTCTTTTGCCTAATAAAAATCCAATTCCTGCAGTTGCCAAAAATAAAACAGTCACTTCGCCGAGTGTATCCAAACCACGATAAGTGACAATTACGGATGTGACAACATTCTGTGATTTTAAATCTTCAACCGATCCTGTCACATATTTTGAAGCAAGTTCGCTCAAGTTTTCCGAATATTCAAAATGTGAAATAAGCGGATATAATACTGCAAACAAACCGACCATTGTGAGTAATACAAATATTTTTTTAATCATTGTCATTCTCCTTTCGCACCCTATTTAGTGCATAAAGAAAAATTATTGTCGTTAATCCCGAGCCAATTGTTGCCTCTGTCATTGCAACATCCGGTGAACCCAAAATCAAATAAATCACACTTGCAAACAAGCTAATCACTCCCGTTGTGATGATAGCCGCAAGTAAATTTTTAAGATGAATTGCTACCAAACCGGCAATAATCATAATAATTCCCAAACCTACAATTATAATTGTGGAGATCATTTTCCTTCTCCTTCATTTTCAATATTATCTTTTTTTAAATCGTCTTTTACTGTTTTTTCTGTTAATTTTATTCCTGCAAAATGAGACGCTCTCGCTAACGCATTCGATGAAATAGGATTAGTAAATGCAACAAATAGAATCAATACTACAATTTTTCCAAAACAACCACACTCTAAATGTCCAATAGAAATTCCAAATAGAAAAAGTATTGTTCCCAAAGTTGTCGCCTTTGTTCCCGCCTGCATTCTGTTATAAACATCGGGCATTCTAAAAATTCCGAGTGCCCCAAGTAGAAGAAAAAGTGAGCCAATTAATGTAATAATTGCACCTATAAGTCCCATTATATCCCCCTTTCCATATATCGAGCAATCGCAACTACACCAATGAAACTAATCAAAGCATAAACAATCGCTACATCAAGATAAATAATTCTATTTGAAAAATAAGCAATAAATACAATTAACGAAATCGCAATTATTGTCATGCCGTCAAGTGCTACAACTCTATCCGCTACAGTAGGTCCGAGAAGCATTCTCAAAAAAGTAAGTGCAATAGCAACAAGCGATATTATTCCAGCAATATTATAAATTATATTAACCAAAGATTACCTCCAAATATTTTTCAAATTTTGATACGATGGATTTTGTCGCACCTTCAATATCTTCACTCTCTACATCAATCCAGTGAATATAAAAATGGTCGTCTATCATTTCAACTGTCAAGGTTCCGGGTGTAAGTGTAATGGAATTTGCCAAAATAGCTCGACCAAGCGGACTTTTTAATTTTGTTTTTACCTTTACAATTCCGGGATTAATAGGAAGTTTTGGTGAAATTACTCGCTTTGCAACATCAATATTTGACTTAATCAATTCCCAAATAAATACAAAGATATAGATAATGCTATAAATCAATGATTTGGGATTTAATTTTATATCCGCCAAAATCGGTTTCAAACTTAGCAACATTATGGTTATAATAAATGATGTAATCGCACCTGTTATCACTTCTTGAATATCAAGTGATGTAAACAAAATCCAAAATGCCATCAATATTACAAATAAAATAATTGAGTGTTTTAGTTTTTTCATTAGAATACCTTTTTTTTCATTTTTCGTATCTTTCCTTATTAACATTTTCCCATACAATAAGATATAACTTCAAGTTCTTTCGTGAAATCAATATTGTGAATATACATATTTTTCTTTTTTTGTGGTAACATCACCGAAGTAAAATTTAACAATCCATTAATATGTTTGGAATCTAAATTATCAATTATATTTAATGTTTCCGAAGACGGAACAGTTAGAATTACAATCTTAACACCATTTTTATTAATAAATTCATTCATTTTTTTAAAATCATAGATTTTTGTATCATCAATCATTTTTCCAATTTTTTTAGGATTATTATCAAATGCAGCTATTACATTAAAATTTGCATTTTTAATACCATCATATTTAATGATAGCGGTTCCCAAATTTCCCGCACCGATTAATACCACATTTTTTTTCTTATTTATTCCAAGTATTTCATTTATCTCTGAAATTAACTTTTCAACCTCATACCCTTTTCCCTTTATTCCGAATATTCCAAATTGAGACAAATCCTTTCTCACAATTGTGGGTTTTAATCCACATTCAGTAGAAATTTCGCTTGACTTTATTATTACCTTTCCATTAAGTTTTATAAAATTTAAACATCGAAGATAATCTGTCAATCTCCTAATTACAATTTCTGATATTTTGTCCATATTATTTTTCATTTGTTCCATTTTTTCATTTTTTCAACTTGTGAAAGTTATAACTTTCACAAGTAATATGCAAATGTTTTCTCAAAAAAAAAGTTCAATGCAAATTTGAAAGATTAGTAGAAACAATGCTCCACAAAATACAAACCATATTAATTATAATAAAAAATAAAAAAAAATAATTTCCTAATCTTAAAATAATTATCTATATTTGCGAGTATTTGAAAATACAGGAAGAGTGTCTGAGTGGCTTAAGGAGCACGATTGGAAATCGTGTATATCGTGTTAAACGGTATCCCGGGTTCAAATCCCGGCTCTTCCGCTTTTAACTAATCTTTATCATCTAATTAATCTAATTTATCTAAGTTGTCATCTAATTAATCTAATTTATCTAATGTTGTCATCTAATTAATCTAATTAAACGGATTAAAACTAAATTCAAATGCCAAACATCAAGTATCAAGTATCAAGTATCAAGCATCAAGCATCAAGCATCAATCATCAAGTTCCAATTTCGCCTGCTTTTGTCAATGCATATTTAGTCAATATTGGTCCAATTATCTCAAAAAATATACAAGTTGCGGTCACAGTTGTAATTACTATCGCTCCAATATTATCGCCGGTTGTAATTCCTTTGCCATCAATCATCATTCCCAATCCTTTAAAATCGTGTTTCACAATCAGAGATAATCCAATGGCAACACCGGCTTGAGAAAGTATCCCCAATCCTACGAACTTGCGAATATCTTCATCCGCTTTTCCAATTACCGCACCAAGTTTCGAACCAAAAATCTTACCACCGGATCTTGCAAACACATATATTATTCCTAACAATCCCAATGACGGCAGTGCTTTAATATGTAAATTTGCACCGGCTAATGTAAAAAATAAAATAAATAATAGTGGCATAAAAACCGGCAATCGATCACTAATTTTTCGCACAATTGAGAAACCTTGAGTATTGACAACCACCATTCCAACAATCATATTTGTTAAGATAATGGAGATATGAAATATATGACTTATTCCAACAGAGATAAAAATGAAAGAAAGCAAAATAATTAGAATATCACTTGAATTTTCTAATTTCCTAATCAGCAAACTTATTATAATTGCAAAAAGACCACCAATACCAATGCTTATTAGAATTTCTTTTATCGGCGGGAAAATCATTTCAAAAAAAGAGACGGATTCTGCACCCGTTTGATTAAGTAAAATTGAACGAGCAATCGCAGATACAAATCCAAAAATAATAATTCCAAGTCCATCATCAAATCCAACAATTGCATAAAGCGATTTTGTTAATTTTCCTTTTGCTCTATATTCTTGAATAATCGCAACAGTTCCGGCCGGAGCACTCGCTGGAGCAATTCCACCAAAAACCAAAGCTAAAGGTAAATTTTTTGTATATAAATATACTGCTGAAAAAACTAAAATAAATGCTCCAAAAGATTCAATAAAAATTATCCAAACAATCCCGCTACCTAACTTTTTCAACGCCGAAAATTTTAGTTCAAGTCCAATGGTTAATGCCACTAATGCCAATGCGATTTCCGTAATAAATGACAATGACATTTGCACTGATTCATTTAGTAAATTAACTATTGACGGGCCAAAAATTACACCGAGAATCATATAACCGATTAGAGATGGCAATTTAATATACTTCATATTTTTACCGATGTAGAAACTTATAATTATAACAACACCAAGAATTAATAAAATTGGTATTGAAAAATCAAATTTTGTAAGGAGTGATTGCATTTATTTTCCTAAATTTTATAAATTAATTGAACCATTTAAATATGAAATTTTTTGCGACATCAATAATACACCACCTTCTTTACCAAGCGAATCAATTATCAAATTTAATTTTCTAATTGTATCATTTGCAAAAGATTGATTTACAATTGCTAAAATTATTTTATTAAATCCTTTCTTTTCCTCGTTCCAAAAATGAGAAAATAGTGGCATAGAATATAAATATTTACTCGCATTTTCTGCATTCAATATAGATAAATAACAATTGTCAATCTCCGTAAAAAGTTCCATAACATCGTGGAATAAATCTTCATTTTGAATAATAACTGTTAATTTGGTATATTTTTTTTCATCTTCTTCATCTTCTTTTTTGTCTAAAACATTAGCAAATATATTTTTTACAACTTCAGAACTATTTGCTTCCAATATTTTTTTTATATTTTCTTGATATTGCAAAACCTTTGAAATATTTGATAAAATTCTGATATGTTCATTTTTCTTATCTTTAGGTGCTATTATAAATGGAAATATTTTTGCAACTTTTCCATCAATTGAACCGAAATCTACTCCATCGGGAATAACCAAAACTCCAACAACAAAATCAGAAATATTTTTAATTGTGCAGTGTGGAATCGCAATTCCATTTCCAAAACCTGTAGAACCAACCTCTTCCCTATCAAGCAATGCTTTGAAAATTTCTTTCTCTTTAACTTTTTTCAAAATAGGATTTTCTTTTGACAAGCGAACAATTTCTTTCAAAACAGATTCTTTGTCATCTGCTTTGAAATTTAACTTTATAGACACAACTTGTAATAAATTTGAAAAGTTCATAATATTTTCCCCTCTATTTTCAACTTGATTTTATAAATTTTATCTCAATATATTGATGAATCGGATAGAATACAATCAATGATAAAATAAATGGAATTGAATTAACAAACTCATAATGAATAAGTAAATATGAAAATAAAATCATAAAAGCAATTCTTATTAAAATAGTTCTAAAAATCCATTTCATCATTTGGTGGAATTCTTTTTTAATTAATATTCGAAAAACAAGATATCCGGCAATAGCATTCAGCAAACTAATAATTCCTGCTAACGAGACATCTAACAAATATTCATTTCCAAAAAACACAATTACAATTATGATAATTAAAATTGTAATTGTGAAATTAATTATATTGAGTTTCATTTTATGATGGTAATGCAGTCATTACAAAAACCATTACAAATAGTGCAACAGTTTCAACAACACCGAGAACCATAATATAATTTCCAAAACCTTTTCCTGTTTCTGCTAAAGCATCAGATGCCCTTGCTCCGGCTTTCCCTTGAAAATAAGCACTCATTCCCATTGCCATTCCGCTAAAAATTCCAATCAGAATTCCATAAATAACTGTATCGGCTGTCCACTGCACAGTTTGAATAGCATTTCTTAAAATCATACCATAAATTGTCTGAGATAATGGTGCACCAACAAATGCAATTAAAATAAATGGTGCAGCTTTATTATTTTTAAATGCTCTTTTCCAAGCTCCTATTGCTGCCATTCCTGCAACACCTGTTCCAATTGCCGATCCAATCGCCGCAAGTGCTAATGAAGCATTTGCATCCCCAATCTTCTGAAAAAATAAATCCATTATAACTCCTTGTTCTTTATTATTATTTAAATGGTTTATAATTAATTCCAGACCATTCCATATTTAAATGTCCGGAAAATTCTAACATATTCAATCTCACTCCGTGAACAATAACTCCCATTGCTCCTAATAAAATATTTAATGTATGCCCTAAAAGTAAAATAATTACAGCAATAATTCCTGATGCTATGCTGTTTATTCCGCTCCCGATTGCCATCTGATTGAAACTATAAGCCACAACAACAGAAGCGTATCCAACTGCGAACAACCTTAAATAAGATACAACATCTGAAAATCCACTAATTATATCAAGTGGTAAACTTCTTAATGTTACACCAATTCCCTTTAGAATTCCATTTTCTGCATTACTAAATAAAAGTGCAAACAACATACTTATTGAAAGTAGATATAAAACAAATTGTGGAAATTCTTTTTGCAATACCAAATTGCCGGCTACAAAATACAAACTCCAAACTATACCAATCCAGCCAATTTGAGAAAGCATTTTTAATGATTTAAAATCTCTAAATACTATAAGCGAATGAGCTATTGTTAAATGCACAGCACCAATTAAGAAACATAAACTTATCATAAAATTTTGATTATTATTAAACCCGGCAGATGTTAAATCGAAACTCGATATATTTGGATTTACTAACATTTTTAATATTGAAAGTTGGGCGATTGCTTCGGAACCAAAATATGTTCCGCTCAACACTCCCCAAATTATAGTTGCTCCACTCAGAACATAAAATAATGCAAATGGCTCAAAAGGTGCCTTCTTCAATTTTCTGCGAGCTAAAAATGTGCCAATTAGAAAAATCATACCATAACCCGCATCACCGATTAACATTCCAAAAAACATACTAAAAAATAATAAGAACCAGATACTAATATCGTATTCATGATAGCCCGGTGTTGTCCCCATAAAATCAAAAATGGGCTGAATTATCCTAATCCATTTAGAATTTTTTAACAATACAGGCGGATTATCTTCTGATGTCGGCTTTTCAAAAATATATCCCCAAGAGTTTTTATCAGCTTCTAATACTACCTTATCTTTTTTACTTTCAGGACAATATCCGCTTAAATAAAAAACATTTTCTGAATCGCCCATTCCATATTTTACTTCTGCAAATTCTAATTTATTTTCTAATTCACTTTTATAATTTTTTATATCATCTAAATATGCAGAATATTTCTCTTCTGTCATTAGAATATTTTTGAGTTGTTTTTGAATTTTACTTACTTTATTTTTTACTTCCGAATATTCAATTTCCGGAATTTGTATCTCTTTTAAATTTAATCCGTCTTCATCTTTCGTAAGAATTTCAACTAATTTTATATTATTTTTATCTTTGCTTATAACAAATATATTTTTAATTTCATCAATATTATTTGCTTTTAAATATGAAATCGGTTCTGAAAATAAATTTAATTTATATCCGGACTTTTTAATATCGTTAATATCTTGAAGTGATATATCTCCCCAATTTTCATACCATTTTACAATCTCATTAAGTTCTGTTATTCTTGTCTCTAAATCAACTTTCTCTTTTTCTAATTTTACAATATCATTAATTATTTCTTCAGGATTGTGGTCACTTTTTTGTTTCTGTATATCAAAATTAGAAATCAATTTTATTGTATTTTCTGTATTTTCAATCTCATTATTTATCTTATCAATATCTGTAGAAATTGGCTTTTTAATTTCATTTATATGAACAACACCAAGTTTCCGTAATTTATTAATCGTATTATCAATATCTGATTTCATCACTAATAATGTAAGTTTTGACATCTTTGAAATCATTATATTTTCCTTCTTATTTTATATTCTCTGCAATTTCGAATTTCCAAAATAAAAAAATTCTTATCCGGCATCGTTTGTCTCCGCCAATTTTTTCTTCTCTAATTTTGCTTTAGAAATTTTTCCACGAACTACCGCTGCCGTCTGCTGATCACCAAGAAATATCTGAATTTTTCGAATGTTATCTTTTGATTCAGGAATCTTTATTTTGTCAAATAGATTTATTCTCTGAATAGTAATTCGCAATTCCTCTTCTAATATTCTCTTCTGTTCATGCAAAACATCAATCTCTTTTTTCAGTTTGATGATATTTTTTATTACATCTAAACCAAAATCAACCCACAATGGATATTCCATAAAATCATACTCTTTTACGGTAATATTTACATTATTAAAGACAGGAACATCAATCCCTGCGATATTATCAGTTGTGGTATCAATCTCTTTTATCTCAAACAAATCTTGAATATTTATATCCTCACCAAAAACAGCAATCCATTTTTTAACATCACTCTCTATCTTCTCTATTTTATTCTCAATTTCACGAACTTTCGTCTGAATATTTCTAACTTCAACCAAAAGCTGTTGCTTCTTTAATTCCAGAGTCGGCAAATATCGTGTAAATCTCTTTAACGATTCTTTCTGTTTCTTTAATTCATTTTTTGTTAATTTTATCTTTGCCATAATTCTATTTTATTGATTTTTATATTTTTTTCGAGTTTCCTGTTGGGCTAAATCCCGTTTTTTTTATGTTGCTTTATCCCCAGCATAAATGTTGGAGTTAGTCACTCTTTCTATTTCAAAAACATCTGCTCCGCTCAACCTCAACCTCAACCTCAACCTAAAATCCCCCTTAGCGTCTTTGCGACTTCGCGAGCCATCTCAACCTAAAATCCCCCTTAGCGTCTTTGCGACTTCGCGAGCCATCTTAACCTAAATCCCCCTTAGCGTCTTTGCGACTTCGCGAGCCACCTTCTTTAGGCCAAAACTTTTCAGTCAACTCACTTCTAAAATTTGTCTCATCTTTATTAAAGCATTCAGACAAAATTCTCCAGCCATTATCAAGAGCATCTTCCAATGAAATATTAACTTTCAAATCCATCATTTCCGCTTCAAACATTTCGCCGTATTTCAATAATTTTTCATCCCAATCGCTCATTCTAAATCCCATCGATTGTTTCTCTTCTGTCTCTTTATAACTCGCATAAAGTTGAATCATTCCATCCATAATTGCACGATGGTCTTCTCTTGTATCTCCATTCACCTGCTGTTTCAATCTGCTTAAAGATCCAAATGGTTCAATTCTTCCATTTCGCAAATAAAATTGTCCTTCGGTAATATATCCGGTATTATCCGGAACCGGGTGAGTCACATCATCGCCGGGCATTGTAGTCGCGGCTAATGTTGTAATAGAACCGGCATCATCAAAATCAACTGCTTTTTCATATCGTGATGCGAGCTGACTATATAAATCTCCGGGATAACCTCTATTCGAAGGAACCTGTTCCATCGTGATTGCAATTTCTTTCAAAGCATCTGCGAAGTTTGTCATATCAGTCAAAAGTACCAAAACATCTTTCCCCTGCAACGCAAATTTCTCGGCAACTGCAAGACATAAATCCGGAACCATAAGCCCTTCTACAATTGGATCGGCAGCGGTGTGCATAAAAAATATTGAACGATTTAATGCTCCACCTTTTTCCAATTCATCTCTAAAATACATATATTCATCATACTTTAAACCAATTCCACCGAGAATAATCATATCGACTTCCGCCTGCAGAGCAATTCTGGCAAGAAGTTCATTATACGGCTCACCTGAAATAGAAAAAATCGGTAACTTCTGCGAAACAACTAATGAATTAAACACATCTATCATCGGAATATTTGTTCTGATCATTCTGTTTGGAATTATTCGTTTTGCGGGATTCACTGACGGAGTTCCAATCTCAATTAAGTTCTCTTGTAATGACGGACCGTTATCTCTCGGTTCACCACTTCCATCAAAAATTCTGCCCAACATATTATCAGAAAATGAAACTTTCATCGGATGTCCTAAAAATCTAACTTCATCATTCGTTGCAATTCCTTTACTTCCGGAGAAAACCTGCAACGATACAATATCATCTTCGATTTTAATAACTTGTGCTAATGTTTTGCCTCGACCGGTAGAAACTTCCGCCAATTCTTCATTTGCAACATCCATCGCTTTAACGGTAATTACATTCCCAACAACACTCAATATTTTGTTATAAACTTTTTTCATTTTCTAATTTCCTTGTGTTTTTTCATATATTGTAAGATAACAAAATAAAATGCTAAATTCAAAATAAATTTTAAAAAACCAATTAATTAAAGTTTCATGCTAATTATCAACATTTTTTAATTAAGAATCTATACAGTGCCAAAAAAAAATCCACGATAGTAACCGTGGATTTTATATATAATCAATTTTAAAAATTACCAATAATTAATATTTCTATTAAATCTTTTTTCGATTTTTTCATAATTATCATCAATTCTTAATTTGAGACGAATAAATTTTTCTAATTCAATAATTCTATTTTTGAAAGAGTATGGAAACCAGTGAGTTGCATCTTCAATACTGTGGCTTCTTGGCATTTGTGATTCTAATCTTTGCATCAATTTTGATAATCCGCGAACATCATATCCTGCTCTGTATGCATAAATTACACCCATCCTATCAGCTTCTGCTTCATATTTTTGTAACCTGCCTTTAATCGCTCTTGCATACATTTCATCAGCCAATGCATCCATCTCTTTTGTATCAGTACCGAATGTTTCATCTAATTCTGAGAATGCATCTTCCGCTCTCATTTTTACTCTTCTTTTTTCTTTCTCTATACTTCCATGTTGCAATGTAATATGTGAAATTTCATGAGCAAGTAAACATGCCAATTCGCTTTCATTTCTACATTCATTCAACAAACCATTGGATATTACTATCACACCGATTGGAAGTGCATTTACAAATAAATCATCAGTATCTGCTATATGAACACAAATTGGTAAATCGTAATATTCAGTACTCTCTACAATTAATTGTGCCACATTATTAACATAATTTAATTTTCTGGAATCTGTAATAACTCCATCAGATGTTAATAAAGATGCAATATAACAGCTCGTTGCAAATAGTGTTTCGTCAATCACAAATGGTTTTGGTTTTGAAATTCTATATTTTCTTTGAAATTTATTTGCACTCCATCTACCGGCAAATGTTGCGTTTTTAAAAGAAATATAGGAATTTGGTTTTATGTAATTTTTAAAAGGATGTTGAAAAATGTCTCTATTTATTGACTTGTCCGACAATTTATTATCGAAAAATCCCTTAACCGCAGCAGTGACCAATGTTGTTGAGGCATCTCTGCTTGATATATCTTTCGCCATTGCTCCATAGTCAATAGTCCCCTGCACCTGTACAAAAGCTTGAGCCGAAACGAAACCGGTTTTTTCATCTGTCGTTTTAATTTTTTTCCAAGTTTCACCATCTTCTATTATCTGCACATCCGTTCCCTTTTCCAATACTGAAACTACAGGATAAAACGAACCTTTTCCACTTCGCATTGTAATATTGTTATTAACAACTTTAGTGGCAAATAATAATGAAAACATAACCAACATAACAATAATTACGAACAACACTTTCTTTTTCATAATAATTCTCCTTATTTTTTACGAACTCTTTAAATTAATTCACTTAATTTAATAATTTATTTTGTCTTGAATGTAAAAACCCCCTGTTCGTCAACCAATTCCGGTGTCTTTTTCAAAAACTTACACCTGTTAATAAATGCTTTCGCAGGTTCATCATCAACAATTTCCAAGACCTTCTCAAATGCTTTAATTGATTTATTCCAATCACGACTTTGATAAACACTTAAAGCACTTTTAAATCTATTCTCAATCTCTATTTTATCTTTTGTCATATTCTCTATCCTATCAACCAATGTATAAATTTTTATTGGCAAATTTTTTCCCTTAACTCTGATGAGATCGATTTCTCTAAAATAATAATCATCTTTAACATATTTCCAAGTGCTTTCACTTAGCATATTTGTAATTCCATAATTTTTACAAACACCTTCTAATCTCGCTGATAAATTTACGGTATCACCAATTGCAGTATAATCCATTCGCTGTTCACTACCCAAATTTCCAACAACCATATCGCCACTACTAATTCCAATTCGGGTTTGAATCGAAGCTTTTGATGGAATAAGTTCATTCACATTCTGCTCACGAAAAGCTAAAATCACTTCACAAGCATTTTTCGCATGAGCTTCATTTTCTATTGGAGCACCGAATATTGCCATAATTCCATCGCCTGTATATTTATCAAGTAATCCGCCGTTTTTTAATACAATTGTTGTAATAATATGAAAATATTTATTCAATGTTTTAATCACATCTTTTGGATCTTTATCTTCGGAATATGTTGTAAATCCCTGCAAATCTGTAAACAAAACCGTGCCTGTAATTTCGGAACCTGCCAAGTCAATTTTATCGGGATCTTTCATTAATAAATCAATTACACCTTTATCAAGATATCTTGAAAAAATTGTTTTAATCTGTTTTTTTGCCTTCCCTTCTGTCAACATTTTATACATTGATGAAGTGGCACTGGATAAGATTATTCCCACAACAGGAAAAATAAAATCAAAATTAATTGACCACTTTGCAAATAGAATAAAATTAATTACCACCACAATAATTATAGAAAACACAGCAATTGTTAAAGAATATTTCAAATCTTTTTTGAAAAATATATAACTTATAAAAATCAACAAAAGAAATGTTAAAATTGCAATAATAGAAAAAGAAACTGTTCTTACAAAATGATGATTTATTAAATTGTCGAATAGAGTAGCATGAATTTCTCCTCCCGGAAAAGGTGCTACCGAAGTAAATGGTGTTACCTTTAAATCAAACAATCCTGATGCAGAAGCACAAATAAATACATTTTTATCCTTGTATGCGGAA
>JAYEHX010000099.1:0-3340 GCA_034659735.1 Fidelibacterota bacterium | reverse complement strand
TATCTCGCCAAGTCGCCAAGTTGAAAATGGAGAAAACATCAGATAGAAAATTGAAAATTGAAAATTGAAAATGACAACAAATGACTATGAATGACTATGAATGACAACCATTGACAACAAATGACATCTCGGTTCCGCTAAATGAACGGACAATTCTCAACCTCAACCAAAAAAACTCTTTGCGTTCTTTCCTTCTTTCTTTGCGAACTTTGCGTGAAACCTCTTTATCCGTGCAAATCCGCGTGCTATATTTGGAGATAGTTGTCGATTGCACTGAATCATTTTTTTTGTCAACTTATTTCATATTACAATTGTCATAATAATTGTTTATATTATCAGAATTTTAAAAACAAAGGAAATTGAATGAGGAAAAATAAAATTAAACTTCTACAAATAATGATAATAACACTATTTGTAAATTTGGGATTGTTTGCAGAATTAGACAGAACAGTGAAAGTATATAAGTTAAAAAAAGAAATTAAAATAGATGGAATTCTAAATGAATCTATTTGGAAGAATGAACCTGCATCAAATTTTATTCAACTATCGCCTGATGAAGGAAAACCGGCGACAGAAAAGACGAATGTTTGGGTTGCTTATGACGATATGCATATTTATATTGGAGCAAAATTATATGACTCCAAGCCGAATTTAATCGATCAAAAGTTAGCAAGAAGAGATGCAAGAATTAGTTCTGACCAATTTTACATTTCATTTGATTCTTATAATGACAACAGAACAGGATTTTATTTTGGAGTAAATCCGGGTGGTTCAATAGTCGATGGGACAATTTCAAACGATGGTCGGGAAGACAACTCTTGGAATGGAATTTGGGAAGTGGAGACAAAAATTGATAAAAATGGTTGGAATGTCGAGATGAAGATTCCACTTTCACAATTGCGATATAACCAAAGTGAAAAGATGATTTGGGGAGTTAATTTTGCGAGAGATATATTCAGGAAAAACGAATCAGTATTTTATTTAATGGTGCCAAAAGATGAGAGTGGATTTGTTTCTAAATTTCCGGATTTAATTGGATTAGATGGAATTCAGTCAAAGAAGCGAATAGAAATTTTGCCGTATATTGTTGGGAAAGCACAATATTTAGAGCACGATGAAAATGACCCGTTCTATTCTGAAAATCAATATAAAATAAGAGTTGGTGGAGATTTTAAAATTGGAATTGGAAGTAATTTTACTTTAGATGCAACCGTAAATCCGGATTTTGGACAGGTAGAAGCAGATCCTGCATCTATAAATCTTTCAGCATTTGAAACATATTTTAGAGAAAAAAGGCCGTTTTTTATTGAAGGACAAAATATATTTGACTTTGGCAATGGTGGAGCTAATAACAATTGGAATTTTAATTTCGGAACACCAAATTTGATATATTCGAGAAGAATTGGAAGACGACCACAAGGAATAATTGACTATTCAAAAAACTATAATTACGATTATATTGATACTCCAACTGAAACAAGAATTTTGAGTGCGGGGAAATTGACAGGAAAGACAAAAAATAATCTCTCTGTTGGAATTTTAAGTGCTATGACGGAACGAACTTTTGCAACTATTATTGACACGGCAACAGATTCTACGAACAAAATAATTCACAAACAGCAAATAGAACCCTTGACACATTATGGAGCATTTCGTTCACAGAAAGAATTTAATGATGGTCGTCAATCTTTGGGAATAATTTTCACTTCGGTCAATCGTAATCTGTCAGATTCGTTGTTAAATACTCAATTGTCCAAAGATGCTTATAATTTTGGAATTGATGGCTGGACATTTTTGGATAAGGATAAGATGTGGGTTTTAACAGGAAATGTAATTGGTTCTTTCGTTTCCGGTTCTGAGGAATATATGTTGGATTTTCAGAATTCATCAATAAGATATTTTCAACGACCTGATGCGAATAAATTCACAGTTGATAGTAGCTTAACCTCAATGTCGGGTTGGTTTAGCAGGGTAATGTTGAATAAACAGAATGGAAATTTTTATTTTAATACGGCGATTGGTGCATCATCACCGGGTTTTTCCAATAACGATTTGGGATTTCAATATAGTACTGATAAAATTAATGGACATGTTGTTTTTGGATATAAACAATATGAGCCGGGAAAAATATTCAGAATGAAAATGATGCATTTTATCTATACTGAATTGTATGATTTTGAATTCAATAATCTTGATAGAAAATTTATGACATTTGATTATTTACAATTTAAAAACTATTATAATTTGATGATAAATGGTGGTTTTTTTCTTGAGGCCTATTCTAAAAATTTAACGAGAGGCGGACCGTTGGCAAAAACACCGGAAACTTTTTTTGGAGAAATTTCATTAAGTTCGGATAGTAGAAAAAAAGTAGTATTTGATTTTGGTTATGAATATTGGGGACAAAATAAAATTGATAGTTATGGTTCAAGTTATAATTTTGGAATTCAATGGCAACCTTCAAGTAAAATTAATTTTGAAATCGGACCATCATATTCAGAAAATTTTGAAACAATCCAATGGGTGGGAGTATTTGAAGATGTACTTGCTACAGAAACTTATGGAAATAGGTATGTATTTGCTGAGATGATTCAAAAAACTGTCGCAAGTCAAATCAGAATGAATTGGACTTTTACACCAAAATTGTCATTAGAACTTTTTATGCAACCATATATTTCTGTTGGCAAATATGACAATTTTAAAGAATTAGCGAAATCAAGATCTTATGAAACAAATAATTATGATGATATTGGTATAGTTAGTTATGATGAAAATAGTATGATGTACACAATAGATCCTGATGGAAGTGGAAGTGCAAATTCTTTTGATGTTTCTAATCCAAATTTCAATTATAAATCGTTCAAAGCGAATGTGGTTTTGAGATGGGAAGTTGCTCCGGGTTCTGTTTTATATTTGGTATGGACAAACAATAAATCCGATTATCAGACAGATGGAAAGTTAGATATGTATAACAATTCTGTAGATTTATGGAAAGTGAAACCGGATAATATATTTATGATGAAGTTTTCTTATTGGTTTGATGTAGGTGGGATGTTGTAAATCGGGAGTTTTTTTGTTTTTTTGCATCGAACTAAAACGAACTAATCATCGAATTAATCGAATTTATCTAATTGGTTGTCATTGATTGTCATTTGTTGTCATTTTCCATTTTCCATTTTCAAGAAATCTTTGATTAACATAACAAATACACTTTCATTATATAATTTATTGTTAATAAAAATAATTTCTATCGTTTTAAACTATTAAACCATTAAACTTCTAAACATTTTTATTGTTTTATTTTGATTTTTATTATTTGTTTTTGTTATGCAAATCATTC
>JAYEHX010000098.1:0-13686 GCA_034659735.1 Fidelibacterota bacterium | reverse complement strand
TCACTTTTCAGAACAGCAGATAACATTGCTACACCTTGTTCTGTGAAAACATATGGGAGAGTAGGAGAAAATTTTAATTTCTTGAGGTTATCACAATTTGTGATAACCTCTTGTTTTTCTTTTTCAAATAATTGAAAACGAAATATTTCAGGAAATCTTTCAATATTTCTTTTAACAGCCTGATTCAATATTCTTGTCTGAACACCATATAATGTGGCCAAATCACTATCAAGCATTACCTGAACACCACGAATTGTGAAAATTTTATTTTTAATTTGCTTGTTATCTATAGTCGATATTTCATTTTTCATTTTCTCAAACTCCAAAATTTATTTCAACAATTCATTAAATTCATTAAGTTTTTTATTACGAGCTAATTTAATATCAATTTCAGAAAAAATCACTTCCTCTTTATCCAAACTCGCACTCACCAACCTTTCGCCCTTATGTGAAGTGATTTGACTTTTGCCTGTGAATGTCAAATTATCAATTTCATCACGATTTTCACTTCCTATTCTATTTGCAGTCGCAGTAAAAACCCGATTTTCTATTGATCTCGTAATCATTGCATCTTGTGCAAAAGGTAAAACTAAATTCGCAGAATGACAAATAATATCTGCACCTTTTTTTGCTAATTCTCTCGCCACATTTGGAAATATCCAATCGAAACAAATCATCACTCCAACTTTACAAAATCCAACATCTACAACGAGCGATTCATTTTCTCCGGCAGAAAAAAACAGATTTTCTCGATAGAATAAATTTATCTTTCTGTAAGTTTCCAATAATCCTTTTTCTGAAATTACAACTGCAGAGTTATAAAATTTACCTCCACTCTTTTCCGAAAGTCCGGCAACAATCACACAACTATTTTCTCTCGCTAATCCTGTTAAAAAATCAATAGAATACGAATCGGAAAAATCCTCGCTATATTTTTTAACTTCATCTAAATTTTTAAATTGGTAACCTGTCGTGCAGAGTTCCGGCAAGACAACTATATCTGCAGAACTTGGAAATAATTTTTTAATCGTTTGTAGATTAGATTTGACTTCGCCAAATATTGGATTTGTTTGCATTACCGCTATTTTTGTCATTTTTATTTCCATATTTTTTTGCCACAGAGAGCACAGAGAGAACTGATAAGATACTAACTTTTTTTGGTGTTCTCGGTGATTGATTCATTTTTTACTTTTCTTTTTCATTAAGAATGTTGGGCTAAAGCCCGAGTTTTTTTGTTGCGTATCTGTCACCAGCTTAAAAGCTGGTGTTAGTCACTTTCTCTATTTCAAAAACAACATTGCTCGTTAATCGTAATTCGGCGTTTTTTTGGACTGCATTATCCGTGATAATGCACACATCAACACGGTTGATGTATTCCAAAATCAATATTCATTAGTGTCATTCGCGAAATTCGTTGTTACTTTTTCGTGATATTTTCGTGGCAACATTTCATATCCGCTCAATGCCCGGCCTATTTTCAATCTCAACCTCAATCTCAACCTCAATCTCCGCGTCTCAGCGTCTTAGCGGTAATATCTTTCGTAACTACACAAACTCACCAACTCGCCGAACATTCTCATCTCGCCCAAAATACTCAACAATACAATCAAGCTCCGGTCCGTGCATTTCTCCGGTGAGTGCAATCCGAATTGGCATCCACAAATCTTTGCCTTTTATTCCCGTATCGTTTTGGACTGCTTTCATAATTTTATAAAACTCGTTTCCTGTCAATTCATCTGTAGAGTTCACTTTTTCAATATAATTTTTTAGAACAATTTTTGTTGAATCTTTTTCAATAATCTCTTTTGCTTCGCTGTCGGTTATCTCAAATTCTTCTTGTGTAAATACTTTTAATTTTTCTTGAATCTCTGTCAACTTTATCAATCTTGGTTTCAATGATTTTAGAGCAATTTCTAATTTATCTTTTTTAATTTCACTTTCATCAATCCATTTTTTTGCTTCTGTGAAATAATCTTCGTCACTCATTTTTCTGATATATTGACCATTCATCCAATCCAATTTTTTAATATCAAAAACAGAGCCGGATTTATTTATTCTTTCAAGTGAAAATTCTTTTATCAATTCACCAAGTGAAAATATCTCTTTCTTACCGCCAGGATTCCAACCAAGAAGTGCAAGAAAATTTAAAAGTGCCGATGACAAATATCCCTTTTTTAAATAATCCTCAACCGCAACATCACCTTGCCGTTTTGATAATTTGGATTTGTCAGCATTAAGTAATAGAGGCACATGAGCAAATTTCGGCGGTTTCCATCCTAAATAGTGATAGAGCAATAAATGTTTTGGAAGCGATGACAACCACTCTTCGCCACGAATAACATGCGAAATTTTCATATAATGGTCGTCAACGACATTTGCGAGATGATAAGTCGGAAATCCATCTGTCTTAATTAAAATCTGATCGCTCACTTCGGAATAGTCAATTTTCACTTTCCCGCGAATTTTATCTTTGAATATAATTCCACCGGTTTCAGGAACTTTCAGACGAATAGTAAATGGTTCGTTTTTTGCTCTTTCATCGGATTCTGCTTGTGAAATATTTCTACATTTTCCATCATATTTCGGATCTTCATTATTTGCAATTTGTTTTTCATGCAACTTTTTCAGTCGCTCGGCAGAACAGAAACATCTGTAAGCATTTCCATCTTTAATTAATTTTGTGACTTCTTTTTTATAAATTTCTGTTCTCTCACTTTGAAAATACGGTGCATTTTCATCGTCCCTGTTTGGACCATTATCATATTCAAGTCCAACCATTTTTAGAGAATTTAACAGATTTTCTACTGCACCCTCTTGGTATCTTTTTTGATCTGTATCTTCTATTCGTAAGATAAATTTTCCGTCATTCTGTTTTGCATATAAATAATTATAAAGTGCTGTTCTTAATCCACCAACATGCAGATATCCGGTAGGACTTGGTGCAAATCTTGTTACAATCATTTTCTCTCCTTTATATAATTTTCGACATATTTCTCTCTTCTGAAAAACCAAATAACTAATAAAATACCAAAAATAATTAATGAAACGGTTTGATATTTATGTAAAATTGTATTTACCATTTCCCAATTATCTCCGATGTAATATCCCATAAGCATTAATAATGAGTTATAAACAGCAGTAGAAAAAGTAATTAAAATTAACACTATCCACCACTTAATATTTGATATACCCGAGAAGACACCAATCACAGTTCGCATACCAAGGAATATCCGATTTATTAAAATGATCCAAATTCCATATTTATTAAATTTGTTTTCTATTCGTCGTAATAAAGCAACCGGCATAAGTTTATAATTCTTTTCGTAGAAAAAATCTTTTCCCCAATGATGTCCTACGCTAAACGAAAACATAAAACCAATAACACTTCCGAGTAGTGAAAAAATAAATAAAAAGATTAGTGAATGAGAATAACTTGCAAATAGATAGGCGGTAAAAACTAACATCGTATCACCCGGAAGCGGTGGAAAAATATTTTCAATAAATGATGCTAAAAAGATAATTAGAATTAAATAGAATGGTGTTACTTGACCTAAAAAATCGACAATCGTTTTTATAAATTCCATTTTCTAACCTTTTTTAATTGCTGTGATAATAGAAAACACTTGAATCCCTTCACCCTTTCCAAATGAAGTTAATCCCTCACCGGAAGTCGCAGTCAATCCAATATTTTCAACTTTAAGATTTAGGATTTTTCCTATTGATTTTTTAATTTGTGAAATCATTGGAGAAATTGCCGGAGTTTTACATTCAACACTAATCGACAGATGTGAAATTATAAATCCATTTAAATATTCCATTGCTTTTAAGAGATATTCTTTACTGTCAGTAATTCCGGATTTGCACATTTCATCTGCAATTTTGCCGAGAATATTTACACCTGTGATTCCTGACACAGCATTTGTAATTGAGTGTAGTATCACATCGGCATCGCTATTTCCTTGAAGGGGATGATTATTTTTAAACACTACTCCACCGAGTATCAATTTCTTATTGTTTCTTGAAAAATTAAATTTATGACTGTCCTGTCCAATCGCAGTTTTAATTTCCATCAATAATCTCCTTTGCAAAATACAAATCTCGCTTTGTTGTTATTTTTATATTGTCATAAGTATCGAGAATAATTGCGACTTTTCCACCAAATTTTTCCATCAATGAAGAGTCGTCTGTTCCATAATAATTAATTTTCTTTGCTTCACTATATGCTTTTAAAATCGCTTTTTTATTAAATAGTTGTGGTGTATTTATCTGATATAAATTTTCTCGTTTTGGTGTTTCTATTACTAAATTATTTACTACTATTTTGGTTGTGTTAATGCTTGGAACTCCGGCAATTGCTCCATCATATTTTTTCAACAATTCAATTCCGTCATTAATAATATTTTCAGCAAAAAAAGGTCTTACCGCATCATGAACTAAAACTATTTCTGAATTGCTACTTAAAACAGCCAATCCATTTGCAACGGAATCTTGTCTTTTTTCTCCACCAAGTATAATTTTAAATTTCATTGATGAATTAAATTTATTACAAATATGAATAATTTTATTTTTTAGATCTTCAGAAGTTGGTATAATTATTTCTTTAATTCTTTCATCATTCAAAAATCTTGATATGGTATAATAAATTATTTCTTCGTTTTTAATTTCTATTAACTGCTTGGGAATTTGTGAATTCATTCTTTTTCCATATCCCGCAGATGGAATAATAACAGAAATATTTTTCATAATTATTTATTATTTTTATTAGATAATTAACATTGCATCGCCATAAGAATAGAAATTATATTTCTTTTTTATAGCTTCTTTATATGCCTTAAAAATAAAATCTCTATTTGCAAATGCCGAAACAAGAATTATTAAAGATGATTTTGGTTGATGAAAATTTGTAATTATTTTATCTACAATTTTGAATTTATAAGGTGGATAGATGAATTTATCCGTCCAAGAATTTTGTTTTGTAATTTGCATATCAGAAATATATGCGGATTCTAAAGCCCTCACAACAGAAGTTCCAACAGCAACAATATTTCCACCATTTTTCATTGTGTTGTTTACTTTTTCCACCGTATCTTTTGAAATATCATAATATTCCGAATGCATATTATGACGACTAATATCTTCAACAGTAATAGGTTTAAATGTCCCCAATCCAATATGTAATGTTAGCGATGCTTTTGTCACTTTATTTTTTTCAATCTTATTTAATATTTTTTCTGTAAAATGCATTCCGGCAGTCGGAGCAGCAACAGCACCAATATTTTCTGCGAACACTGTTTGATATCTTATCTTATCAATCGGTTCACTTTCTCGCTTAATGTATGGTGGAATTGGTGATTTGCCATGCTCCATAATGTATTCCATAAATTCTTCTTTGGAACAATTATGACGAATTACACGACCACTTGAAACTGTGTTATCAATTATATCACAATGAATTTTATCTGTGAAAACTAATTTATTTCCAACACGAACTTTCCGAGCTGGCTTTACAATTGTTTCCCAAATATTATCATCTAATTGTCTCAATAAAAAAACTTCTACTTTTGCATCTGTTTGATCTTTTGTGGCAAATAATCTCGCCGGGAATACCTTCGTATCATTCAAAACCAGACAATCTTTTGGTTCTAAAAAATTTGTGATATCTGAAAATTTATGATGTTCTACTGTCTGTTTTTCCCGATCTAATACCATTAACTTTGCATCACCCCTCTTTTTAGGTGGATATTTAGCTATTAATTTTTCTGGTAAATCAAAATAAAAATCCTTTAAATGATATGAATTCTGTTTGTTGTTAAAAATTTCAAATTTAGTCATTAAATAAACTCCCTTGTTTATTAGTTATATTTTTTCTATCTATATTATAGTGGCTATAGGTTCTATCCAATGCAATACGACCTCTCGAAGTTCGTTGAATAAATCCCTCTTGAATTAAAAACGGTTCGTAAACTTCTTCAATCGTGTCTGCTTCTTCACTTATTGCTACTGCCAAATTTTGTATCCCAACAGGTCCACCATTAAAATTATTTACAAGTGTTAATAATATTCTTTTATCCATATTGTCAAGACCAATTTCATCTATTTCTAACATTAAAAGTGCTTTTTGGGCAACTTCAAATGTTATCTTTCCATCTGATTGGACTTGTGCATAATCACGGCATCTCTTTAGAAGACGATTTGCAATTCTTGGAGTTCCACGAGATCTTTTTCCAATTTCGTCTGCTCCATCTTTTGTTATTTCTATTTTCAATCTCTTTGCCGAACGATGAATTATTTCAGATAAATCTTTTCGGTTATAATATTCAACATGCAATGAAATTCCAAATCTGTCTCGCATTGGCGAAGTCAATAAGCCGGCTCTTGTCGTTGCTCCCACTAATGTGAATCCTTCCAGATTCAATTGAATACTTCTTGCACTTGGTCCCGAATCTATCATGATATCAATTTTAAAATCTTCCATTGCAGAATATAAATATTCCTCAACTACACGATTTGTCCTGTGAATTTCATCAATAAATAAAACATCGCGAAAATTTAAATTTGTCAACATTCCTGCTAAATCACCTGCTCGTTCAAGAATTGGTCCGGATGTAGGTTTTAGATTAGAATTTAACTCTTTTGCTATAATATTTGCCAATGTTGTTTTCCCTAATCCCGGAGGCCCAAACAGTAATATGTGATCCAGTGGCTCTTCTCTTTTTTTCGCGGCTTGAATATATATTTTTAAATTCTCTTTAAGCTTTTTTTGACCAATAAATTCAGATAATGTTTCCGGACGAAGTGATACTTCACTTTTTTTCTCTTCTTCTTGTATTTCCGGATTTGTATATTCTGATCTCATTATCTTTTTCTTTTTATCACTTTTTTTACACTCTCTACAATATTTTTGGACCGCAAATTATAATAAGTAAGCAATCCTTCTGATGTGCCGGACATTCCAAATTCATCTTTTATACCAACCATTTCCATCGGAACGGGTTTTGATTTTACTAACGATTCTGCAATTGTACTTCCAAGTCCGCCGGCTATCTGATGCTCTTCTGCAGAAACTATCGCACCGGTTTTATTCACCGACTCTAAAAGTGCTTTTTCATCGAGTGGTTTTATTGTATGCATATTTATAACTTCGGCAGATATTCCAATTTTTTCTAACTCTCTCGATGCTAAAATCGCTTCATAAACTAACACTCCGCAAGCAACAATTGTCACATCATTTCCGGTTTTTAATATCTGTGATTTTCCAATTTCAAAATGTGCATCTTCAGCCATAACAATTGGAGTTTTTTGTCTTCCCAAACGAATATAAACAGGACCATTAAAGTTTGCTGATGCAATTATTGCCTTTTTTGCTTGATTAAAATCGCTTGGAACAATTACGGTCATATTCGGCAATACTCTCATCAATGCAATATCCTCAAGAATTTGGTGAGTTGCTCCATCTTCGCCGACCGTTACTCCTGTGTGAGTTCCAACTAATTTCACATTTGTTTGAGAATAGGAAAGTAGTATGCGAATGTGATCCCAAACTCGGCCTGTAATAAAAGCACCAAAAGTTGAAGCAAATGGAATCTTATTTTCTAATGACATTCCGACTGCTACAGAAACCATATTCTGTTCAGCAATTCCCAACTCATAAAATCTATTTGGAAATTTATCGGCAAACCAATTTGTTCTCACAGAGCCGGAAACATCGGCCGTCAATACCACCACCTTTTCGTTTGTCTCGCCCAATTCCAAAAGTGCTTTACCAAATCCATCACGAGTTGGCAACATATCCGGTTTTTCAAAAATGTTATTTTTTATTTTTTCCATTATAACTCAAACTTTGAATAATATTTTTCTATCTCTTCTATCGACTTTTTTGCATCTTCATCGCTTGGAGCCGTTCCGTGCCATTTGGAAACTCCGTCCATAAATTCAACAGGAAAACCTAATTTCGTATTAAAAATTATCATTGTAGGTTTTTTCTTTTCACTTTTTGCCTTTTCGAATACAGACAAAATTTCCTCAAAATCATTTCCATTAGCAGATAAAACATTCCAATTAAATGCTTTCCATTTATCTGATAATGGTTCCAATTTATTTATATTTTCCGTATTGCCATCTATTTGTATATAATTTCTATCTGTGAATGCTATTAAATTTGACAATTCGTTGTGTCCGGCAAACATTGCAGATTCCCAAATTGAACCTTCTTGAGATTCGCCATCGCCAATTGAACAATATATTTTATGATTTTTCTTCTCATTTTTTGCTATCAAAGCCATCCCGCCTGCAACTCCAAGTCCTTGCCCCAAACTTCCCGTGGAAATCTCTATTCCCGGCAAATCAAGTTTATTTGGATGTCCTTGCAATCTTGACCCCAATTTTCTTAAGGTACTCAATTCACTAACGGGAAAATATCCCGAATGTGCCAACACTGAATAATAGAGTGGTGCAACATGTCCGTTTGAAACGATAAAACGATCCCGTTCTTCCCAATTTGGATTTTCCGGATTATGTTTTAAAATTTGGAAAAACAGAGATGTAAAAATATCTGTCAACCCCAACGATCCACCAACATGACCGGATTTTGCACCATGAATCATGTTCACTATATCAATTCTAATTTTTTTTGATAGCTTTTTTAATCTTATTATTTGTTTTCTTTCTATATCGCTCATTTTAAACATCTCCTCCAAGTGGTTAATTTACAAATTTTTATGCCGTTTTGCAATAATTTTCTATATTGGTATAAAATGGAATATTTATAATAAATATATAATACTTTACATTGTAAGAAAAAAGTTTTATATTAATTGTAGAATAGGAAATAATATATAATAGGAGGATTTAGAATGACTAACGAAACAGAGAAAAAAAATGCTAGTAAAGTTGATGATGTGAAAGAAAGTGTTGGGAAATGGTGGAATAAAAATAAACCAAAACTCCAAGAAATGGCCAAAACAGCCGGCGAAAAAGCAAACGAAGTAAAAGAAAAAGGTCGTGTCAAATATAACCTTTTTCAAGAGAAGAGAAATTTAGAGAAATTATTTTCAGAATTAGGTGGAAATGTATTTGATGAAATCAATGATAACAACAATTATAATTTTGTAAAAAGTGATGATGTAAAAGAGTTAGTTGCAAAAATTATTGCTGAAAAAAAAGTCATTGACAAACATAATAAAACATATGATGGAATTGGTAAATAGAAAAATCCTAATATTCGTCCAATGCTGTTTTGTTAAATAACTTAAAGACAATATTTGCTGTGTTAGTGAAATGTTTATTTTTTAATATTTAATTTAGGGAGAATAAAATGCAAATAAAACCTGATAAAAAATTACTAACTAAATATTGGTTTGTTTTACTCACAATTTCTATAATTATTGTTTTTGTTGCAATTGCGATACAGGTTATAGTTTCAGTCACAGATAATAGTTCATCAGCTCAAATTGGAAAAATTCTCTGGATAATATCAAATAGTATCATTCTTATAATGTGGATTATTGCAATTCCGATTATTAAACTTTGGACGAAGAATTTAACTTATTTTATCGAAGATGATGGAGTTACAATTTTTGAAGGAGTTCTATCAAAACGACAAAAAAATATTCCATATCGTGCTATTACAGATTTTGTATTACATCGTTCTCTATATGCAAGATTTCTGGGCATAGGATCGATTCATATTCAAACAGCAGGGCAATCTATCACTGCAACGGGTTATGAAGGGAAATTATCAGGACTTGCAAATTGGGATAACTTACACCAGATACTTCGTAATAAATTGAGTAATATTCAATCAAATTCAACCCCGACTACAGTTGATCAAAATACGACCAAATCACCAAATGATAATAAATTAGAGTTAATTTTGGACGAACTAAAATCGATTCATCGAGTTTTAAAAAACAAATAAACGATTAAAAATACTAAATAAAAAACCTCTCAATTTCATGAGAGGTTTTTTTATTACTGACTTTATTTAAAATACAATTCTATATAAAATCAATTTTTTTTCACATTTCCTAATCCGCTAAACTTCTAATCATTATTATAAGTTTTTTGCCGGTGTTGGATATTGCTTTAATATTTCTTCTGATTTTGCTATCTGTTCATCAGACAATTCAAAATATTTTAAGTTTCCACTTTGATAATTTTCATAAGATGAAAGATCTACCAATCCATGTCCACTAAAATTAAATAATATCGTTTTTTCTTTACCTTCCTCTTTTGCTTTTTTTGCTTCACGAATTACCTTTGCAATAGCATGATTTGTCTCAGGTGCAGGAATAATTCCCTCAGTCCTAGCAAATAAAACACCTGCTTCAAATGTTTCTAACTGACCAATAGAATCTGGTGTCACAAGTCCGTTCACAACTAACTGGCTTACGGTTGGTGCCATTCCGTGATATCTTAATCCACCTGCATGAACCGGTGGTGGAATAAAATTATGTCCCAAACTGTACATTGCAAGAAGTGGTGTAAATCCCTTAACATCTCCAAAATCATAAGCAAATGGTGCCTTTGTAAGTGTTGGACAAGCAGTAGGTTCTACAGCATAAATATCAATTTCCTTTCCATTCATTTTATCGTTTATAAATGGGAATGTTAGTCCTGCAAAATTACTTCCGCCTCCTGCACAACCTATAATTACATCAGGATATTCATTAACTTTTGCTAACTGTTTTTTGGCCTCTAATCCAATTATTGATTGATGTAGCATTACATGATTTAAAACACTTCCAAGTGCATAACGAGTTTCTCCTTTAGGATCGCTAAGTGTCCGTTCAATGGCTTCACTAATTGCTATTCCTAAACTCCCGGGTGTGTCCGGCATCTCTTTTAGAATTTTTTTTCCGAATTCTGTATTTTTACTCGGACTTGCAATACAATCAGCTCCCCAAACTTTCATCATTATTTTTCTATATGGCTTTTGATCAAAACTTACTCGCACCATATAAACTTCCAAATCAATTCCGAATTGTTGAGTTGCAAATGCTAATGCACTTCCCCATTGTCCGGCTCCGGTTTCTGTTATTATTTTTTTTATTCCCGCTTCCTTATTATAATATGCTTGAGCAACAGCCGTATTTGGTTTATGACTTCCTGCAGGACTTACATTCTCGTTTTTGATGTAAATTTTTGCCGGTGTATCTAACGCTTTTTCAAGATTATATGCACGAGTTATTGGAGACGGTCTCCAAATGGATAATATCTCTAAAACCTTTTCAGGAATATCAATCCATCTTTCTGTGCTTACCTCTTGTTCAATTAAATTCATTGGAAATATTTTTGCTAATTGTTCCGGGCCAATCGGGTTTCCATCGCCTCCAAGTGGTGGATTTAATTTTAAATCCGCAAGAATATTATACCATTGCCTTGGCATCTCTTTCTGGTCTAAAATTATTCTTTTCTGTTTCATCTTTTCTCCTTTTTAAGTTTCTTTATTATCTAAAATCTTTTTTATTATCGAATTCTTTTTCTTGAGAATTTTCGATCCGCGAGTTATTTTACATAAACTAATATGATATTTTTTCGCGATTTCTCTTTGTGTTTTATTTTTATGTAAATCGGCGAGAAGCCGCCATCGAAGTGATAGATCGATTAATTCTTTTTCAGTGAATATCTCTAAAAAGAATTTTTCCATCTGTTTTTCGTCTTTTATTTCTGTAAATATTTTAATCAATCTTTCATTTGTCATATCTTCCTCTGTTTCTATACATAGAAACATAACACATTTAATTTCTATATGCAAATGTTTTTTATTTTTTTTATAAATACTAATTTCTAACTTCTATTCGTTTTAAAACACAAAAAAAGCAGAGAATATTTTATTATTATTTTAACTATTATAAAATTATGATTTGTTATCAATATTCGTTATTCTAATCTGATAAGTCCCTAAAATACTAAACTTTTAAAACTATTAATTTTTAATTAACAAAGTTTTTTATTATATGAAACCTTTGATTAACATAACAAATACGGTTTAATTTTATAATTTATTGTTAATAAAAATCATTTCTATCGTTCTAAACTTCTAAACATTCTTATTATTTTATTTTGATTCTTATTATTTGCTCTAATTATGCAAAGAGTTCTATATATATTTATGAAACGATTTAATGAGATTGTTAATTACTGTTTTTTATCCATTTTAACAGTTCAGGAAATGTCGGTCTCTTACCATACATCAAAATCGCAACTCTAAAAATTCTGCTGGCAACAAAAGTAATCCCAACAATCCATAAGATTAAATACAATGCAATTCCAAGAGAATAATACCAGGGTGCCGAAAGCATTCCAATTTGAACAATCATAAAAAATGGTGTAATCGGTGGAACCAATGTTAGTATTTTTGTTAATAACGATTCGGGATTTTGAATAATAAAAGAGATAAAATACATTGGTAAAATTGCAAAAAGCGAGAACATTCCAATCATTTGTTGGGCATCTCTTTCGTTATCAAATAAAGATCCAAAACCAATATAAATTGTGCTATACATAAAATATCCAAGTATAAAAAATAAAAAATACCACAAAACCTTCAGTGAAAATATTTGCGAAATATCTAATTCTATTGGCAAAAAACTACTTCCAAAAATAGCTAATCCAATCATGATTGTTAGATAAATAGAGATCTGAATTATACCAAGCATCCCCACACCGAGAATTTTTCCCGCCATCAATTCAGATGTTTTGACAGACGAAAGCAATATTTCAATAATCCGATTTGTTCGCTCTTCTATTATGCTCGATACCAAAAGTTGAGAACTTGTAATAATTCCTATGAGCAAAACAAACATAAAAATTCCCGGCACAGCATATTTAATAAACATATCCATCTCTTCCATTTCACCTTTTTCTGAAACTTCAAAAGTTTGAGATTGTAATCTCGTTCTAACATATTCCAAATCTTTTTTATTTAATTGCAAGTTTTCTATTCGTTGATTTTTCACTACATTAAATACAACATTTTGGATTTTTCCCACTTGTGCAACACCGATATTATTTCTATGATATATTTTTATGTTTCCGCTATCGATTAATTGTGGTTCTAAAACAATTACAATATCTTCAACATTTGTTTTAATTAATTCTTTTATAAAAATTTCTTGATTTGTATTTTCTCCATTATAATTTTGTAAAATAAACTGTTCTCTATCTTTAGAATCTTCCACCAGTTGATTTTCTATTTCCTCAAAAATATAATTTCCTTTGTCAATAACTCCAACATTTGCTACCGGTTGTTCTGAATTGAAAGACAGATATTGAGCACCTCCTGCAATCATAATAATAATAAATGGTATGAATAGAGAAATAATAAACGCCTTTGATTTTATATGCCTAAATAATTCCCACTTTGCGATTTTTATTATATTTTTCATCTTATTCTCCTTCGACTAAATTTAAAAAAATCTGTTCTAATTTTGGCTTATAATAAGAGAATCCTTTAATTTCATATTCATTCATTGTTTTTTTAATTATATCATTCACTCCCATTGAATTTGGCAATTTCCCTCTGATAACATTTCCGTTTGTAATTTGATTCAACAGAATATTATTCGGTAAATTATTTTCAATTTTTTTAAATTCTATCTCAATAAGATTTTTACCATATTCATCTTTTATGGAATTTAGATTTCCCTCCTTGATTACTTTTCCGTTGTTTATTAAACATATAGA
>JAYEHX010000097.1:0-13718 GCA_034659735.1 Fidelibacterota bacterium | reverse complement strand
ACAAGGAGTAACAACTAATTTCACTAATTACTCGAATTTATTCGTGGTAGATTTTTATTCTCAACCTCAACCAATATCCATTAAGACAAGGAGTAACAACTAATTTCACTAATTACTCGAATTTATTTGTGGTAGATTTTAATTCTCAACCTTAACCAACATCCATTAAGACAAGGAGTAACAACTAATTTCACTAATTACTCGAATTTATTCGTGGTAGATTTTTATTCTCAACCTCAATTTACCACCGATAACACCGAAAAACACCGAATTGTGTTTTATAATTTGCATTTGTTTTCGCTTCCTAATCTTAATCTCAACCTTAACCTTAACCAATATCCATTAAGACAAGGAGTAACAACTAATTTCACTAATTACTCGAATTTATTTGTGGTAGATTTTAATTCTCAACCTTAACCAACATCCATTAAGACAAGTATTGTACATAGATTTTTCTTGCATAAAAAAAAACAAAATACTATCTTACATCATATTAACACTTCCTCATAGAGGTGGTAATAATATGACCGGAAACCTGCTTTTGATGGTTCCGGCTTTTTTAAAAATAAGGAGAGATAAATGGCTGAAAAAAAAGTTATGAATAGAAATTTGGTGATTATTGGTGCAATTATGATACAGCTTTGCTTGGGAGCAATTTATGCTTGGTCTGTTTTCACTAAGCCGCTTGTAGAAGCTGGTTGGACGAAAACTCAAACTCAAGCAGTATTTGCGGCAGGTCTTGCACTTTTCGCAATTGTGATGGTAATCGCCGGTAGATTAATGTCAAAATTAGGTCCTAAAAAACTGGCTATGTCCGGTGGAATTGTTTTGGGTCTCGGATATTTATTAGCAGGTCTTTTTGGTGGAACAAGTTTCTGGCCTATCTTTTTCTTTGTTGGAATTATTGGCGGTTCGGGAATCGGTTTGGCATATGTTGTGCCGATCGCTGTTGGAATGCGTTGGTTTCCGGATAAAAAGGGACTTATTACAGGATTGGCGGTTGCAGGTTTTGGTTTTGGTGCAACTCTTTGGGTGAAACTCGCTGGAACTTGGGGCGGTTTGGTCGAAAATTTAGGATTGAGCACAACTTTCACAATTTACGGAATTGTATTTTTCGTGGCTGTTTTTATTGGAAGTATTTGGATGAAATTCCCACCTGAAAACTGGAAACCAGAAGGTTGGGAACCATCTGAAGCAGAGAAAAAAACAGTTGCTACTGGAAATCAAATGAAAAGTGGTGAAATGCTTAAGACCCCTCAATATTATATGATACTTCTCACATTCGTTTTTGGTGCAAGTGCTGGTCTTATGAGTATTGGGCTGATGAAGTTATTCCCAATGCAAGCTCTTCAAGCATCCGGAATTAGTGAAGCAGTTGCATCAGGAATTGCAGGAACGGCAATGGCAGTTTTCTTTTCACTTGCAAACGGACTTGGAAGAATTGTTTGGGGTGCGATGAGCGACAAATTAGGACGAAAAAATTCAATTGTTTTGATGATGGCAACTCAAGGAATTTTCGTGATTCTATTTCAATGGATTGCCGGAATTCCTGCTCTTCTTTATTTGGGTGCTGCTCTCATCGGTTTCAACTTCGGTGGAAACTTCGCACTCTTCCCCACTATCACAGCAGACACTTTCGGCACAAAATACATCGGACAAAATTATGGTTGGATATTCCTTGCTTACGGAATCGGTGGAATATTCGGACCAATTCTCGGTGGAAAACTCGGAGATTTAGGAAACTTCTCTCTCGCATTTACTATCACTGGGATTTTATGTTTAGTTGCTGCCGGTATCATTTTTGGCGTGAAACCACCAAAGAAAGCAGTTGCATAAATAAAATTTGTTCAACATCCATTAAATTTTCTCTGCGTCTTGCCTGCCCGACTTATTACAGGCGGGTTTCTCTGCGGTAAGGTTATATTCATCCATTAAGACAAGAATTGCACTTCGACTTTGCTAAGCAACCACATTCAGCAACCAATATTTTTTTGCTCCGTTCAGCAGTTGATTCTTTCTCAATATTAGATACTGAAAAAAATTTGAGTATGTAAAATAGTAGTTTATAATTATAGATTTTTCTTGCATATAAAAAAACAATATATTACCTTACATTATATTAACACTCCCCCATAGAGGTAGTAATAATATAACAATAGGTGACAAAAAATGAGAAAATATATAAACACAAATTTGACAGACAGCCAAAGAGAGTTCTTGCTTCTGTTGGATAATAATGAGATAGAAATTTTTTCTGAAAATAATATCATAGAGCAAATCGGTAAGGAATTTAAAAATCTTAGTCATATCGTATCAAATTTAAATGATAAAAACTTTCTTACTCGTATAGAAAAAGGAAAATACATCCGCTCAAATTTTAACAACAATTTCGTCATAGCAAATTATTTGTCTATAGGTTCTGCTATTGCTTATTGGTCTGCGTTAAATCATTACGGTTTAACGGAACAAATACCGAATACAGTTTTTTCACAAACAACTAAGCCGAAGCGTTCTAAGAAAGTACTGAATGTGGATTACAAATTCATCAAGGTTCTTCCCAAGAAATTTGTCGGAATAACTACTGAAGGTTGGGGAAATAATAAATTTAGAATTACTAATATTGAAAAGACAATTATAGATTGTTTCGATCTTCCACAATATTCCGGTGGTTATGCTGAACTTATCAGAGCATTTTATTCTGCAAAAGTTAATAAAAAGAAATTGTTAAAATATGCAATTGCTGTTAACAATTTATCAGTTATGAAAAGAATTTCCTATTTGTCGGAATTATTTAATATGAGCGGATTCAAAAATTTTCAAAAAGAGACAAAAAATAGATTGAAAAATAAATATACTTATCTTTCGCCGATTGATGAAAAAAAAGGCAGATATTTATCTCGCTGGAAATTATGTTTAAATATTAATGAAGAGACATTATTCTCAATAATAAATAAAGAATATTGAAAATGATAACAAGAAAAGAGATTCTTAAATTTTAAAAATAAAAATGATTTCTTCGATAAAAGCAAATTGATAAATTGTAAAAAAGAATGGAAAAATTCCTTAGAAAATCATTTAAGAGAATTACCAGAATTTGATATTATTATAGAGGAGTTAAAAAATAAATTAGATAAAATATTATGAGTTCTCTATCAATAATAGCAACCCAACTAAACTACTACTTTCTCTGCGTCTTGCCTGCCCGACTTATTACAGGCGGGTTTCTCTGCGGTAAGGTTATATTTTTGATTAAAACCTTCTCTGCGTCTTTGCGTCTCTGCGGTAAGGTTATATTCATCCATTAAGACAAGAATTGAAACATTAAGGGGATAAAATGAAAAAGATTTTTTTAATTATTATGTTGTTTTTAAATTTACACTTATATGCCGGAGTTGTCTATATAAGTGAGCACAAATATCAGGCGGATTTATTGGTCTATATAGTTGAAGAAGAGTATGAAGCGGATATTACTGTAAAAATTGTAAATAGTAGATATCAAGCGGAGAGTGAAGATGCCGTTTGGTATATTTGCGATCAAGAATATCAATCAGACATAAAGATCTATTTTGTTGACAGCAAATACCAAGCCGACATTTGTATAAAAATTGTAAATAATAAATATCAAGCCGAATGGAAAAAAAATTCAAAATGGCAAGGCAGATTGCACGATTAGAATCGCTATTTCTCTTCTCCTATATTTAATTGTAAAACCAAATAAAATATTATATATTACGCGACAAGTTATAGAGGGAAAGAGAGAGGAAAAATGATAAAAATTAAAAATGCAGAAGAGATAAAGAAGATGAAAAAAGCCGGTCAGCTCGCCGGAAAGTTATTGAAATATATTGAGCCGTTTGTGAAAGAGGGTGTTTCCACACTTTATTTAAATGATTTATGTGAAGAATATACACAAAAACATGGTGCAATTTCCGCTCCGTTAAATTACAACGGATTTCCAAAGAGTATCTGCACTTCTATTAATAATGTCGTCTGTCATGGAATTCCGTCTGAGAAAGATATTCTAAAAAATGGCGATATTGTGAATATAGATGTGACTGTAATCTTGAATGGATATCATGGCGATACTTCGAGGACATTCATAATTGGAGAAGTCGATGAGAAAATTAAGAGTTTCGTAAAGCGAGCAGAAAATTCAATGTATAGAGGAATCGAAGCCGTGAAAGTTGGCGATTATCTGTATAGAGTTGGAAAAACAATTGAGAAATATATAAGCAAATTTGGATATTCTATTGTAGAATCTTATGGTGGACATGGAATAGGAAAAAAGTTTCACGAAGACCCGCATGTGTTTCATGTATATGCAAGAGAGAATAGAATTCGTTTAAAAGCCGGAATGATTTTCACAATCGAACCAATGATAAATCTCGGTTCTTACGAAGTGATAACATCGGCAAAAGACGGCTGGACAGTCACGACAAAAGATGGAGAATTGAGTGCACAGTTTGAACATACGATTTTAGTCACTGATAAAGGTGCAGAGATTTTAACGAAAGTGGAATAGGAAAAATGATAAAAAAACACAATTTAAAGATATTTTATATTTTTTTACTTATTATTTATATTCTTATTTCAGGATGTTCGACAAGTAAAATCGCAAAAGTCAAGTTGAATTCTAAAGAACAGAATATTGCAGATTCGATTAGATTACCATATGATAAATTGAAGGAGTTAAAGTACAGAAAACTTTATACATTTTCAGAAAAAGAGTTGGATATTTATCTAAAATATTTATCGAGATATGAGCCGAATTTACAAAGAAGGATTAAACATCTTGGACTGAAAAATATTGATCAACCTTATGAATTATATCTGCTTGGCGAATTTCCTTTTGGGATTTACGACAGCCAGCCATTATACAGTTTAGATAAAAGTGATTGTGTCGTTTTTGTTGAACATATTTATGCAATGGCACTTTCTCATGATTGGAATTCCTTTTTCATAAATCTCCAAAAAATTCGCTATAAGAATGGAGATATTTCACTTACAACAAGAAATCATTATGCCATAATGGATTGGAATAAAAATAATTCTTGGTTAGTCACGGATATTACGGATTCATTGGGAATAGGTTTGACAGATTCCAATAAGACAGTTTATAACAAGAAACGATTTTTCACAAAATGGGATTTGCGAATTGATATTCCAAAGGATTCAATTGTTTGGAATTACATTCCTGCTGAAAAAATATATTCAATAAAAGAGTTATTAGAAACAGGTGATATCGTTCAGATAGTTAGAGGAAATGAAAAGGAAAACGGAAAGTGGGTTGGACATTTTGGAATGATTATTCGCAGTGAAAAAGGTGGAATATATTTATTGCATTCCACTCCGCCGAAGGTGAAAATTCAGACATTAATGAGTTATGTAAATAGTGGAATTCAGTCGAGAGAATCCAAAAGGAGAGAGGGGAAAGCACAGTTTTTTGGATTGAGATTTTTAAGATTGAATGATAAAATTGTTTTATAGAAAGATTAATTTAAGTTAATCTTTTTTTAATTTTAAAGTTGTCAAATTCATAGTTTTTAAAAAATAAATAAGCAGGCAAT
This sequence comes from Fidelibacterota bacterium, assembly GCA_034659735.1. Lineage (GTDB taxonomy): Bacteria > Fidelibacterota > Fidelibacteria > Fidelibacterales > Fidelibacteraceae > TCS52. Next base: position 8,151 of record JAYEHX010000097.1, on the reverse strand, counting down.
CCTAATGCGGTGATGATAGAAGCAAAGAGCACACCCTTAAATGGGAATGCTTGAAATGTTGCGATAATCAAAATCGGTTGGATTATTAATGAAAAAATCACCATTGTTTTCCACATTGGAGTTTTATATTTTGGATTATAATCATCTCGTTTTTTTAATTTGAAAACAGAACTGAAAATCATGATGTTTTGGAACAGAAACGCAAATGTAAAATATCCGAGTAGTGACTCGATGCCACCGATAAAAATCAAAATTATTGCCGAGCCGGATTGGAAAAGTATTGACTTACTTGGAGTTCCGTATTTTGGATGTAAATATCCAAATGATTTAAAAAACATTCCGTCTTTTGCTATTGAATATTGTAATCGTGGTTGTGCCATTATGCAAGCATTTGTCGCTCCGGTAATTGAGATGAAAGCTGAAATCGCTAAAAATCCACCTGCAATTCCGGCTAACCATGGCAGATATTTGAACGGATTTGCGAAGCCACCGGAGACATTTATTAAGTCGCTATGTGGCATCAATGAACCACTTGCGAATCCTACTAATGTATAAATCAGAGTGACGAAAAGTAAACTTGAGATTAATGCTCTCGGAATATTTTTCTGCGGATTTTCTATTTCTCCTGCCATATATAAAACATTTGGAAATCCGGCATAACTCCAGACAGTTCCCGCAACACCAATCATAACTAACCAAATCCAATTGCCATCATAATTTTCTATCATTGGTGTAACAAAAAGATTATCCGATTTGAATAAAACAATTCCAAAAAATGCCAATAAAATCAATGGTGATATTTTTATTAAAGTAAGTAAAAGTTGAAAATTTCCGGCTTTCCTAACACTGAAATAATGAATTGAAGTTAAAGCGATAATTAAAAATGAAGCGATGAGTTTTGTTAAAAGTGAGTTCGCGAGAATTGGAAAGAAGAATTTAAGAGCAACAATTCCGGCAACGGACATGATTGTAATTGAAGGCATATCGGTAATCCAAAATGCTGTCCAGACATATAAAAAAGCTAACGATGGTTTCCCCGCTTTTTTCAGATAAGTATAACCAAAACCCTGTTCCGGATAAGCAGATCCCAATTCCGAAAAAATAAGTATTTGCGGAATTAATATCAATCCACCGATTAACCAAGCGAATGTCGCCAAAATTGGACTACCGGTTGCTTTCTGAACTATGGGAATATTTATAAATACTCCGGAGCCAATCACAGTTCCGATTATAATTCCCCAAATATGATATAATGATAATTGTCTTTTTGGTTTTTGCATTTTATTCTTTTTTTTCAATTAATAATTTTATCTATCAAAAATACAAATAATTAATTTAATATCAATTAATAAATAGAAATTGTTTTTTTATATATAGAAGAACACAGAGAAAAAATATTTAGAATAACATCCGAATTTATTCGGGTGGAAAGGATAGAGTAGAAATACAAGTTAACTGTTTCTAAGTAGTTATTAAAAAAATCCGTTGAAACGGATAAGTGAAAATTAGAAGTAGTTTTCTCACCATAATAAATTATGGTGTTAATTTTAGTTTCGTGCATTCTCTCAATTATCAAACTTATAATTTTGCGTTCGGTATCCTGTGCCTATTTTTCATATATAATTAAAAAACTTCCGCAGTTTTGTAAACATACGGAAGTTTAAAATATTTTTTTTAATTATTATTTATCTTCTATGTCGCATAGAGTTTCTGTTAGAACCTTTATTTCCACGACGGTTTTTCATAGCACCCATTTTTTTGAAATTATCTTCACCAACTACTTTACGAATTTTGATAAGATGATTTGTTCTCAAATTAGCAATTTTTGATTGAGTTAATAAAATCGATTTTTGTTTTGAATCTATTAATTTTGTTGATTTTCCATCTGCAATTAATTCTTTTAATTCAATTCTTTTTACTTTCAAATCTGCTGTCAATGGAATCATAGATTTTTGTTGGTCAGCTCTTAATTCCTGTAATTGACTCATTTGTGCATCGCTTAAGTCAAGTGTGTTTCGTGTCATCATTGGTCTATCATTATCCATTCTTGGTTGCTTCTGCCCCATTCTTGGTTGAGCGAATACTGATGTGACTAACATAAGTGCCAGTGCGATTGTGAGTAATTTCTTCATTTTGTTCTCCTTTTTTTGTTTCTTTTTTTTGTTTCTTTTTCAATTTCTTTTTTCGTTCTCATTATGTTTGACACTGTGTTGAGAGAAAGGTTAACAGAGATATAATTTTTTTATAGAATTAGAAAAGTTAATTGTCAAAAAGTTAAATTGTTGTTATTATATAAAATTATTACTATATTATAAACACAGGGCAGTTTTGAGAAATGTTAATATATATGAAATAGTTATAAAGTAAGATATGATAAAATATGACAGAATAAAAAAAGATTGTTTTTGGGATTATAATTTTACTAATAAAGAGATTAAGCAATTAGCGGAAAGTAATAATAAAGTAAAAAGATCATTTTTATTTCAAAAGATTTTATTAAATAGCACAAGTTTTTTACAGGATTTAAAAATTTTTAGAATCGATGTTTTACATAACTTATTAAAAAATTATAAAGTGCCGGAATTTAATAAAGAATATATATTTCGTAGAAAAAATATGGCGGATGTTTATTTTTTAGATAAAAAACTTTTAATTGATGAGTTAAAATGGATGTTATAAATTATAAAAAGTTGTATGCTCTGCAAGATAAAGTAATGGATATTATTTTTTCAGAGGAAGATATATTTTATCTTACCGGTGGAACTTGTATCAGTAGATTTTATAAAGAAAAAAGATATTCAGATGATTTGGATTTTTTCACAAATCAGAATAATGATTTTGCAAGAGTGATGAGAAAAATAAAGGCAAAGCTTCAACAAAGTTTTTCTATAGAAGAGATTGTGTCATCAAAAGATTTTATTAGATTAAAAATAAATAACTATTTACAAATAGATTTTGTTAATGATATGGTGATGCGATATAAAGAAACTGTATATTTGGAAAATGGCTATAAAATAGATAATTTAGAAAATATTTATGCAAATAAATTAACAGCGATAATTAGTAGAGATAATGTCAAAGATATTTTTGATTTATATTTAATTGATAAATTATATAATTACGATATTAATGAGATATTAAAAGTTTCTCATAAAAAAGCGGTTTATAATAATGATGATTTATTAATTCGATTAAAAACATTTCCATTAGAATTTATAGATAGTATTAAATTAATTGATTTATCTTTTTTGGATAATTTTCATGAAGAATTCAAATCACTAATTAGCAAAATTGAAAATGCAATGTAATAAATTGTTACAAAAATAATTCTAATAAATTTCTAAAAATATAAATAACTTCCCAATGAAATATAAAAATTATTCCTGTCATTACTCTCTACAGAGAGAAGACCACCTTCATTAGTTGACCAGTCATAATAATATCTTTCTTTGTCAATAATATTATCAAGTGTGTATCGTGTATTAAAATATAAGTGAAAACTTGGTGTAAAGTAGTATTCTCCTGTTAGACCAATTGTTGTTGAAATATCATAGTAATCATAATCAAATTTCTCATCAAATTTATATTGTTTATTCCATATTTCTGTTTTTTGATATAGCTGAAAAACCGTTCTACTGTTCATAAAATATTGGAGTTGTGTATAAAATGAGCCACCATACCGACCTGTTAAACGATTGTCTCTTTGTCTGTTGGGAGTTATTGTGCTATCATAATCTTCAGAATCATCATAAGTTAAAAGTTCTAATTGAAGTGTATCATATTTTGTATAATTTAATGATAGATTTGAAACAAAATGAAAATGCCAACCAAATGGTTTTCCATAAGATAAAAATCCATTCAGTGAATAATTATAATTTCCATCTGTTCTAACATCTATTCTTTCATATTTATCGCGAATTGATGTATCAATCTGTACGACAGTCATTGTTGAATCGTAGAAAGTTATAATTCTATTGTATTCCGGGTATATAGATTCGTAGAAGTCATTTTTTTCACTATATCCGCCACCAATTTTTATTCCACCGTAAAATCCAAAAGGTCTGTTATAATTTATCAAGCCATTATTAATCATTGTTCCATTTATCACATCGTCAGTTGAATAGTTTGCGGAACTGTAGTTGTAAATATCGTTTATTGTGAGTATTGGCATAACAGAGTCCTCAATCAAATTATTATTGATTAAAAATGAAATAATCTCTTTCAATTGTCTTTTTCTTTTCATTCTACTATCTTGATAATATCGATTTTTCTCTTCATAAATAATTTTAGCGAGTTTCTTGATTTGTGAATTTGTTGGTTTAGTTTTTAGCAATTTATCTTTTCTCAATTCATCAATTAACTCCATTGCAAGAGCAGAATATTTCCCTTCATATAATCTGCCGAATATAGGGCCGACGAAATAATTAAAATTGATTGAATTATGTTTATCATTACGAATACCGTTACGATCATATTTTTCATTTCTAACAAAAATATCTACCATTTCTCCAGCAACCAAAAGTGAATCATAATCTATGGTGCTATTATTTAATTGTGTAGCTTCTCTTTTCTTATTATCAAATTTTGTATCAAAAGATAAGTCATTTGAAATACCAAAATTGTTAGTTAAATAATAGTTGAAATTATTTAATGTTTTAAAATTCATATATTTTTTATTTTCAATGTGATTGTCATCACTTGTTATTAAATAATTATTTTCATCTGAGAATCTTTTTATTTGCCGGGTGCTATTATTTATATTACCATTTAAAATTAATTCCGTATTTGAAAAAAATATTTTTTTAGCAGTTTCTTTTTTTAATTCCCATCTTAATATCGAATTAAAAAAACTATTATTGCTTTTATTAGTTCTGTTGTATTCTGTATAACTTAAAGTATCAGATAAATCTTTGTAATTATAATTATTTATGTTATAACCAGATCCCAATTTAAAATATAATTGACTCTCTTTAATATCTTTTGGTTTGAAATCGGTTATAGAATATTGAATTTGTGCATTTAGTGAAATTGTGATACAGATTATTATGATTGTTAAAAATAATTTCTTCATTTTATCTCCTTCTATGTTTTAATCTATTCTGCATATCTCGTCTAAATTTCCTGTCGAAAAACATATATTTCGCAATCTGTTCCGGTTCTAAAATATTTTCAAGATTGTTCAAGAATTTAGATTTTTCATTTAATTTTCTTCTTTCCAAACTCATTAATTTGTCTCTTATTTTTCTATACTCTGTTTTATTAATGGAATTATCTGAATTTACTTTCTTATCCAAATTTTGAATCTCTTTTTCAATATTTTCCATTTTTGTGATGTGTGATCTTAGCATTGGGAAAAATTGTTGCGATTGTGTAGTTGTAAGTTCCAAATCATTTGTCATTTGATAAATACGATAATTTTCCATAGCAGGATTCATTCCCCGATGTTGAGCAAATATAATTGTTGTTAAGATTAATAAAACTATTATAATTTTTTTAATTTTGTTGGCTACGCTCATTATATATTCTCCTTTTATTTAGCTTCCGTTTTTAGTATCTATTTGTGGAAATTCTTCTTTTATAATTTCATCTAATTTATTTTTTGTCTCTGTTGAAATTAAATAATCCAAAATTTCTTCATCGGACAATTCAAATTCAATAACTGGATTAGATTCGCTGTATGCAATATTAGAACTATCATAATAAAAATTGTTCTCTTTACTCTGTTGAAAAATTATAGTTGATATTAATGAGATGACTAATACGGCGGCAATAGAAGAGATAATTTTTATTCTATTCACAAATGTTTGTCGTTCAATTTTACCTTTAATAATCTCTTGATTTTGACGACTAATTATAGTTGGGATTGGATCATTTAGATTGAATATTGATGACGAGATTAATTTAAAATCATCATATTCATTTTTACATTTTTTGCAATTTTTAATGTGTTCCATTTCGGCTGGAAAGTTATTTTCGCGTACTGATATTTCTGGAAATTTTAATTGCACTTCTTCACATTTCATAATATTTACCTATTTATTTACTAATGTTTTTAATTTGTTTACAGCCCTGTGATATGATACTTTTACAGTGCTTTCGCTTGTATTTAAAACCTGTGCCACTTGTTGAAATTTCATCTGATTGTAAATCCTTAACACCACGACACTTCGTTCTGTTGCCGACAATTCTGATAACCATTCTTGATTGAATTTTTTTTGTTGCAATTTTTCATCTTCGATTGGCACATTATACTCCAGAACTTCATCCCATTTTTTCGTTTTATTTCTATTCACAAAATTCAAAGCGGTATTTATTGCAATTCTATTTACCCAAGTATATAATGATGAATCGCCTTTGAATTTCTTTCTATTTTCATAAGCTTTCAAAAAGGTATCCTGAACACAATCCAAAGCATCATCAACATTTCCAACAATTTTTATTACGGTATAATAAATCCTATCGTGATATTCGTGGACAAATATGTTGAAATCTTTTCGCTTTATCAATGAAATTAATTCCTCCTTCTAAATCAATAGACACATTCAACATCATAAAGTTAACAAATTTTTTCTTATATTCTAAAAATAAAATTGTTAAATTACAGCAAATGAAAAAATATAATATGACATTGAGGTAATAATGCAAAATTTATTGAGTTCGGATTGGGGAATTTTTGGGATATTTTTTTTAACAATTGTATTATTTCTTGGATTAGCAGATTTTCTTCTGAAAAAATTTAAAGTTCATCCGAATACTACAAGACGAATAGTTCATATTTTAGTGGCAATACTTGTTTCCATTGCACCATTTATTTTTGAGAATTATTTGCAACCGTTTGTATTGGCAATAATTTTTATTATCATCAATTTCCTTTCATTGGGAAGTGAGAATTTGAAAGGAATTCACGGCACAGAAAGAGTGAGTTACGGAACAATATATTTTCCAATCTCTTTTGCAGTTCTTGTTTTATGGTTTTGGGATAAAGATCCTGCGATATTAATTACTGCAATGCTAATTATGGGATTTGCAGATCCTATCGCAAGTTGGGTTGGCGAAAATGCAAAGAATCCGAAAGTTTTCACAATTATTTCAGATAAAAAATCACTACAAGGTTCATTTGCAATGTTTTTGATTTCATTTATTGTCGCTACATTTGGAATGTTGATTTTGCGAAAATTTATGGGAAATGAGATTACTTTTTCAACTGCAATTTTGATTGGTTTTATCACAGCAATTTTTGCAACTGTGGCAGAGACAATTTCTCATCAGGGAACGGATAACCTAACTGTGCCACTTGGAGCAGGACTGATTTTGGATTTTTTATATCATTCGCCAAATGATATGCGGACACAATTAATTTTATGGATGTTAATCACAACAGTAATTGCAATTGTCGCCTTTAAAGCAAAAAGTTTATCGCTTGACGGAGCTGTTGGAGCTTGGCTTTTGGGAACTATCGTTTTTGGAATTGGTGGAATAGAGTGGATGATTCCGATGATTATATTTTTTACAACTTCAAGTATTTTGAGTCATATTGGTGGCGAGCATAAAAAGATATTGAATGATATTTTTGAGAAAACAGGTAAGCGAGATTTTTATCAAGTTTTTGCAAATGGTGGATTTGCTGTTGTCACGACATTGCTTTTTTATTTCACAAAGTCACAAATTTGGTTCGTTATTTATCTTGGCACAGTGGCATCTGCAATGGCGGATACTTGGGGAACAGAACTTGGAACATTCAGTAAAAAATTACCTCGTAGTATTCTTAATTTTAAAAAAGTGCCGATGGGAGCTTCTGGCGGTATAACTTTTTTAGGAACTTCGGGAGCTATTTTCGGATCTTTTTTTATTGCGATTTCCGGTATTTTATTTTATAATTATAGCAACACAATCACATTACACAATTCTCTGATAATTTGGATAACTGTTGCAGGAATTTTTGGAATGGCAATTGATTCAATTCTCGGATTAACAATTCAAGCTCAATATAAATGTCCGATTTGTAAAAAGATAACTGAAAAAACATCTCACTGTGGAGAAAATAATTTACAACTTTTTCGTGGAATAAAATGGTTCAATAATGATGTTGTAAATTTGAGTTGCACTTTTTCAGGAGGTGTGATTATTGGGATTATATATTTAGTTGGATAA
>JAYEHX010000096.1:0-3402 GCA_034659735.1 Fidelibacterota bacterium | reverse complement strand
CCCCTAAAATTGAAACAGCACTGTCCAATAAAATCTAAAATTTTGACCGACCGTTTTCGTTTCATCAAACTCATCATACTGAACTTCATCCAATCCATAAACAACATCAAAAGTCAATGCAATCGGAAATGAATAAAAAGTATTTCCGCCAATTCTTATCTCTGTTCCGATATCTTGAATCGGTTCAAAATCCATAATCTCACCAGACCAAGCATTTCCAACCTGATGATAAAATCCCAAATAAATACAATTCATTTTAAACGGTTCAAAAGCTAAATTTATATTTTTCACAAGTGGAAATCTTAACATTGATGTTAAAATCATTTTATTTGTTCCTTCGATAGAATAATATGGATAACCTTTCAATCCGGGCATTCCACCGCCAAAATAATTAAAAAAACTATCCACTTTCGCATTCTCCAACCAACCCGAATTTATATTAAAATTTAAAGCAGAATTTTTTGTAAATGGAATTGGTAAATGCAAATCTGTATTTAATTCTAATCTCATAGTATTATTGTTATCGTATATCGCCTGTAAAGTTCCAAAGTCCTCATTAATTCCAAAACCGCTAATCATATTATTGAAATCGTAAGCAACTTTAATATCTGTTTTCAAACCCTTTGTTGGATTTATATTTCCTCGCCACATTGGTTTAACAAAATCTCCGGAATAATCAAATTCAATAGAAGTTCCTTTATAATATGTGTATCCGAATTTTTGTAATGGAATCTGCGGATCGTCATAATTATCCTTTATGTGTGCCGAATATTGATCATAAGAAATATGTAAATCAAAATCATTTGCCTTTCGCCAATTATATTTTATACCTAACTTCGCACTCCATAAATCAAAAAATACTTCTCTATTGTAGCCATTCATTTCATATAATTGTTCATATTCCGCATCCACATTTAATGTGACAAAATATCCCTCAAAATAAATTGTTGGCAATAATTTTTTATATTCCAAATTCAAATAAGAGTCAATATCTTTCCGTTTATTGATTGATGCGGATGTGAATAAATCAAATTTCCCGAGTATTTCAGATTGATACATTACACCACCAAACTTCATCGCATTGTAATCCCACATCATAAATGGCATGAAAAACATTCTGCTAAAAGTTGGATCATAGGGTTTAGATTCATACTCTTTCAAATCGGTCGGATCGTAATTTTCAGTCGCCATTTTATAATCTTTTTTGTATTCGGTCAATTCTGCTTTTATCGGTTTTTGTGAATTTAATTTTGCTAATTTGAAAGTGCCGTTATCAAATAAAGTATAAACAATTTTTCCATTTATTGGATTTATTTCCGGATAAAATGCTCCACCGGTAATATTCGTTAATACGACAACAGAATCTGAATCAAAAAATTTCTTATATAAATTAAAAATTCCCGTCCTGTCAGATGAAAAAATCATATACTCGCCATCTTTTGAAATCACAGGCATTCTGTTATCAAAATCTTCATTTTTCTCAATAAATGCAATTTCTCTCGTATCAATATCAAGTGAATAAATATCTCTGCCATGAATTATTGCCATATCAAAAAGTATTTTTTTTCCATCGGGAGAAACATCAATTGTGAAAATCTGTTCGCCATTATTAAAATCCGTAAGAGGTGTAAATTTTTTATTTTTGCCATTATACTTTTGAATATTGTGAGTTCCGTCGTGAACTGTGATTAAATAAATTTCATTTTTTCTACTAATTGCAACAGAGTAAATTCTACCCTTCACAGTCAATCTCTCTTCTTCCTCTTTCTCGAAATTATACTTCGCAAGATCATACCAAACCGAACCGTATTTATCCGGCTTTTGTACTTTTGCATAATAAATATTTTTCCCGTTTCTGCTCCAAGCGATATTCCCACGAGTTCTATCAGTGATTTTTTTTGGTTTGTCTTTTTTATATTCATATAAATTTGTTCGACCAATATAATCATTTCCCTTGCTCGATGTAAAAACCAATCGCTTTCCATTAGGCGAATAAGATGGAAAAAAATTGCTCGGTCCTTCAGAAAAAACTACCTTCCCTGAAACTTTATTTTTTCGTATTACTTCTGTCTGTTTTTTATAATTATGAGTAATTTCTTTCATCCACTCGCTGTGAATATCTTTTCCACTTTTTCCAACTATTTTTTTAAAACTTTTATTAAATGACAAGCGAAGTTTTTTCTGTGCTTCGATCGTTATTTTTTTATGAATTTTCGGAGAATATCTTTTTGCCAAATACCTTACAAACGACATTCCTGCATTATAAACCGATTCATTTCCAGTTCCTTTTTTTCCAAATGTGTACATCTCTGCCCAACTCAACAAATCATTATTTAATGCTCTGTCACGAAGAATCATATCACGATGTGAATCCCAGATATCCTCCGTAGAACCAGGAAATTGATATTGTGCAACACCTTCTGCCCACCACATTGGAACGACAACATTTGGAATTGGAACCACACCTATCCCCTTTGGATATTCTAAAATAATATTATCACGAATAGGTTTCTCTCTGTCAAGCACTTGAATAAATCCTGCGGGAACACTTATCGGATATTTCATAGATGCACCAAGTGAAATAATATGTGAAAATTCATGAGTTAAAACATCTCTAATCCAGTTATGATTTCCACGAAGCCCAAACTCCAATGGTGAAGCCCAGAGCAAAATTTTATTATCAAAATAATATGCTCCACCATTTGCATAATCGTCTGTATCTTGAATAATTAAATGTGTTTTCCCTTTCGGTTCCCAATTATAAAGTCCTGTCACTTTTGGATAAACTTGTTCAGCAATTGTCAATACCATTTGAGCTGTTCGTTCCGTTCCCTTATGATAGTGATAAACAAAATGCTCCGACTCAAAAGTAAACCATTCCAATTCAGGATGATTCTGCCCAAACAATGAAATTGAACTTAAAATAATTATTAGTAAAAATAACAGTTTTTGATTTATATTTTTTTTCTTGAATTTTAATTGCATATATTTTTATTTGATTTATTGTTCCATCTTATTTTATTCTATTCTACTCTCTGCGTCTCCGCCTGTGCTGAGCGAAGTCGAAGTGTGCCTCTGCCTTGCTATTTCCATTTTATCCTACTCTCTCCGTCTCCGTGCCTCTGCCTTGCTATTCCCATTTTATCCTACTCTCTGCGTCTCCGTGCCTCTGCCTTGCTATTCCCATTTTATCCTACTCTCTGCGTCTCCGTGCCTCTGCCTTGTCCATTTCCATTTTATCCTACTCTCTGCGTCTCCGTGCCTCTGCGGTAAAGCCCCTATTTCAAAATCGCCGGCTTAACAAAATACTCCTTCGTCTCACCACTTCCGCTAACTTTCACTCTCGCAATGTAAACGCCTGACTCTAAATTCTCAACACTCCATTCAACCTCATTTATCTGA
>JAYEHX010000095.1:0-3412 GCA_034659735.1 Fidelibacterota bacterium | reverse complement strand
TGAAAGAGGTGTGACAGAAAGTTCTGTAAAAGAGCTGAAGTTATTGGCGGAAACATTGGAAATTGAGGTTGTTGACACGATAATTCAAAACAGTGCGAGATTTCATAATGTTCATTATGTTGGAAAAGGAATGTTAGAAAAAATCGGAATGTTAGTCGAAGAGTTGGATATTAAAGTAGTAATTTGTGATGACGAATTGACACCTTCACAACAGAAAAATATTCAGAAAGAATTGGGTGATTGTCGTGTGATGGATCGAAGTTCATTGATACTTGATATATTCAACGATCATGCAAAAACCAAAGAGGCAAAGACACAAGTTGAGCTTGCAAGAATGGAATATATGTTGCCACGATTATCGCACAAGTGGACTCATCTTGAAAGGCAAAAAGGTGGAATTGATATGCGAGGCGGTCCCGGTGAAACACAGATTGAAGTTGATAGAAGATTGATTAGAGACCAGATAAAACAGTTGAAAATGCAGTTAAAAAAAATTGCATTACAGGGAGATACAACAAGTAAACACAGAAGTAAATATTTTAATGTTGCCATTGTTGGATACACAAATGCGGGAAAGTCAACACTGATGAATATTACAACTTCAGCAGAAGTAGCAGTTGAAAATAAATTATTTAAAACACTCGATACAACGATTCGCAAATTAGAAATTGATAAATCGCACAAAATATTTTTGAGTGATACTGTTGGATTTATTCGGAAGTTGCCTCATCAATTAGTTGCATCTTTTCGAAGCACTTTGAAAGAAGTTAAAGAAGCCGATTTGCTTTTGAAAGTGATAGATATTTCAGATCCAAATTTTTTACAACATAAAAAAACAATTGATGATGAACTAAAAGAATTCAAAATTCCAGAGAAAAATTTCATAAATGTATATAATAAAATAGATATGATTGAGACATCAGATATTACAATGATAAAAAAACAGTTGGATGATGGGATTTATATTTCGGCGTTTCGTGATATTGGAGTTGACAAATTATTGGCAGAAATTACAAAAAAAATGGATTCTCATTCACGACAAAGAATAATCAGAATTCCACATATTAATGGAAAGGCAAACTCGGCGATTTATCAATTTGGAAATATATTGGAACAGAAAGTTGAAGATGAATTTACAGAATATAAAGTTGCTATACGAGATTCTATGTTTGAAAAATTTGTTAAGACCTATAATATTTCTGATGTGTTATAAATGTAAATTTGGAGATTTAGAAAAATGAAAAAAGTACAAATAGGGAATGCAAAGATAGAAATTATTCAGGGCGATATTGTTAAGCAGGAAGTAGATGTAATTGTAAATGCAGGGAATAATAATTTTTGGATGGGAAGTGGAGTTGCAGGTGCGATTAAAAAATATGGTGGCGAACAGATTGAGAGAGAAGCGATAGAAAAAGGTCCGGTAGAAGTTGGTGAAGTTGTTGTGACAGAGGCGGGTAATCTGAATTTCAAGAAGATTATTCACTCGGCTGTGATGGGACAGGATTTGATTACGAATGAAAAAATAATTAAAATTGCAACCGAAAATTCATTAAAAAAAGCTGATGAAATGAATATGAAATCTTTAGCTTTTCCTGCTTTTGGAACAGGAGTTGGTAAATTTAATTTATACAAATGTGCCGAGATTATGTTAAATGCTACAATTGATTTTCTGTTAAAAAGCAGTTCAGTGAAGTTAGTAAAATTTGTTTTGTTTTCCGAAAAGGCATACGATATATTTTTGGAGGAATTGGATACATTTTTTCATAAAAAGTAGGAAGAGGGTTAGGGGTTTAGAAGGTTAGAAGGTTAGGAGAGTATGCACGAAAATATACACAAATGCTTATTGTGTTTGGTGTAGTGAATAAAATTTTTAAAAAATAAATTAGGAGAAATATTATGGAAAATAATTTTAAAAAGTTAAGAGAATCACTTTTGGAGATGCAAAAAATTGAATCTATTGCTTCGCTTTTGCATTGGGATCAGGAGACATTTATGCCGGAAAATGGTGGAGAGATAAGAGCAAAAGAGATTGCTTATTTAAGTTCATTGAAACATCAAAAAGTTGTTTCAGATGAGTTCAAAAACGAACTTGGTAAATTTGTAAATATAGAAAATGGCGAAATATTGTCAAATGATATTAGCGATAATGAAAAAAGATTTCTCGATCGTGTTTGGAAAGATTTCCATTTTGAGAACGCATTGCCACAAAAATTTGTTGAAGAGTTGTCTGAGTTGACATCTAAAAGCCAAATGAATTGGGTGAAGGCAAAAGAGGGAAATGACTTTTCTATTTTCGAGCCGTATTTGGAAAAAATGGTTGAGATGAAGAAAAAGGAAGCGGATTATTATGGATATTCTACAAACAGATACGATGCACTTTTAGGACAATTTGAGCCGGGTATTACAACAGAAAAATTAGACAATCTGTTTGGTGGCTTGAGAAGTCGCTTGATAGAATTAATAAAAAAAATACAAAATTCTTCAGTGGAAATTCAAAAAGTAAAAGGCGAATTTGACGAAAATGAGCAATGGAAATTCGGAATGAAAATTATAAAAGATATGGGCTTCAATTTAAAATCCGGACGACAGGATAAATCAGCACATCCATTCACAATTAGTTTTCATCCGAGCGATGTGCGGTTGACAACACGGGTTCACAAAGATAATTTTTTATCGAGTTTGTTTGCAAGTATTCACGAAGCGGGGCATGGAATTTATGAACAAGGTTTGTTATCTGAAAATTTTGGAACTCCATTTGGTCAAGCTGCTTCTTTTGGAATTCATGAAAGTCAATCTCGATTATGGGAAAATCAAGTTGGGCGAAGTAAGGATTTTTGGAAACATTATTTACCAATTCTAAAAGAACATTTTTCGCAATTTGAATCAATTAATCTTGATGAATATTATAAAATGATAAATAGTGTAGAACCATCGTTGATAAGAATAGAGGCAGATGAAGTCACTTATTCACTGCATATAATGTTGCGATATGAAATTGAAAAAATGTTGATAAATGACAATTTGCAAGTGAAAGATCTGCCGGAAATTTGGAATAAAAACATGAAAGAGTTTTTTGATATTATTCCTGATAGTGATGCGAAAGGTGTTTTACAAGATGTTCATTGGTCGATGGGAGCATTTGGATATTTTCCATCTTATGCACTTGGGAATTTTTATGCTGCACAATTTTATAAAAAAGCATCTGATGAAATAAATGATTTTGATAATCAAATCCAAAACGGAAATTTATTACCATTAAAAAAATGGTTGAATACAAATATTCATCAATATGGAAGAAAGTATTTGCCGAATGAATTAGTTAAAAAAGTTGTTGGAAATGAAATGTCTGTTGAACCGTTTATTGCATATTTAGAAAACAAATATGGCGAAATTTATGAGTTGAAAAATGAAT
>JAYEHX010000094.1:0-3438 GCA_034659735.1 Fidelibacterota bacterium | reverse complement strand
CATCTCTGCGTCTTTGCGACTTAGCGAGAAACACAATAAGACATCTTTGCGTCTTTGCGACTTAGCGAGAAATCCCCCCTAATCCTCCAAGAAAGCAATAAATCCCTTATACATCATCCAGATATCCGCCTTACTTGTAATCTCAAATGGCGAGTGCATATCCAAAACAGGCACACCGGAATCTATTACATTCATTCCATAATAAGCCATAAATTTTGCTATAGTTCCGCCACCGCCTTCATCTACTTTTCCAAGTTCAGAAATATGCCAAACGATTTTATTGTCATCAAAAATTCTTCTCAACTTCGCTACGAATTCTGCATTTGCTTCGTTTGATCCGCCTTTTCCACCCGAGCCGGTAAATTTACTGAGAACCATTCCGGCATTCAAATAAGCTGCATTTTTCTTTTCGTGAACCTCTTTCCAGTCGGGATGAAGAGCCGCATTCACATCAGAAGATAGGCAATCAGCCGAAGCCAAAGTTTTCATTAAAGTATTATTATTTGTTATTCCCTGTTTTTCTAAAATTTCGCCAATCACCAATTCAAGAAATACAGAGTTAGAACCAGTCGCACCTTCGCTTCCGATTTCTTCCTTATCCATCAATAGAACAAGTGCGGATTTATCAATATCATCTGCTTCAACAATTGCTCTCATAGCTCCAAAAGTACAAACCCTATCGTCTTGACCATAACCGCCAATAAGCGATCTGTCAAATCCGATGTCACGAGCATTTCCGGCAGGAACAATTTCAATATCGGCAGAGACAAAATCCTCTTCTCTCATTCCGTATTT
Source organism: Fidelibacterota bacterium (assembly GCA_034659735.1). Taxonomy (GTDB): domain Bacteria; phylum Fidelibacterota; class Fidelibacteria; order Fidelibacterales; family Fidelibacteraceae; genus TCS52. The sequence continues at coordinate 2,643 of JAYEHX010000094.1, read as the reverse complement.
ATCATTTAACATCTCGAGAATATTTAATTTGAATCGCTCTTTCACTTCGGTATCGTCAGAAAATGGTATCGAACCAACAACGAGATTTAACTTTTCACCCGGAATAAATTCACTTGCTTTTTTATTCATCTGAGCTTTTTTTGCGAGATGTGGAAGCAAGTCGGCAATCGTGAAAACGGGATCATTTTCATCTTCTCCAATAACTATATTTTCAATATTTCCATCGGGAAAAACGACAACTCCATGCATAGCAAGTGGACGAGACAACCATTGATATTTTTTGATTCCACCATAATAATGTGTCTTCAACATTACCAATTCTTCGTCTTCATAGAGTGGATGTTGCTTCAAATCCAATCGCGGAGAATCCACATGAGCAACGATAATATTCAATCCTTCTCTCAAATCTTTTTTTCCTTTTCTGAATATTGCGAGTGCTTTTCCAAAGTGATTGTAGAAAATTTTATCAGTAGAATCCGTCTCATCTATATCTTCAAAACCATGCGGAATAATATAATCAATCGCATTATCAATCGCCTCTCTTTCTGTTTTTGAATTACTTAGATACTCTAAATATTCTTCTGAATAATCCGTTAATTTGTCGTTTTCTTTTTCATCAATGCTATCCCAAGCATTTTTTCTTTTGAAGAACAATTTCTTTCTCAAATCTTCGGCATTTTTTTGTTTGTTAAACATATTTTCTCTCCTTTTTTTTATATTTTTGATATTTTTTTAAACCACCAATAACTAACTAATCCAATCAAAATAATTCCAATTATTCCATCAAGCATTGCACTTGGAATAGGTGATAAAATCATATAATTTATTAATTTCATAATTGAAAATGTCGCTACAGAAATAATTATCCAATTCAAATTTCTATTGTAGAATAAGATATAAAGCATAAGAATTACAAAACCAACAATTAATCCAGATATAATATTAAACGAAATTGTTGTTGAATTACCGACGGACAGATTGATTGATATTCCCAGAATGATAATCACAAATGAAAATAAATAAACTAAAGATTTTTTTGTCCAACCATTTGTTAATTTATTTATAGCAGTGAATATTAGTAAGAGAATAGCTGCACTTCTAATGAAACTTAGAGTTGATTTTATTGACATTCCGAGAAATGATAAATAGTGGTTCGCAGAAGAATAGTTCCTAATCTTCGGCGAGAGTGATGGTGCGAAATTATTAATCAAAGACATAATTCCCAAAAGTAAAAGTCCAAGTGAAACAGCGTTAATTATTCCGAAATAACTAAATTTACTATTTGATTTATTAATTAATGTTTTAATATATCCAATGGCAACCGGAAATAAAAATGACATAAATAATATTGACATTATCAATCCAATTATCATCATTAATAGTATATTTTGAAATGGCTGATCTGTTGGAATTCCCGCAATCATTCCATTCCATTGATTTATTGCTGAGAATATATTCAATACAAGCATCAAAGTTAAAAATTTCAGAAAAAGTTTTGTTGAGAAATTTCCTCTTGCCCAACTAATTATACTGAAAACAACTCCAACAATAAATGCTAATCCTAAAATTGCACTAAAAATTCCATTTACGATTTGGATTTTTTTACTCTCTTCTGTGTAATTTCTACTCCAATCTTCAGGAATGTGAACGAGTCCATAAAAGTCAGAAACCTCATCTCCGCGAATTCTTACTCCGAGCCGTCCTTCCCCTTTATCCAATAAATAGTTCAACGAGTCAGCATAGATGAAGTGCCAATCTGTTCTATTCTCGAGTTTTTTTGGAGTAGCGGAAACTTCTTTTAAAGTAGTCGGATCGATGTTATAGAATTTTTCAATTTTTTCATCTGCTAATTTTTTTGCTTCATCTTTTTCTAAATTTTTACCTTCCCAAGATTCAGGAATTTTGTGATTATATCTCAAAACATTTCCATCTTCAGAAATAAAAACCCAATACTCTTCAGCTCTATCAATTATGTCACCATCGAATTTTGCAAATCTGATTTTCCAATGTGGTGGTAATAAAAACTCATTATGAAGTGAAGTGTAAGTTGTATCATCTGATTCTCTCCAAACGAATTTATGACTTTTCTCAACCCTGTCATAAACCATACTCAATACCTCCCAATCGTCTGAAAGTTCGCCAAAATTTTCTTCAACAACTTCTTTTGCAAGTGCCTTTGCATCATTGCGATTAATTGTTAAATCCGGTTCATTAGAAGTAAATGATGAAAAATTAATCCACAAAAAGAGACCAATCAATCCGGCAATAAAGACATATTTATATTTATTAGAATTGTCATCTGCAGGAATTTCTATTTGCGATTCTTGTGTATTTTCAACTTTTTTAATTTTTGGCGGTTTCGGTAAAAGAGCTCTGTTATAGAATTTTTTCGGCACTTCGGACCAACCCTTATCCTTTATCAATCGCCATAATACAACCCAAAGTGGGGCAAAAAATAGAAACACAACCATTGTCTGATGAACCCAGATTCCCGATGCAGTAGAGACAAAAATCGGTAATGCAAACCAGATTACATCAATAGCAAAGTGCAAAATAATTGCCGGTAATAATCCAAAATAGATGTAAAGTAATCCAACACCAATGAATGGAATTATCATTTCAACAATTCTTGCATAAGCAGGT
>JAYEHX010000093.1:0-13910 GCA_034659735.1 Fidelibacterota bacterium | reverse complement strand
GGTTGCAATTAGTCCCGTATTGTATTTATCCAATAATTTCTGACGAACTTTTTCAGTATCAATTCCTTTCAATTTAATACACATAAAATATCCTGAATTAAATGGTAATGGTTCAAAATATTTATTGTCGTATTGTTTCAATGTGTCTTTCACAAGTTTATATCTTTTTTCCAATATTTTATAATTTTTCTTTTTTTCGTTTTCGTAATTTGAATTATTGAAAGCATCGAAAATTAACGATTGTGAAAGGTTAGAAGCATTTGAAATATTTCCTCTAATGGCACCGGCGGTTTTATCTGATAGAGAATTATATAATTTTTTATTTCCATTTTTAATTCCATAAGTTATAAATCCAACTCTAAATCCCCAAGCATAATCTTCTTTTGTAATTCCGTCAAGTTTTACAGCCAAGACATTTTCATGAATATTTGTTAATTGTGAAAATAATGATTCTTTGTAAATTCCTGTTTCATAAACCAATCCAAAATATGCATCATCAATTCCGATGACAATTTTTTTACCGTTTTCGGCAGATTTTTTTATTACTTCTATGATTGCTTCTGCCTCTTTTTCTGTCGGAGTATATCCGGTCGGATTGTTAGGGAAATTTAATAAAAGAACTTTTTTGTCTCCGGCAGAATTTAATGATTCTTCTAATTCAGCGATATTAAATCCATCAGAAAATAGTGGAAATTTCTTTATTTTTGCTTCGTGTCCGTTAATAAAAATTAAATTATAATTACCCCAATATGGTTCGGGAATAATAATTTCATCATCAAGAAACAGATATCCAAAAATTGATAATCCGTGAGTAATTCCATTCGTTATAACAGGTAAACTTATCTCGCTTGACAAACTTGGATTTTTTTGAATAATCATCTCTTTCCATTTTTTTCTCAATTCAGGTTTGCCATAACTCGGGGCATAAGGGAAGGCATCTGTTTTTTTGATATTCAATTTCTCTGATATAATATCTAATGACATTGGAGAATTATCGTCGTTAAGAGCCATTCCGATAGTTGCATTAATTTCTTTTCCTTTTGCTTCGGCTGATTGAGCGAGAATTCCTTTTTTAGGAAAAAATATCTCCTTTCCTTTTTTATTCAACATCGAATAGATAGCTTCGTTTTCCGATTTAATGATTTTGTTTAACTCTTCTGCATTTTTGTTCATTTTTTTCCTTTAAAATATAAGTTTTTTCAATCCTTAAAAAATACAATGATAAATTTAATTATCAATGATAAAAGGATTTTTTTTAGCTTTTATTCGTGAATTCGTGGTAATTATATTTTCTTATTCATGAGTTCGTGGCAATCTTTAATTAACTTAATATTTCTATTCCATAAAAAGGAATGGATTTGATTTTATTTTTATCACTGAATTTTGCTTGAGATATTTTGATACCTGTTTGTATTTTGTATTTTTTTAAAAACATATTCATACTTCGCATCTTTCCAGATGAGCCGAATTTAATTTCTATTGGAATAATTTCTTCATTTTTTTCAATTAAATAATCTAATTCTGCACTACTATTTTTCGATTCTTTTGCCCAATAATATAATTGTGTTTTTGTAAAATTTTGTTGATATGCAATTAGTTCTTGTCCTGCAAATTGCTCAGCGACAGATCCTTTATATATTGCAGTTAAATCTTTTTCTTTGATTGTTTCGCTGTATATATCATTTATTGCATGCATCAAACCAATATCTAAAAAAATCACTTTAAAAAATTTTTCATTTACATCGGCTTTTAATGGCAGACCTGCACCACTTGTTCGTTTGACTTTATAAATAATATTAGCTGTCTCTAATAATTCTAAAGCAGATTTTATGTCTCTTGATTTTGCTGACGAATCTACTTTTGAATAGATAAATTTATTGCCTATCATTACAGGAACAGCATTAAAAACTTTTTTAAGATATTTGAATTTTGAATGTCTTGCATATTTTGCAAAGTCATCTTGAAAAGTATTAATAATTATTTTCTGTTTTTTTTGACAATTTAGTATGTTGTGTGAAGTTATATATTCTTTCACAACCGCAGGCATCCCACCAATAATAAAATATTTTCGTATGTATTCTATCAGTTTTTCATGAAGTAAATCTGTTAATTTTATAAAATTTACTTTTTCTGAAATAAAATCTAATAATGGTTTTTCACTTAATGCAATCAAAAACTCACCAAACGACAATGGATACATAAATAAATATTCTACTCGTCCAACCGGCATTCTAAAATTTGCTGATTCTAGTGCAAATTCAAGTAATGAGCCCGCTCCGATAACATGTAAATTTGGCATTTCTTCATAAAAATATCTTAACGAAGTTATTGCTTTCGGGCATTCTTGAATCTCATCAAAAAAAAGCAAGGTCTCATTTTCTATAATATTTTTACCTGTATATAGTGCTATTTTTTCCAGTATTTCAATCGGGGAATATTTTGTAAAAATTTCTTTATATTCAGGATTTCGTTCAAAATTAAGTGTGACAAGTGATTCAAATTCATTTTTCCCAAATTCATTGATAATAAATGTTTTGCCTACTTGTCTTGCACCTCTAACTAAAAGCGGTTGTCTATCTCTTTTTATTTTCCAATCTAATAAATCTTTATATATGCTTCTTTTCATAATATTTCCTCGTTTTGGTCAAAATACAACCATAGTATATGGAATAAATGGTCAAAAACCAACCCTTTTTTTGAGTATTTTTGGCTGTTTTTCCTTTTTTGAATTTTTTTGCAACGAATACACGAATATTTTTTATATTTAATTAATGTATCAATGGATAATTCATGGCGTTTTTATTTATTCTTCATCTTAACAAATATCAGCAACTGTTTTAAAGACAGAATTCTAAATCCAAAAACAGAGATGAAAAACACAGAAAGTAATAGTAACTTTATCAATATATTTTCTACAGAATAGAAATAAAATAGAAATGTCACAAATCCGGCACTAATAAAAAGTCCAAATATTTTTCCCCATTCATAAGGAATTTTATACCATTTTCTCACAACGAAATAAGTTAATGCCGACATCCAAATATAAGAAAAAAGTGTCGCATAAGCCGAACCGAGCATGCCGATTTTTTGTATCAAAACAATATTTAAAAATATATTTACAATTGCCGCAGAGCCGGTAATGAACGGAAAAACCCAAGTCCGCTCTGTGAAAAATATCGGCGGTTGAAAATTAATATAAAAGCCGAGAAAAATATATGAAGCGAGAATGATTGGAACAACTGATTCTGCCTGCCAATATGATTCGCCAAGAATATAAAATGAACCAATTTTAAAATGAATAATTTGGTGAATGAAAAAACTTATTATCAAGAATGCACTTACCATAACAAAAGAAAAAACAGTCAAAATGCGAGAGAATAATCTTGGTGCTTCAGGGTCTTTATCTTTGCCAAGGAAAAAAGGTTGCCAAGCGAATTTAAAAGCAGTAACAATCACCAACATAAAAATTCCAAGTTTATATCCTGAAGAATAAATTCCCTGCGTGGCGGTGTCTGTAAAAATTTCCAACATATTTCTGCCAATCAATTCCAAAACCATAATTGCAATTCCGCTGAAAATAAAAGGTGTTCCAAATCTCATCATTTTCGTCCATAACTTTGTGGAGAAATTAAAATTCCAATTTTTTAAAGAGAGTGGAATTAATACTAAAAAACTAAATGATGATGCAATAATATTACTGATAAATGCTCCCTCAATTCCTCTATCCAAAAATCCAATTAAGATAATATTTGATATTAAATTGATGGAAACATTTGTCACCATAATTCCCATAAAAACCAAAGGTCGATTTTTCATTCGCAGATAGAGTAATGGAATTGCAATAAAAGTATCAAGGAATAAAATAATTGAAGCATATTTTACGAATAAACCATATCCGTCCAGACCGGGAAGTACTGATGCTATTGAATTCGAAAATAAAAAAATCAGAGTTGAAAACAATATTCCCGTTAAAACTAATGATGAAATTGCAGTGCTGAAAACGGCACCTTTATTGAAACGACTATCCTTTTTAGAAAAAAATCTCAAAAATGCAGAATCAATTCCATAGCGATATATCACATTCATAAAAGCAATATCCGTAAACACAAGAACAATAATACCAAATTGATCAGGTGATTCGAAAGTATTCGTATAAAAAGGTGTTAATAAAAATGGAATTAATCGAGTCAGAACATAACCAAGTCCATAAATAACTGTATGTTTTCCAAGTTGTTTAATTCCATTACTCAATCTGTTTTTTCCTTTTTTTAATTTTAGAAATTTTTAATTAACGAAATAAATAAATATTCATTTTATTAACTATTATTATTTCTAACCATCTAAACTCCTAAACCTCTAAACTCCTAAACTCCTAAACTCTTTTAATAAAAGTATCTCTGAAAATTCCGTTTGCTCCAAAAGATTCTTTAAATCTTGCGAGTCCAAAATTTGGTTCCATATCTACAGTAAAAATTCCATAGTCGAGATATTTAAAATTTCTCTTAATGCTGTCCTCAATTATCTCTTTGAATAATAAATTTACAGCTCGATACTCTTGGTATTTTTCATCGTGCGAAATGTAGAAAGCGAGTGTGACCAAGTCATTTGCATCAAACATCACAGTTCCGGCAATCATCGTCTCTTTCAAAAATGCTCCATAAAGTCGAATTCTATTAGGATAAATTTTCGCCAGTTTTATTAATTCATCAAGAGAATGTGTCGGCTCAACATTATGACGAATTTTTAAATTGCTTTTTAGAATAGAATAAAATTTTTCATAATCACCACTGATACGGATTTGAATTCCCTTTTTTTCTGCTTTGCGAAATGCGGTTCGTGATGACTGTTTGAATTTTTTTATATTTTCGTCTATGCTATTTTCTAACAATAGTGTAGATGAAATTTCTCGTTTCAAATAATTAAAATTATTTTTAATAAGAGCGAAGTCAAGATAATTTGTCATTTTTTTATTATAAATAACAGGTGGTAAAGTTAAAATAATTTTGTCTATTTTTTTTTCTTTAGAATATTTTAATAGCTCTTTTACAATTTCAAAATTCTTTTTTATCGACTGGTCGCAAGGATAAACGATTCCACCATAACTTGATCCCCTGTGTGAATGCAATATCTTTAATTTAGATTTTTCATATTCAACTGCAGAAAAAAGTCCAACAATTTTCCCTTTCTCTTCAAAAATAAGTGAATGGTCTTTGAACCGTTCTTTCGGATGATAATTTATAAATTTTCTCTCGTGAAACATTGTTCCATTATTGGATTTTTTAACAAATTCGTCCCACTCTTTTTTTCTACTTTTTTTATATTTTGTAATTTCTATCATTTATAAATATCCTATTTTTCTATTAAGCATATGAAATTCAAAATCAATAAATTATTTTGTGCTCTTTGTGATTCCATAGTGTTCCTTGTGGTTAGTTTTTAAATATTTATTTTTTTCTTTGTATATTTTCCCAATTTCTAATATTTTCCAATAACTCTTCTTTTGATTTCACAAAGTTGATTTTAGTTGGCAAGGACTCAAGAAAATATTTTCCATATTGTTTAAAACTCAATCTATTATCTAAAAACAGTGCAATTCCATTATCCTTTTTCGAGCGGATAAGTCGTCCAAATCCCTGTTTGAATTTTATTATTGCTTCGGGAACAGAGTAGCTCATGAAAGCATTTCCACCTTCTTTTTGAATCTTATCGGATATCGCTTGGACTATCGGCTCATTTGGAACTGCAAATGGCAACTTCAACATTGCCAACATTTCCAATGAGCTCCCTTGAATATCGACTCCTTCCCAAAACGATTCTGTGCCAACCAAAGTTGCATTTCCATAATCTTTAAATCGTTTCAATAATCCAATTCTTGAAGCTGAACCTATCTGATATATCAGTGGAATATTTGCTTTTCTATATGGATTTTTCATGTTATCAACTAAATTTGTTATAGAAAAATATGAAGTAGTTAAAACGAGTGTCCCAAGTTGAAATTCTTTATTTATGTCTGAAATCAATTCTGCTACATTTTCATCGAATTTTTTTGTTCCGGGATTCCCGAGATATGTGACAACCCAGATTGAACTCTGTTTATCATAGTCGAATGGAGATTCATATTTTTTTGTTACCAATCTCTCTTCTTCAACTTTGTTAAATCCTGTTGTTTTGAGAAAATATTTGAATCTATTGGCGACAGAAATTGTAGCTGAAGTTGCAATTATTGAGTGTTTGTTTACTAATATTTTTTTATAAATCTCTTCACCGACTTCTATAGGCGATCCCTTGATTCTAATATTTAAACTTCTTATATCTTTTGGAATTTCATACCAATATACCCAATCTTCCTCGTCTGAATTTATGATGAATTTTATATTTGAAATTGCCTCGAACAGTTCTCTAATTTGAATAATAATTTTATCATATTCATTTGTTAATGTGTCCTGTTCATCTGTTGATAAATTTTGTAACTCTTTAATAAATATATCAAATTCATCTTTTAATTTTTTCAACTGTTCCAAGTAGCTTTCAAAATAATTTAAATCTACAAAAGGATTGCGTTTACTTTCAAATCGTTTTTTTAATAGATATTTTTGGTTATCCGGTCTTATTTTCAAATTGATAAAACTCAAAAATTCTTTGTAAAACTCAGTGTTTATTATTTGTGTTTCATCAATAATATTTTCAATATTTGAGAGACGATTTATAATAATATCTTTATGGTCGCCATTCCATTTTTTCCCTTGTCCAACTACTCGCGATACATCGACTAAAATACCAAAATTCTCTCGCCCTTTTTTGTAGAATTTATCAAGAATTTGAGATAGTAGCCAAGGCGAAATTTCTTTAGCAAAATATTGATATGCACTTTTTACAAGATTGTGTGCTTCATCAATTATTAGAATTGGCGAGTTGGGAAAGATGGTTTTTTCATTCATCGCATCGCTTAATAATAGAGAATGATTGATGATGATTAGGTCTGCCGAATAAACTAATTTTCTAATTCTACCGAGAAAGCATCCGTTATAATCTGCACATCTTTTTGTTGTGCAATACCCGGGTTCACTTCTTAGCATACTCCATAATTTGCTGTTGAATTTTCTTCTGAATCCACTATTTTCTTCAATATCGCCGGTGTTAGTTTCTCGCAACCAAACAATTAGTGACAGAATATTTACTCTCTCATCGAATTGCACCAAGTCGTCAATATTTGTATATAGATGATTCCATTTTGTTAAGCAGATGTAATTATTTCTGCCCTTCAAAATTATAGCATTAAAATCTTCATCAATATTTTCTTGTATAAACGGGATCTCTTTATTGAATAATTGGTCTTGCAGATTTTTCGTTTTTGATGAGATGACGATACTGGAATTATTTTTCCGATTCTCTTTCACCCACTTCACAGCCGGAATTAAATAGCCAAGCGATTTGCCAACTCCTGTTCCTGCTTCGCCAACAAGATAACTTCCCTTATTGAATGCATCAATAACATTTTTGGAGAATTCCAATTGTCCGAGTCGCAATTCATAATTTGAAAGTTTCTGCGAAAGTAATCCGTTAATTCCAAATATCTTTTCGACTTCTGTGGAATTTACATTGTTAAATGAATTAGAATTTTCATCATTATCATCATCTGTATCGACTTCTTCTTCAGAAAATTTCCCGAAAATATTAACAGGCATTTGATGAAGTGGTGCTAATTTTTCCTGTTTTATTCGTTTGATATTTTTGTAGTAATCTACAATATTATTGTATAAATGATAGTTGGGAATATTCACTAATGGTGAAACTATTTTTTGAATTTGTTCGTAAATCGGATAGTCGTAATGCAACATTATATCCAATAATTCCAATAATAAATATCCGGTATTTTCTGTATCTGCGTCTGCTCTATGTGCATTTTCTGTATTCAAATCGAAGTGTGCGACTAACGATTCTAATTTTCTGTCGTGAAGATAATACAGGAATATTCGTGATAATTCCAATGTGTCAATAATTTCATTTTTGAGCGGTTCCTTAAAGTGGGGATTTACAAATTTTAAATCAAAAGATACATTATGACCTACAACAGGGAATTCTCCTAAAAACTTTTCAACTTCATCTGTTCGCTCTGAAAACGGTTTTTCATTCTCTACCATTTCATTTGTAATACTTGTTAAATCCTGAATGAATTTTGAGATATTTTTTGATGGTTTACAGAAAAAAGTTAGTGTTTCTTCTAATTTATTATTTACGAATTTAGAACCCGCAAATTGAATGATATCATCGTTGTTTTCATTTACTCCTGTTGTTTCAACATCTATTACTACAAATGTTTCAAGACCGATAAATTTTATAAATTCTTTTGGTATATTCATATTTTTACATCCCCGCAAATGCTTTTACGACATCGAGAATTAGTGATGGTTTCCGCCAAACTGCGATTTTAAATATCTTAACTATTGACCGTTTTTCCATTGGAATTGCAGATACTTTTTCTGCGATATGATTAAAATCAGCATCAGTTAAATCTAATATGAAATCTTTAATTTTGTATAATCGTTCGTGATTTTTTCCACCGGCTTTATGCCAATCTTTTTCATATTGTTTTAGAAATTCCTTGCTAAAATTTCCTGCAGATATTGCTTCGGCAACTCTTCTTCCTGCCAATTTTCCATTGTGCATTCCTGACACAATCCCACCACCTGAAATTGGATTTACAACTCGAGCCGCATCGCCGACAATTACTAATCCATCAGTCACAATTTTGTCTAATGTTTTTGCAACAGGAACTCCGCCGGCAGTATAATTCAGAACAGAGCCATTGGGAAAATATTTTGACAAAAACTTTTCTAAAAATTCTTTTGGTCTTCCAAGATTGCAATGGGCACCTAAAATTCCAAGTCCAATATTTGCAACATTTTTACCTTTGGGAAATACCCACAAATATCCGCCTGGAGCAAATTCTTGTCCGATATAAAATTGCAAAGTGTTTGGTTCGATGTCAATTCCCGATACGACAGCTTGAACGCAAGTTTCAATATCTCGCATCTTAAGAGATGTCTTCAATCCGGCGAATCTGCCAATTCTACTTTCTACTCCGTCAGCACCGATTACAATTTTTGAATTTAGTTCTAATTCTTCACCAAGAATATTTACTTTCACACCATTTACAATTCCATTTTCTGAAAACAATAAACCGTGAACATAAGCTTTTGTTTTTATTGTCACACCATTTTCTGAAGCAAGTTTAGCAAGATCATTATCAAATACTCTTCTATCCAAAACATAGCCGATATTCTTTTCATCAAATTTTAATTTTACAGATGTATTATTTGGAGAAACTAAATCTATTTTATCTATTTTTGTCTTTATCCATTTTTTATCTATTTCAAGGAGTTTTTCAAAACCTGCACCTCCAATTCCCTCTGCACATCTAACGGGAATCCCTATTTCTCTGTCTTTTTCAAGCATCAAAACAGAAGCACCGTTTTTTGCAGATTCCCAAGCTGACATGCTTCCGGCAGGACCGCCACCAACAACAATTACATCCCAATTAGTTTTCATCATTTGCCTCCAAAACACCAAGCGGACAAATCTCTACACAGAGATTACAGCCGATGCATTTATCATTATCTATTTCAATTTTTGATTCAAATAATTCTATGCAATCTACGGGGCAAACGGAAACACAAGTTCCACAAAAATCGCATAAATTGTCTTTAATGATAATCATATTTTTCTCCTAATCATTCTTAACCGAAAATGTCGGATAGTTTAAATTAAATCTATTTTTATAATAATACTTACTTACAAAAAATGTGATTGTGACAAGAAGTAAATACCACGATTGAAATACAACAACAACCATTGAGAGAAAAAATACACCAAATCTGATAGCTCGTAATGTCTCTTTTGTACTTGATTTGTAATAGGCGAAAGTAAAAAATGGAGTTGCTAATCCGGCCGGAACTATTATCTTAAAATCCATATTCCAAATGCCAACAAGCACTGTGCCAACGATTAAAATTAGTGCAAATAGAAGTGTCTTTTTTATTCCGTGTTTTACCGCCATCGTTTTTTTATTATCCTCTTCATCTCCCTTTTCATCAGGAATTGTTGTCAATAAATATACAGAAGCAAAACCCAGCAGATATGGCAAAAAGTTCAGAAATACTTGTAAGGAAATATCTTGATATGAATGAAAAATTGACCATCCCATTAACATACTCAAAAGTCCTCCCATCATATTTGAGAGAATTCCCAAGAATGGTTTACCTTTCCAATTGAATGGTTGATAGTCATAAAATATTCCCCAAAAAAGTAATTGCAGAAATCCTAAAAACATAAAAAGCCAATTCCCGATTGAGCCAATAAAAAATAAAATAATTAAAATTACCATTTCCCATTTTGCAAATTTAATAGAGATAAAACCATCGGCAATTAAGAATAATTTTTTATTTATTTTATCTGTTTTTACATCAACTAATTGATTCATAATAAATAATGCACCCATTAATATTGTAAATAAAAATAGATAAAACAGTATGCTTAAATCCGGAATCAAAGTCCAATTCATTTCATCAGAATTTAAAGCGATTATTGTTCCTAATAAAGACATTGTCCAAGTTGGGAAAAATAGTGTCGGTCGTAAAACAAATATGTAATCTAAAAATTTCAATAATTTTTCTTTCATAAATCCTCACTATGAATTTTATTAATTAAAACTATTCCAAGCACTGTTCCGCTGATATCATAAACCAAATCTTTCCAACTAAAAAGTGGTTTTACTTTTTTATTTACATCATAAATTTCTTTTGCTAATCCGAATGATAAACTAATACCAAAACTGATATTTTTACATTTACTTCTATCATCAATCAATAAATTATTAAGTTGATAATATGAATTTGTCGTAAGAATAAAACTTGTTGAAAAATGTTTCCACTTATCAAATGACAGCCACTTATCTTCTGGTTGAATAATTGAGAATTTGTTTGAAACTTGCGATTGATCGTTTGCAAAAAGAGAAGTGATTAAACAAATTGACATTAACAAAACGAACAGCATTTTTTTCATAATTATATTTTCTCTTTTTGCAATCAATTTATATTTTAATTTTCGTAATTCTATCTATTTTCAGTAATACTAATTTAATAAATTTTAATGTTATTTCTAATAAAAAAATCATAATTAAAAAAAATGCCACGACATCAAGACATGGCATTTTTTATTCTGACAAGGGAGCAAGCTCCCTTGCTATGTTTTTTTTGCCAGAGATGAGGCATTCATCGTCTCTACAAAATTAAAATATCACAAATAATTAAAAAATCTTATCCGCGTAAATCCGCATAATCAGCGAAAATCAGCGTGCCAAATTCCTACTTCAACCCTAAATTATTCCAATAGATTTTAAGAAAACAAGCAAAATCAAAACAGGTGCAATAAATCTTATAAAAACAAACCAAACATTTCCGATAGACATTTTTTCAGCAGGAACTTTTTTACCAATAAATGCGAGAAATATATTTGCGTGAAACCAACCATTTGAACCAGATTCCAATGCTTCCATTGATCTCTTTTTACCGAATTTCCAACCGATAAATATGGCAATAAAAAGTCCGCCGGCAGGAAGTAGAATATTCGCAGATAGAAAATCCATAATATCAAAAAATGTTTTTCCAAAAAGTTGAAAATCCTTTAATAATCCGAAAGACATTGCAGACGGGATTCCAACCAAGAAAGTCACAAAAGCAGAAATCACAACAACCCAATGTCTCGAATATTTTTTTGTATCCACAAAATATGATGTAATTACCTCTAATAATGAAACAGCCGAAGTCAGTGCGGCGATGAATAAAAGCATAAAGAAAAGACCACCGAAAATGTTTCCGGCAGGCATCTTATTAAAAACGGCAGGCAAGATATTAAAAATTAATCCCGGGCCACTATCAGGGGCAAAACCCATTGAAAATACCGAAGTAAAAATTGCAATTCCTGCAACTATCGCGATAAAAGTATCCAAGAAAACAACCCACAGAGCATTTGTTAAAATATTGTCTTCTTTTTTAAAATAACTTCCGTAAGTGATAATCGCACCCATTCCCAAACTCAAAGTGAAGAATGCATGTCCGAGTGCTATTAAAATTACTTTCCCATTTATGCTACTCCAATCTGGTTTGAATAAAAAAGACAATCCGGCAGAACCGCCTTTCAAAAAACTTCCCCAGATTGCAAGGAAAATTAAAATTACAATCAATATTGGCATCAATAATTTTGAATATTTTTCAATGCCTTTTCTAACACCTGAGAATACGACATAAACGCTTAATAGTATAAATATAAATTGCCAAGATATTATCCATTTTGTATTTGCAATGTGATTTCCGAAATATTCAGAAGCAATTTCAACAGATGAAAAATCATTAAAAGTTCCTTTTATCGCTTCAAAAAAATATCCCAACGACCAACCGGCGACGACATTGTAATATGATAAAATAACAAATGCTGTTAAAATTCCCATATATCCGACTGCTGAATAAAGTGGACTATTATCAGATAGTTTTTTGAATGCACCAACGACATTTAATTGTGATTTACGACCGATAATTAATTCTGAAATAAAGACAGGGATTCCAATCAAAAGAATACTAATTAAGTAAACAAGAATAAATGCTGCACCGCCGTTTTCACCTGCAATGTATGGAAATTTCCAAATATTTCCAAGTCCGACTGCACTTCCAGATGCTGCTAAAATAAAACCAAATTTACTTCCCCATTTCTCTCTTTTTTGTTCCATAACTCCTCAAAAATTTATTGATAATGATAAATTAAAACTATTTTTATCTCCATAAAATACTATATCGCCTTCAGGAAATCCACTCAAATGTGCATCAACAATCGCATCTACAATTCCATAAAGATATATTCCTGCAGAATACCAAATATATTTATTTCTCGTATCTAAATAAAAATCATCATAAACTGAATTATATTCGTCAGTTCCAAATTTTGCATGTTCTTCTATTTGCTTTTCATTATAATAATTTGCTTGATAAATAAAAAAACTTTCTACTCCGATTATTGCAAATGCTTTCAACCAAGATTCATTATAAACCTGACCTGCTCCCGGACATAATATTGCAGATGTCACAGCTATTTTCGGGTTTTTTATTTTCGTGGAATCAACTTGTGCAATAGATTTGGTTGCCACAAAAAATAGTATTGTTATAAATATTATTTTAATTTTTTTCATTTGTTTTTTCTCAATGGCACAAAACTAACATCTGCTATTTTTCTTGAAGCCATTTCATTTTTTTTAGGTTCATAAATTATTAATTCTTGGAAAAATTTTCCCACGGGCAGAATTAATTTTCCATTTGGTTTTAATTGTGTGAATAATTTTTTTGGAACTTTGTTTGGTGATGCTGACAATATAATTACATCATACGGAGCATTTTTTGGAAAGCCGTTATATCCATTTGATTTATTGATTGAGACATTTTTTATATCTAATTTTTCCAATATTATTTTACTTCTTTTTACTAACTCTTTTTCTATATCGATTCCTGTAACATTTTTTACGAGCAAGGATAATAGAGCGGAGACATAACCTGAGCCGGAGCCAATTTCCAAAACATTAAAATCACTTTGTAATTTAACTTCTTCAAGCATCAATGCAATAATATACGGTTGAGAAATTGTCTGTCCATAACCAATAAATTGCGGTCCATCTAAATATGCATCTTGTTGCTTTTCCTTAGGTATAAAAATATGTCTTGGAATTTTTAAGAATGCGTTTAGAATATCCTTATTTTTAATTCCATTATTTATTAGTTGATTTTCAACCATTTTTTCCCGTTCGGAATATCTGTGAAATAAATTATTTATTTTATTATTATCTAACAATGAATTTACTTTTTAATATT
>JAYEHX010000092.1:0-39930 GCA_034659735.1 Fidelibacterota bacterium | reverse complement strand
AAATATTTTTAAAAAAATGTTTGCATGTGAAAAAAAATAATATTATATTTATAGGCTTATTGAAAATAGTGCCGCTATAGCTCAGTTGGTAGAGCGACGGTTTTGTAAACCGTTTGTCGCGGGTTCAATTCCTGCTAGTGGCTTAATATAGGGTCAGTGGCCGAGTGGTCAATGGCATCAGACTGTAAATCTGACAGCAGTAGCTTACGGTGGTTCAAATCCATCCTGGCCCACCATATGCGAGTGTAGTTCAATGGTAGAACATTAGCCTTCCAAGCTAACTACGTGAGTCCGATTCTCATCACTCGCTCTGTTTATTGAAAGTTCTGGGAGAACTATAACAAGTTCATTACTACCAGGAAACAAAAAAACTAACTTGTAGTCGAATTGTTTCTTGATTATAAGTTTTTTTTTACCGCCCATGTAGCACAGTTGGTAGTCGCGTTTCCTTGGTAAGGAAGAGGTCACCGGTTCAAATCCGGTCATGGGCTTAATTGAAAAGAAAATAAAAGTATAGGAGATAAAGATGGCAAAAGAGAAATATGATAGAAGTTTACCACATGTAAATATCGGTACGATAGGGCATGTAGATCATGGTAAGACAACATTAACAGCAGCAATAACCTATGTATTAAATAAAGCATCAGGTAAGGGTGATATCCGTTCATTTGATAGTATAGATAATGCCCCTGAAGAGAAAGAGCGTGGTATCACGATAGCTACAGCACATGTTGAATACAATACAGAAAACAGACATTATGCTCATGTAGATTGTCCGGGTCATGCAGATTATATAAAGAACATGATAACCGGTGCTGCTCAGATGGATGGAGCGATATTAGTAGTAAGTGCAGCCGATGGCCCAATGCCTCAGACACGCGAACATGTATTGTTGGCAAAACAGGTAAATGTACCATCGATAGTAGTATTTATGAATAAAGTAGATATGGTAGATGATGATGAGTTATTAGATTTAGTAGAGATGGAATTGCGTGAATTATTAGACGAATATGATTTTAGTGGAGATGACACACCTATAATACGCGGAAGTGCATTAGAAGCATTAAACAATCCTGATGATGCTGAGAAGACAAAATGCATATTTGACTTAATGAAAGCAGTAGATGAATTTATCAAAGAACCAGAGCGTGATGTTGACAAGCCATTCTTGATGCCAATAGAAGATGTATTTTCAATTACCGGCCGTGGCACAGTAGGAACCGGTAGAATAGAAAGAGGGATAGTTCATATAGGTGATAAAGTAGAATTAGTAGGAATAGAAGAAGAGACCAAGAGTACAGTAGTGACTGGAATAGAGATGTTTCGTAAATTATTAGACGAAGGTCAAGCTGGTGATAATGCTGGAATATTGCTTCGCGGAATAGACAAAGAATATTTAAAACGCGGAATGGTAGTAGCAGCCCCTAAATCAATCACACCCCATAAAGAATTTAAAGCATCTATATATGTATTAAAGAAAGAAGAAGGCGGTCGTCACACACCATTTATGAAAGGATATCGACCACAGTTTTATTTTCGTACAACAGATGTGACGGGAGAGATATTTTTACCTGAAGGTAGAGAGATGGTAATGCCCGGAGATAATGTAGATATCACAGTAAAATTGGGCGAACCGATAGCAATGGATAAAGAATTACGATTTGCTATTCGTGAAGGTGGTAGAACGGTAGGTGCCGGAGTTGTAACTGAAATTATTGAGTAAAAAAAAGACCATTTAAGGAATTAAAATGAGAGAAATAATTACATTAGAATGTACAAAATGCAAAAATCGCAATTACTCAACTAAGAAAAATAAGAGATTACATCCAAAACGAGTAGAATATAAAAAATATTGTAAATTTTGTCGTTCGCATCAAATACATAAGGAAACAAAGTAATTTTGATAGGTCTGTAGTTCAACTGGCAGAGCACCGGTCTCCAAAACCGGCTGTTGGGGGTTCGAATCCCTCCAGACCTGCAAAAATTAAAAAGAGGATATTATGATAAATAGAATAAAAGAATTTTTTATTGGAGTAAAAGTTGAAATGAAAAAGGTCAGTTGGCCTACTTTTGAAGAGTTAAAGGGATCAACGGGCGTTGTAATAGTTTTTTCATTAATGATAGGTATATTTTTATTTATTGTAGATCTATTATTGACAAAGACAGTTAATTTTATTATTTAAACGAGAAGAAGTAAAAAATATGAACTGGTATTCATTACGAGTATATTCGGGAAAAGAGGGTGAAGTAGAAACAAGGATTCAATATGAAGCTGAAAAGAATAAGTTGTCGGATTATATTGAAGAAGTTTTGGTTCCAAAAGAAAAAGTAGTTGAAATGAAGAATGGAAAGAAAAAAACAAAAGAAAAAGTTTTTTATCCAGGATACATTATGGTTAAAATTGAATTAACACCACAAACACAATATTTCTTTGAGAATTTATCTGGAGTAATAAGTTTTGTTGGTTCAAAAGGTACACCTCAAAAATTGACAGAAAGTGAAGTGCATAGAATATTAGGCGAGGTGCAAAAGAAAGATGGTCAGGAAACATTTGAGACAAGATTTGAAATAGGCGATCCTGTTAAAATTGTAGATGGTCCATTTATAGATTTCGATGGAGTAATAGAAGATACAAACGAAGAGAAACAAAAATTAAAAGTTATGGTTAGTATCTTTGGTAGATCTACTCCTGTAGAATTAAATTATTTACAAGTAGAAATAGTAAAATAGGTAGGAAAAAATGGCAAAAAAAGTAGAGACAATAATAAAATTACAGTTACCCGCTGGGCAAGCAAATCCATCACCACCAGTTGGTCCTGCATTAGGTCAACATGGTGTTAATATTATGGAATTTTGTAAAGCTTATAATTCAAAAACAAAAGATAAAATGGGATTGATTGTTCCTGTAGTAATTACAGTATATAAAGATAGATCATTTACTTTTGTAGTTAAAACACCACCGGCAGCAGTATTATTAAAGAAAAAAGCAAATATAGAAAAAGGTTCAGGAGAGCCACAGAAAGACAAGGTTGCAAAAGTTAAAAAGCAAGATTTGTTAGATATTGCAGAATTAAAAATGAATGATTTAAATGCTCATACTATAGAGCAGGGTGCCCGAATGATAGCGGGAACTGCTAGAAGTATGGGAATATTAGTCGAAGAATAGTGGAGGCGATTGAATAGATGAAACATAGTCGTAGATATAATAGCAATTTGAAGATTGTTGAAAGATTAAAATATTTCAACATTGAAGAGGGTGTGGAATTACTGAAAAAGACATCTACAGCCAAATTTGATGAGTCAGTTGAGATTGCGGTAAATTTAGGTGTAAATCCTAAATATGCAGATCAGATGGTAAGGGGCACAGTTGTATTACCACATGGTACAGGAAAAAAAGTTAGAATTTTAGTTTTAACTCAGGGCGATAAGGTAAAACAGGCAGAAGAAGCCGGTGCTGATTTCGTTGGGTTAGAAGAATATGTTAAAAAAATTGAAGGTGGATGGTTTGAATTTGATGTTCTTATTGTTTCACCGGATGTTATGAGACATGTTGGAAAATTAGGAAAAGTATTAGGTCCTAAGGGTTTAATGCCCAATCCAAAAAGTGGTACTGTGACAAATGATATTGGTGATGCAGTGCGGGACAGTAAAGCCGGAAAGATAAGTTTTAGAGTTGATAAGTATGGTATTGTGCATTCTATAATTGCTAAAGCATCTTTTGATAAGGACAAAATAGTAGATAATCTAAAGGCAATGGTTAAGGTGATTATGAAGTTGAAGCCAATTGGATTAAAGGGATTGTATATGCAAAAAATCACATTGTCATCTACACAAGGACCTGGAATTAAAATTGATAAACAATCAGTATTGAATTAGAGGAGTAAAGAATGCCAACAAAAGAAAAAATTGCTAAAGTGGAAGAAATTGCTTCATTTATCAAAGATTCTAAATCTGTCTATTTTTCTGATTGTTTAGGATTAAATGTTGAGGAAATCAATGAATTGCGAAATATAATGTTTAAAAATAATGTTAGAATGCAAGTTGCAAAAAATACATTGATTAAGTTATCGTTAATAAAAGCAGGATATGATTTTGATAGCAGTGAAATTTTGCAAGGTCCAACAGCGTTAGTGTATGGCTTTGATGATTCTGTGGCACCTGCGAAGATATTAACGGATTTTAAAAAAACTCATAAAGAAAAAGATAAGCCACAGGTTAAGGCAATGATTTTTGAAGGTGAGTTGTTTGGAAAAGATAAAGTAGAAGAAATTGCTTCATTACCTTCGCAAGATGTATTATTTGGTAAATTGTTAGCAGGATTATCATATCCTATTAGTCAATTATTGGGTGATTTACAATCGTCAATGCAAAAAGTAGTGGGTGTGTTAAGTTCATTAAAAGAAACAAAAGATAATTAAAATAATTAATAAATTAGTAGATTAAGGAGGACGAAAGTCATGGCAGAGATAAAACGAGAAGATGTTTTAAAGTATTTAGAAAATGCAAATATGTTAGAGATTTCAGAATTAATAACTGAAATAGAAGACAAATTTAATGTAACTGCGGCAGCACCGGTTGCGGCAGTAGCACCTGCACAAGGTGGTGGTGAAGCAGCAGCGGAAAAGACAGAGTTTGATGTAATAATGACAAGTTTTGGTGAAAAGAAAATCAATGTAATTAAAGCAGTAAGAAAACTTACAGCTTTAGGATTAAAAGAGGCAAAAGAGTTAGTTGAAACCAGTTCAGCAAAAATCAAAGAAGAGGTTTCAAAATCTGAAGCAGAAGAGATTAAAAAAGAACTTGAAGAAGCCGGAGCAACAATAGAATTAAAATAGATTATTAATAGGTTATTATGCAATTAATGTTTTTTAATTAATTAACAATAATTGAAAGGGCTGTCAAATTAGATGGCTCTTTATATCTATCATATCTATATTATTTTAGGGAGTTTTAGTTGAAAAAAAATAAAGTATTTGTTGAAAGGGAATCGTTTGCAAAAATAAAAAAAGTAATTGATATTCCAGACCTACTTTCAATGCAACACGATTCTTTTAATCGTTTTATTCAAGCTGATAAAGAGGTTGATAAGAGGGAAAAGTTTGGTTTACAAAAAGCTTTTACTTCTGTTTTTCCTGTTGTGGATAATCATGAGATATTTCTTCTTGATTTTGAGAGTTATTCTATAAGTCGGGCAAGGTATTCTGAAAATGAGTGTGTGGAACGAGGAATAACATATTCGGTTCCTTTAAAAGCAAAAATGACATTGAAGATTGCGGAAGAGGATGCTGAACCAGGAACATATTCTGAAAGTATAGAACAGGAAGTGTTTCTTGGTAATATTCCATATATGACCAAACGAGGAAGTTTCATTATTAATGGAGCAGAAAGAGCTATTGTAAGTCAGTTGCAGAGATCTCCTGGAGTTTTCTTTAATGATGCACGACATCCTAATGGAACAATTTTATATAATGCAAGAATTATTCCTATGCGGGGTTCATGGATTGATTTAACTACGGATATTTTTGATGCAATTTATGTTACTATTGATAGAAGGAAAAAATTTCCTGTATCTATTTTACTGAGAGCAATGGGATTTAGTTCAGATTATGATATTCTTAATAAATTTGATATATTCCAGAAAGTTAAAGTTAATGATGATATTATTAATGAAAAAATTGTAACAAGTGTTATTGATGATTCTACTGGTGAATTAATTATTGAGGCAGGAATTACAAAAAGTGAAAGCGTACAGCTTACCAAAAAACATTTGACGGATTTAAAAAAAGCTAAAATAAAAGAGATTGAAATAGTTAATCCTGATAAAGAAGTTGCATATAAACTTTTATCAAATTCTATTCGTAAAGAGAGAGATAAAATCACAAAAGAACGGTTAGAAGAGGGTGGTCCAACTAAAGAAGATGCACTTATTTATCTTTACAGAAATTTAAAGAATGGTGAACCGCCATCTTTGGAAATTGCCGATAAATTTGTTGAAAGATTGTTCTTTAGTCCAAAAAAATATGATTTGGGCGAAGTTGGTCGTTACAGAATGAATAAGAAATTTAATTTTGATACTGAAACTAAAAGTACGGTTATTACTCAAGAAGATTTGATTTATATTATTCAATATCTAATTAATATGAGACGAGGTGATAAGTTATCTGATGATATCGATCATCTTGGTAATAGAAGAATTAAGACAGTTGGTGAGCAACTAAGTGAACAATTTTCTATCTCTTTTATGAGAATGGCAAGAACTATTCGCGATAGAATGAATGTCAATAAAGCAGAAGAGTTGACTCCATCTGATTTAGTTAATAGTAGAATAATTACCTCTGTGATAAATACTTTTTTTGGAACATCTCAAATGTCACAATTTATGGATCAGACAAATCCTTTGGCAGAATTGACTCATAAGCGAAGGTTATCTGCTTTAGGACCTGGTGGATTGACAAGAGAACGAGCTGGTTTTGAGGTTCGTGATGTTCATTATACTCATTATGGAAGATTATGCCCTATCGAAACTCCTGAAGGTCCAAATATTGGTCTTATTTCTTCATTGGCGAGTTATGCTGTTATTAATAGATTAGGATTTATAGAGAGTCCATACAGAAAAGTTACTGAAAATAATGGTAAAATAGTAGTATCTGATGATGTTGAATATCTATCCGCAGATGATGAAGATCGTAATGTTATTGCTCAAGCTAATGCAGAATTAAAAGATGATGGTGAATTTAAAAACAATGCAATTAAATGTCGTCATGAAGCGGATTATCCAGTAGTGGAACCTGAAAATATTGATTATATGGATGTAAATCCTGTTCAGATGGTAAGTGCAGCCGCAAGTGTTATTCCTTTTTTAGAAAATGATGATGCTAACCGTGCATTAATGGGAAGTAATATGCAGAGGCAATCAGTTCCATTATTATTTCCGAAGACACCTTATGTCGGAACCGGTTTGGAAAGAAAAGTGGCTATTGATAGCAGAGCCGTGTTAACTTCTGATGTAGATGGGGTTGTAGAATATGTTGATGCAGGGAATATAAAAATAAAAACAAAATCTTTTGATAAATTAGATTTTGTTGATAATGAAGGTAGAGTTGAATATAAATTAAAAAAGTATAAGAGAACGAATCAAAATACTGCAATAAATCAAACACCATTGGTAAAGCAGGGACAGAAGGTAAAAATCGGTGAACCTATTGCTGATGGTATTTCTACTGATAGAGGTGAATTGGCTTTAGGAAGAAATGTATTAGTTGCGTTTATGCCTTGGTATGGATATAACTATGAAGATGCCATTATTCTTAGTGAAAGATTAGTAAAAGATGATGTGTTTACCTCAATATATGTTAAAGAAATTGAACTTGAAGTTAGACAGACCAAAATGGGTGGCGAAGAATTAACTCGTGAAATTCCAAATGTTTCAGAAGAGGCAACTAAGGATCTTGGTGAAGATGGAATTATTCGTATCGGTGCAAAGGTGAAAGAAGATGATATCATAATAGGAAAAGTGATGCCAAAAGGTGAAACTGATCCAACACAAGAGGAAAAACTATTAAGAGCTATTTTTGGCGAAAAGGCAAGTAATGTAAAAGATGCGTCAAAAAGAGTTAAGCATGGTACTAAAGGTACAGTAGTTGACACAAAACTTTTTAGCAGAAAAGGTAAAAGTTCTAGAAAGGAAGAGGCAATACTCATTAAAAAAATGGAAAAGAACTTTGAGATGGAATTAGCAAGAATTCGAAAAGCTTTTGCTGAGAAAATGGTTGCTATTCTTAAAGACGAAAAGTGTCAAGGAGTAAAAGGCAAGGCAGGAAATTCACTACTTGCAAAAAATAGTAAATGGAGCGAAGAATTTTTTATAGATATTGATTTAAGGATTGTTGACTTAGAAAAACCTTGGATAAAAAACAAAAATAAATATAAAAATGTTAACACATTAATTGTGAATTTTCGCAATAAGATAAAAGAAAAAAGAGATGATTTAGAAAATGAGAAATATAAAATAAAAGCCGGTGATGATTTACAACCAGGAGTTTTAAATTTAGCGAAAGTATATATTGCTAACAAAAGAAAGGTTCAAGTTGGTGATAAAATGGCCGGTCGTCATGGAAATAAAGGTGTTGTTTCAATTATTGTTCCTGAAGAAGATATGCCATATTTACCTGATGGAACACCTGTTGATATTATTTTAAATCCACTTGGAGTTCCTTCAAGAATGAATCTTGGGCAACTTTATGAGACGATGTTGGGTTGGGCCGCAAAAGAGTTAAATACATATTTTGAGACACCTGTTTTTGATGGTGCGACATATAAAGAAATTCAAGCAATTATGAAAAAAACCGGATTACCGGAAAGTGGGAAAAGTATATTGTTTGATGGAAAAACCGGTGATCAAATTAGTAAAGTAGTGGCGGTTGGATATATTTATATGATGAAATTAGGTCATATGATTGAAGATAAACTGCATGCAAGGTCAACCGGTCCATATTCACTAATTACTCAACAACCATTAGGTGGAAAAGCACAAATGGGTGGACAGCGATTTGGTGAAATGGAAGTTTGGGCATTAGAAGCTTATGGTGCGGCTCATACTCTGCAAGAGGTGTTGACAGTCAAATCAGATGATGTTGATGGAAGAACTAAGGTATATAATGCTTTAGTTAAAGGTGAAAATTTACCAGAATATGGAATTCCTGAATCGTTTAATGTTCTTTTAAGAGAATTGCAAGGTTTAGGTATTGAAGTAGAAATGATATAATTAAATCTAATAGTAAGGATTAATTTTGAATTTAACATATAAAAAAGATATGCACGCAAATAAAGAGTTTAGTAAGATAATAATTAAACTATCTTCTCCAGAATCGATATTAAATAAATCTCGAGGAGAAGTACTAAAGCCGGAAACAATTAATTATCGTTCTTATAAACCTGAAAAAGATGGATTGTTTTGTGAAAAAATATTCGGCCCTGTTAAGGATTGGGAATGCCATTGTGGAAAATATAAAAGGATTAGATACAAAGGAATTGTGTGTGATAGATGTGGAGTTGAAGTAACACAAAAAAAAGTTCGTCGTGAACGAATGGGACACATTACTTTGGCAGTTCCCGTAGTTCATATATGGTATTTGAAATCTATACCTTCAAAATTGGGACATTTATTAGGAATTTCTGCGAAAAAATTAGAACAGATTATCTATTATGAAAGTTACATTGTACTTCAACCTGGAAAAGCGAAGATTGAAGAGGGAAAGGATGATAGACCATTAACTCGTTATGAAATAATAGATGAGGATATTTATTTTGATTTATCGCTTGAGTTTGGAGAAAATGCTAAGGATAAAATTGCAGATGAAGATTTATTTGTTGCAAAAACAGGTGCAGAGGCAATAGATGAAATACTGAAAGAAATTGATGTTAATAAACTACTTATCGAATTGCAAGATAGATTAGAAAAAACAAAGTCAAAAACAGAAAAAAGTGCAATAGTAAAAAGATTGAAAATTGTTAAGGCATTTAGACATCAGGAAGATGAGTCAGATATGCTACATCTGAATAGACCGGAGAATATGGTATTAAAGGTGCTACCTGTTATTCCACCTGAATTACGGCCATTAGTTCCATTGGAAGGCGGAAGATTTGCAGCATCTGATTTAAACGATTTATATCGTAGAGTAATAATTAGGAATAATAGATTAAAACAATTAATTAGTATTAAAGCTCCTGATGTTATTTTAAGAAACGAAAAACGAATGTTACAAGAAGCAGTAGATTCATTGTTTGATAATAAACGGAGAAGAACTGCCGTAAGATCCGGAACAAGACGACCTCTAAAATCACTTAGTGATATGTTGAATGGAAAAGAGGGTAGATTTCGTCAAAATTTGTTAGGAAAACGAGTAGATTATTCCGGAAGGTCAGTAATCGTAGTGGGTCCGGAATTAAAGCTTCATCAATGTGGAATTCCAAAATTGATGGCAACGGAATTATGGAAACCACATTTAATTCATGAATTATTAATCCGTGGAAAAGCAGATACACCAAAAATTGCAAAACTTATGGTTGATCAAAGAGATAAAGAGGTGATGAAACTTTTAGAATATGTCGTTAAAGATTATCCGGTTTTATTAAATAGAGCCCCAACATTACATAGATTAGGAATTCAAGCATTTCAACCAGTTTTGGTAGATGGTAAAGCCATCAGATTACATCCATTAGTTTGTTCTGCATTTAATGCCGATTTTGATGGAGATCAAATGGCAGTTCACTTACCTCTTTCTTATGAAGCGATAGTTGAATCAAAAATGTTAATGTTATCAAGCAATAATATATTACATCCTGCAAGTGGAAATCCGATTACAACTCCTACTCAAGACATGGTTTTAGGTATTTATTTTATTACTGGTATAAAATCAAATCAGAAGGGAGAAGGACTTATTTTTTCATCGATTGATGAAGCTTTGTTTGCATTTGATAATGAAAGAGTAGGGATACTTGCCGGAGTTAAAATTTTAATAGATGGAAAAATAATTGAAACTACTATGGGTAGAATTATTTTAAATAGTATTGTTCCTAAAGAATTACCTTTTTATAATGAATTGATAACCAAAAGGAAAATTGAGAGTATTGTTACCGATTCAATAACACTTGCTGGGAAAGATAGAACTATAGAGTTTTTAGATAAATTAAAAGATCTTGGATTCTATTATGCTACAAAATCTGGAGTATCAATTGCTATTGATGATATTCATATTCCAGAAGATAAATTTGAAATAATTAAAAAAACACAAAAGATTGTTGACAAAATAAATGCGAAAAGAAAAAAAGGTGTTATAACAGAAAATGAAAGATATAATAAAGTAATTGATGCATGGTCAAAAACTACAGATGAAGTACAGATCTCAATGAATAGTGTGCTACAAAAAGATGATGAAGGATTTAATCCAGTATTTATTATGTCTGATTCCGGTGCGAGAGGGTCGAAAGATCAAATTAAACAATTGGCAGGAATGAGGGGATTGATGAATAAACCTCAAAAAGCAATGAGTGGCGGAATTGGAGAAATTATTGAGACACCTATTATTTCGAATTTTAAAGAAGGGTTGTCGGTATTAGAATATTTTATTTCAACTCATGGAGCTCGTAAAGGTTTATCTGATACGGCTCTAAAAACTGCCGATGCAGGATATTTAACGCGTAGATTAGTCGATGTTGCCCAAGATGTTGTTATTCGTCAAGATGATTGTGGAACAATTAATGGCATTGAAGTAAAAAGATTGGTTGAGGGTGATAGTGAAATTGAAACACTTTTTGAAAGAATTAACGGAAGAATTGCATTAGATGATGTGATAGACCCTTTAACGGATGAAGTGTTTATAGAAGCAGATGAAATGATGGAAGAGGAAGTCGCTCATAAAATTAATAATAGTAATGTTGAGTCAGTAAGAATTAGATCAGTTCTAACTTGTGAAGCAAAAGTTGGAGTTTGTAAAAAATGTTACGGAAGAAATTTAGCAACAAATAATTTGGTAAATACAGGTGAAGCTGTTGGTATTATGGCTGCTCAGTCCATTGGAGAACCAGGAACTCAGTTGACATTGAGAACATTTCATATTGGTGGAACAGCAAGTAGATTGATTGAAGAATCCCATCAATTGGCAAGATATGAAGGCATTGTAGTTTTTTCAAATAATTTAAAAATTTCAAAAGGGACATTAAATATTGTTTTAACTCGAAATGGAAAGATAAAAATTATTGATAAAAATAATAGAGAAATAATTTCATATACTGTCCCTCAAGGTGCAACAATAAATGTTAAAGATGGAGAAAAAGTAACTCCTGAATTAGCATTATATGATTGGGATGCATATAGTGCCCATATTGTATCAAGATATAAAGGGAAAGTTAAATATATAGATTTCATTAAAAATGTTACAGTTGCAGAAGTTATGGATTCTTTAGGTCACAAAGAGCAACAAATAATAGCTTCAAAGGATAGAGACAAAACTGCTCGTATTGCAATTATAGATAAAAATGAAAATATGATTGGCAAACCTATTAATATGCCGGAACATGCTTCTATTATTGTTAAAGATGGCGATTCAGTAATTGAAGGTCAGACATTAGCAAAGAAATCTAAAGATGGAGCACAAAGTAATGATATAACCGGTGGATTGCCGAGAGTGTCAGAATTATTTGAAGCAAGAAATCCAAAAAACGAAGCAATTGTTAGTGAAGTAGATGGATATGTCTTTTTTGACAAACTTACTCATGGAGTTCAGACATTAAGAGTTAAAAATGAAATTGGTGAAGTTTATACATATAGAATTCCACCTGGAAAACATATATTAATTCATGATGGCGATTATATTCATGCAGGCGAAGCACTTTGTGATGGAACTATCCCACCAAGAAAAATATTAGAAATTAGCGGTATATTCGAGGTTCAAAAATATCTATTGAATGAAATACAACATGTTTATAGATTGCAAGGTGTGAGCATTAATGATAAACACATTGAGGTAATTGTTAGACAAATGTTGCAAAAAGTTCAAATAGATGATCCGGGGAATACGAATTTTTTAAATGGTGATAGAGTAAATCGACAAGAAGTTCATCAAATTAATGATGATATTAGAAATAAAGTGTTGATTACTGAAGGTGGAGATACGGAATTAGAGGTAGGAAAATTATATTCTTTTGATAAAATGAAAGAAATTAATTCTGAAAAAAGTATAAAAACAAAAGCTAAATACAAAGATGCAAAACCGGCCACATTTGAAAATTTATTATTAGGAATTACAAGAGCATCATTAAACACAGAAAGTTTTATTTCTGCAGCATCATTTCAAGAAACAACAAGAGTACTTTCTGATGCAGCGGTTATGGGGAAAGTTGATTATTTGACAGGATTAAAAGAAAATATAATTATGGGACGACTTATTCCTGCTGGAACCGGTCAGTATAAAAATAGGAATATTATTGTAAAAGAGCCGGAGATAAAAGAAGAAAATGATGAAGAAATTGAGATGATAGAAGCAAGAGAATAAAAAAACAAAATGAAAAAAAATAGTTGCTATTGGAAAAAAAATATGTTATACTTATCGGCTATTATAAAAATGAGGAAATTATGCCAACTATAAACCAATTGGTTAGAAAGAAGAGAAAGAAAATTGTGAAGAAACATAAAGTGAGAGCACTTAAGGGAAGTCCTCAAAAACGAGGAGTTTGTACTCGTGTATATACAACTACACCAAAGAAACCAAATTCTGCTTTGAGAAAGGTAGCTCGTATTCGTTTAACAAGTGGATTAGAAGTTAGTGCGTATATTCCCGGAGAAGGCCATAATTTACAAGAACACTCGATTGTATTGATAGAGGGTGGCCGTGTAAAAGATTTACCGGGAGTTAGATATCATATCATTCGCGGTACATTAGATACAGCAGGTGTTGTTGATAGAAAAAGTAGCAGATCTCGCTACGGTGCAAAAAAACCTAAATAAGGAAATTATAAATGTCAAGAAGAAATAGACCGGAAAAAAGAGAAGTGTTAGCTGATCCTAAATACAATTCGAAAATCATTTCAAAATTTATTAATAATTTGATGGTTCATGGAAAAAAAGGTGTTGCTGAAAAAATTATTTATGATGCATTGGATATCATAAGAGAAAAAACTAAAGCAGATAGTATTGAGTTATTTCAGAAAGCATTAGATAATGTTGCACCGGTATTAGAGATAAAATCAAAAAGAATTGGTGGAGCTACTTATCAGGTACCAATTGAAGTTCGTCATAATAGAAGATATGCACTTGCGATGAGATGGATTATACAATATGCAAATGCAAGAAAGGGAACAAGTATGGCAGAAAAAATCGCAAGTGAAATGATGGATGCTTCAAAAAGTGAAGGTGGAGCAATCAAGAAAAGAGAAGATGTACACAGAATGGCGGAAGCAAATAAAGCATTTGCACAATTCGGTTAAGGAATAAAAAGAGAAAATGAAACCACAGCAATTATCAAAAATACGAAATATCGGAATTATGGCTCATATAGATGCCGGTAAAACGACTACTACTGAAAGAATTTTATATTATACAGGTCGTTCGCATCGTATTGGCGAAGTTCATGATGGTAATGCTGTAATGGATTGGATGAGTCAAGAAAGAGAAAGAGGAATTACTATAACATCTGCAGCGACTACATGTGAATGGGGTAAAAACAGAATTAATATAATAGATACTCCGGGACATGTGGATTTTACAGCTGAAGTTGAAAGAGCGTTGCGAGTATTGGATGGTGCAGTTGCACTTTTTTGTGCCGTTGGTGGAGTGGAACCACAGTCGGAAACAGTATGGCGACAGGCAAATAAATATAATGTTCCACGAATTGCCGTTATAAATAAAATGGACAGAACTGGTGCTGATTTTTATTCTGTAATCGATATGATAAAAGAGAGATTAAAATCAAATCCATTACCGGTTTTTCTACCAATTGGTTCGGGTGAATTGTTTACCGGAATCGTTGATTTAATCAACATGAGATCAATTATATATAATAATGATTCGTTAGGAGCTAAATTTGAATATGGTGATATTCCGAAAGATATGGCGGAGGTAGTTGAAAAACACAGATATCACTTGTTAGAAGAAGTCGCTTCATATAATGACGGACTGTTAGAAAAGTACCTAGAAGGGAAAGAGTTGAATGTTGAAGAAATTAAAAATGCTATAAGGGAAGGTACTCTGAAGGGAGACATTGTTCCGGTAATTGCAGTTTCTGCTTTTAAAAATAAAGGAATTCAAGAGGTATTAAATGCGATAGTTAGTTATTTGCCATCACCTCTTGATGTTAAAGATATCGAAGGCATGGATTCTATTACGGAAAAAAGTATAATTGTTAAGCCGAATGTTGATGGGCCAATGGTTGCATTAGCTTTCAAAATTATGACTGATCCTTATGTTGGAAAATTAACTTACTTGAGAATATATTCAGGTGTGCTAAAATCTGGCGAATATATCTATAACACGATTAATGGTAGAAAAGAACGAGTAGCAAGAATATTAAAAATGCATGCTAATAAGAGAGAGGATTTGGATCAAGCATTTGTTGGGGATATTGTTGCAGTGATTGGATTAAGACACACTCAAACAGGTAATACACTTGTTAGTAAAAAATGTAATGTTATTTTAGAGGAAATGATTTTTCCTGATCCTGTAATTAGTGTTGCAATAGAGCCGGCATCAAAGGCAGATCAAGAAGCATTATTTGACGGGTTGACGAAATTATCTGACGAAGATCCAACTTTCCAAATAAAAAGTGATACAGAAACCGGACAAACTATTATTTGGGGGATGGGAGAATTACATTTAGAGATTATTGTTGACAGATTAAAAAGAGAATTTAATGTGAAGGCACATGTCGGAAGTCCGCAGGTTGCATATAAAGAAGCGATAAGTAAAAAAGTTGAAATAAATAAAAAATTCGTAAAACAGACGGGTGGAAAAGGACAATATGCTCATGTTGTGATGACAGTTTCTCCAAATGAAAGAGGTGTTGGATATTCATTTGAAAGCAAAATAAAAGGTGGAGCTATTCCGAAAGAATATATTTCATCGGTAGATAAAGGAATACAAGAAGCAATTAAATCCGGTGTTTTAGCAGGATATGAAGTGCAAGATGTGGCAATTGAATTAACCGACGGTTCTTATCACGAAGTTGACTCATCTGAAATGGCTTTTAAAGTTGCAGGATCGTTAGCAGTGAAAGAAGCAATCAAAAAAGCAGGACCAATGTTGTTGGAGCCGATTATGGATTTAGAAGTGACAGTTCCGGAACAATATTTGGGTGATGTCATGGGCGATATATCATCTCGCAGAGGAAATATAAAAGGAATAAATCCCAAAAATGATGTTCAAGTTGTGAATGCAAATGTTCCGCTTGCTAAGATGTTTGGTTATTCCACAGATTTGAGGTCAATTACTCAAGGTAGAGCAATATTTTCAATGCAGTCGGATAATTATCAGCAAGTACCAAAATTAATAGAAGATAAATTGTTAGAAAAAATATATGGAAAAGTATAGGAGATAAAGATGGCAAAAGAGAAATATGATAGAAGTTTACCACATGTAAATATCGGTACGATAGGGCATGTAGATCATGGTAAGACAACATTAACAGCAGCAATAACCTATGTATTAAATAAAGCATCAGGTAAGGGTGATATCCGTTCATTTGATAGTATAGATAATGCCCCTGAAGAGAAAGAGCGTGGTATCACGATAGCTACAGCACATGTTGAATACAATACAGAAAACAGACATTATGCTCATGTAGATTGTCCGGGTCATGCAGATTATATAAAGAACATGATAACCGGTGCTGCTCAGATGGATGGAGCGATATTAGTAGTAAGTGCAGCCGATGGCCCAATGCCTCAGACACGCGAACATGTATTGTTGGCAAAACAGGTAAATGTACCATCGATAGTAGTATTTATGAATAAAGTAGATATGGTAGATGATGATGAGTTATTAGATTTAGTAGAGATGGAATTGCGTGAATTATTAGACGAATATGATTTTAGTGGAGATGACACACCTATAATACGCGGAAGTGCATTAGAAGCATTAAACAATCCTGATGATGCTGAGAAGACAAAATGCATATTTGACTTAATGAAAGCAGTAGATGAATTTATCAAAGAACCAGAGCGTGATGTTGACAAGCCATTCTTGATGCCAATAGAAGATGTATTTTCAATTACCGGCCGTGGCACAGTAGGAACCGGTAGAATAGAAAGAGGGATAGTTCATATAGGTGATAAAGTAGAATTAGTAGGAATAGAAGAAGAGACCAAGAGTACAGTAGTGACTGGAATAGAGATGTTTCGTAAATTATTAGACGAAGGTCAAGCTGGTGATAATGCTGGAATATTGCTTCGCGGAATAGACAAAGAATATTTAAAACGCGGAATGGTAGTAGCAGCCCCTAAATCAATCACACCCCATAAAGAATTTAAAGCATCTATATATGTATTAAAGAAAGAAGAAGGCGGTCGTCACACACCATTTATGAAAGGATATCGACCACAGTTTTATTTTCGTACAACAGATGTGACGGGAGAGATATTTTTACCTGAAGGTAGAGAGATGGTAATGCCCGGAGATAATGTAGATATCACAGTAAAATTGGGCGAACCGATAGCAATGGATAAAGAATTACGATTTGCTATTCGTGAAGGTGGTAGAACGGTAGGTGCCGGAGTTGTAACTGAAATTATTGAGTAAAAAGGAATAAATAATGGCTGGACAAAAAATTAAAATAGCACTAAAATCTTATGACCATAGTTTATTGGATAAGTCAACAGAGAAAATAGTGAGAAAAGCAAAAGCGACAGGTGCAGTAATATCAGGGCCAATACCAATGCCAACATCGAGAAAGTTATATACTGTTTTGAAATCACCACATGTAAATAAGAAAGCGAGAGAACAGTTTCAAATGAAAGTACATAAGAGAATTGTTGAAATACTAAACACGACTACAAAGACAATTGATGAATTAATGAAGTTAGATTTGCCAGCTGGTGTAGATATAGAAATAAAGGTGTAAATTGTGGAAGGAATAATAGGGAAAAAATTAGGTCAATCAAGAATATTCAATGAGAATGGTGATAGCATTCCAGTTACTGTTATTGAAGCAGGTCCATGCTTTATTACACAGATAAAAACTGAAGAAATTGATGGTTATTCATCAATTCAATTAGGATTTGGTGAAGCAAAAGAAAAAAGATTGAACAAAGCAAAACTTGGACATTTAAAAAAAGCAGGAAAATCACTAAAAGTATTAAAAGAATTTAATTTACTGGAAGATGAGAAATACAAAGTAGGTGATGAAATAAGAGTTGACACATTTGAGATTGGTAAGAGAGTTAAAGTAACCGGTATTTCAAAAGGAAAAGGTTTTCAAGGTGTTATGAGAAGACATGGATTTCATGGTGGACAAGCAACTCATGGTCAAAAAGATAGATTGAGAGCACCTGGTTCTATTGGAGCAAGTTCTGATCCATCAAGAGTTTGGAAAGGAATGAAGATGGGTGGACATACGGGTGATGAACAGATTACTATGATGAATTTGGAAGTTGTAAAAATTAATAAAGAAGAAAATTTATTATTTGTGAAGGGTTCTATTCCTGGTGCAAAAAATAGTATTGTAAAAGTTATTAAGGCAAAGGTATAATAATGAAACACGATGTTGTAAATATCAACGGAAATAAAATTAGCGAAAAAGTAGAAATGTCTCCGGCAGTATTTAAGATTGAACCAAATGATCACTCTTTATATCTTGCTGTAAATGCGGAATTGTCGAATATGAGACAAGGTACTCACAAAACAAAAACAAAAGGCGAAGTGAGTGGTGGTGGTCGCAAACCGAGGAAACAAAAAGGTAGTGGAATGGCTCGTGCCGGAAGTAACCGTTCTCCTATATGGGTAGGCGGTGGAACAACTTTTGGTCCAACACCACATAAATATCATAAAAAATTAACAAAAAAATTGAAAACATTAGCAAGGAAAAGTGCTTTTAGTTACAAGTTAAAAGATAAAGAGATAATAGTAATTGATTCTATCAAATTAAAAACCAATAAAACAAAAGAATTAGTCACAATATTAAAGAATTTAGATATATACAAGAAAAAAATCACTATTCTTGTAAATGAATTTGATGACAATGTTTTATTAGCATCACAAAATATAGCAAAATTATTTTTATCTAAAGCCAGTTTTGTATCGGCTTATGATATTATTGATAATGAAGTACTACTAATAGAAAAAGAAGCAATAGAGAAAATTAATTCTCTATGGGGAAAATAGGTGAAAAATTGAATTTGAGAAAAAAACAAATTATTCAAAAACCGATTTTGACAGAAAAGATTACTACACTTTCTGATACACAAAATAAGTATGCATTTCAAGTAGATAGGCGAAGCAATAAAATTCAGATTAAAAAAGCTATCGAAGAAAGATTTGATGTTAAAGTGGAAAAAGTAGCAGTAATAAATCAGATTGGTAAGAATAAAGAATTAACCATTAGAAGTGGTGGTAAAGTAATTAGAACTTCAGGAAATACTTCCAGAAAGAAAAAGGCAATAGTTACAGTAAGAAAAGATCAGAAAATAGATTTATTTGATAGCGATTTAGCAACTTAAATTATGGGAAATAGAAATGGCAATTAAGAAATATAAACCAAAAACACCAACAACTCGTTTTAAAACCACATTAGTGTTTGACGAGATAACAAAGAAACCTTCAGAAAAAAGATTAACTAAGTCAAAAAAATCGAGTGGTGGAAGAAATAATAATGGTAGAATTACCAGCCGAAGAAGAGGTGGTGGACATAAAAGAAAATATCGTATAATAGATTTCAAAAGAAACAAATTCGATATATCCGCTAAAGTCACAGCAATTGAGTATGACCCAAACAGGTCTGCAAATATTGCTTTACTGGTATATGAAGATGGAGAAAAAAGATATATATTAGCACCTGATACTTTAAAAGTAAAAGACAAAATTATATCAAGTGAAAATGCACCCATCAAAATTGGGAATACATTAAAATTAAAAAATATTCCATCAGGATATACCGTTCATAATATTGAAATGAAACCTGGTAAAGGTGGACAAATTGCTAGAGGTGCTGGTATGGGAGCAAAAATATTAGCAAGTGAAGGAAAATATGTATCATTAAAGATGCCGTCGGGTGAAGTAAGAAAAATTTTACAAGAGTGTTTTGCTACTCTTGGTAAAGTTGGAAATAGTGATTATAATAAAGTTGTTATAGGAAAAGCCGGCAGAAATAGATGGAAAGGAAAACGACCTAAAGTTCGTGGAGTTGCAATGAATCCAGTAGATCATCCTATGGGTGGTGGAGAAGGTAGAAGTTCGGGTGGAGGTCATCCAAGAACTCCTTGGGGAAAACCAACTAAGGGATATAAGACAAGAAAGAAGAAGAACAGTGCGGATAAGTATATTGTAAGTCGAAGAAAAAAGAAGAATAAGAGAAGAGGATAAAATTTATGTCAAGATCTATAAAAAAAGGGCCATACATTGATCCGAAATTGGAAAAGAAAGTTGAAAAGATGTCAAAATCAAGTAAGCAACAAGTTATAAAAACATGGTCAAGAAGATCAATGATTATACCTACTTTTGTTGGTATAACTTTTGCCGTGCATAATGGGAAAAAATTTATACCTGTATATATTACTGAAAATATGGTTGGACACAAGTTAGGGGAATTTTCACCGACCAGAATGTTTAGAGGACATTCAAAAGGTGGATCGAAACTTGAAAAAGAATAAATTAAAGGAAAAAGAAAGGAATAATATATAATGGAAGGTAGATCAGTAAATAAGTATGTCAAGCAAAGTGCGAAAAAAATTAAGCCACTGTTAGACGAAATTCGAGGTAAAAAAGTAGATCAAGTATTGAATACACTACATTTTATGCCACAAAAATCTGCAAAGATTACAGAAAATGTTAT
Source organism: Fidelibacterota bacterium (assembly GCA_034659735.1). GTDB lineage: Bacteria > Fidelibacterota > Fidelibacteria > Fidelibacterales > Fidelibacteraceae > TCS52. The sequence continues at coordinate 19,396 of JAYEHX010000092.1, read as the reverse complement.
TCATTCGGCAGTATCGAATATTTTGAATAAAGATGACGATGGAAATATTAATCCTGACGAATTAGTAGTAAAATTAGCTTATGTAACAAAGGGTCCAACTGGACGAAATACGAAAAGAATAAGACCACGAGCAATGGGAAGAGCATATTTTATCAGAAAACATTCTTGTCATTTGACAATTGAAGTTGGTTTACCGAATAATGAAAATAATAATATTGGAACAAAGGAGTAAGAATTGGGTCAAAAAACACATCCTTATGGATTCAGATTAGGAGTTACAAAAACCTGGAAATCTAATTGGTTTGATGAAAGAAATTTTGCAGCCAAGATAAGTGAAGATAGTATGTTAAGAAAATATATTAAACAAAGATTAAGAGATGCCAGTATTTCCAAAATTGAAATTCAAAGAACATCAAAATTAATTACGCTTGAAATTAGCACTGCAAGACCCGGACTTGTCATCGGTTCAAAAGGTAAAGAAGTTGATAAGTTGCGAGAAGAAATTAAAAAATTGACACAACTAAATGTTCAAGTGAATGTTGTAGAGATAAAAAGACCTGAATTAGATGCCTATATAGTAGGTGAAAATATTGCCAATCAGTTAAAGAAAAAAATGTCATTTAGAAGAGTGATGAAGCAATCGATCCAAAGCACAATGCGAATGGGAGCTGATGGAATAAAAATTCGGTTAGCAGGAAGATTAGGCGGTGCTGAAATGGCGAGAGTCGAAAATGCACATGAAGGCAAGGTGCCACTACATACTTTACGAGCAAATATTGATTATGCAAGTGTTACTTCTTTTACTTCTTATGGTTGTATTGGAGTGAAAGTATGGATTTGTAATGGCGAAGAACAAACGAAATAAAAAATTATTTATTATAAGGTTATGATATGTTAACACCAAGAAAAGTAAAATATAGAAGACAACACAGAGGCAGAATGAAGGGGAATGCCATTCGTGGATCTGAAGTAAATTTTGGCCAATATGGGCTAAAAGCTTTAGGAAACGGTTGGATTACAAGCAGACAGATAGAAGCTGCTCGTGTTTCAATTGCAAGAGTTGTTAGAAAAACAGGTAAAATGTGGATCAGAGTGTTTCCACATAAACCGGTTAGTAAAAAACCATTGGAAACAAGACAAGGTAAAGGTAAGGGCGGACCTGAATTTTGGGTTGCCGTTATTAAACCCGGCAGAATAATTTTTGAGTTTGATGGAGTAGATGAAAAAAGTGCGAAGCGTGCTGTGAGATTAGCTACGGATAAATTACCGATAAAAGCAAAATTGGTTACTAGAAGGGAGTATGGAGTATAATGTTAAAGAAAAGTGAATTAAAAGAATTAAAATTAGAAGAAGCTGAAATAAAATTATCTGATGTTCAAGATGCATTAATGAATCTGCAGTTTCAACATTCATTACAACAGTTAGATAATCCAATAAGATTAAAAAATGTAAGAAGAGAAATAGCACAATTAAGAACAATAATAAAAGAATTTCATAATGGAATTAGGGAATAGGGAAAATATTTATGGCATCTGAAAATAACAAAACAAGAGTTGGAAAAGTAGTTAGCGATAAAATGGATAACACTATTGTAGTTTTAGTTACAAGAATAATTAAACATCCTCGAATAGGGAAATATATGAATAGAAAGAGTAAATTTATGGTAGATGATCCAAAAAATATTTCTAAAATCGGAGATGAAGTTAAAATTATAGAGTGCAGACCAATTAGTAAAAACAAACATTGGCGGTTGTTAGAAGTTATTGACAAATCGGCTAATAATTAAAAAATAAGAGGCAGTTTGAGATGATTCAGGTAGAGAGTAGATTAAAAGTTGCAGATAATACCGGTGCAAAACAGGTGCAGTGTATTAAAGTGCTTGGTGGAACTAGAAGGCGATATGCTACAATTGGTGATGTTATTGTTGTTTCTGTTAAAAAAGCATTGCCAAAAGGTGCAGTAAAAAAAGGTGAAGTTAGTAGGGCGGTAATAGTGAGAACAAAGAAAGAAATTGGCAGAAAAGATGGAACATATATAAGATTTGATGAGAATGCTGCTGTATTGATAGACGAACAAGGTGAACCAAACGGTACTCGTATTTTTGGACCGGTAGCGAGGGAATTACGAGAAAATCATTTTATGAAAATCGTGTCATTGGCACCTGAAGTATTATAAAAGGAGTTAGGAAGTGCATATTAAGAAAAATGATATTGTCAAAATTCTTTCTGGAAAGGATAAAGGCAAAAAAGGAAAGGTTTTAAAGGTAATCATTGATAGCAATAGAGTTGTTGTTGAGGGAGTTCATTTATTAAAAAGACATACAAAACCAAGTCAACAAAATCAGCAAGGTGGCATAATTGAAAAAGAGGGCACAATTCATGCATCTAATGTAATGTTAGTTATTAATGGCAAAGAGAGTCGAACAGGGATAAAAATATTAGATGATGGAAAGAAAGTGCGATATTCAAAAAAAACAGGCGAAATGGTAGCTGAAGGGAAATAAGAATTATGACTAAACTAACACCAAGATTTATAACTAAATATAGAAAGGAAATTATTCCATATATGAAGAAAGAGTTCGGATATAAGAACATTATGGATATTCCAAGAATAACAGCGATTACAATAAGTGTAGGATTTAATGACATAAAAGACGATCCAAAACAAATTGAAAATACTGTTAATGATATAACAAAAATAACAGGTCAAAAACCTGTATTGACAAAAGCAAAAAAAGCAATTAGTAATTTTAATATTAGAAAAGGTGATTCTGTTGGATTAATGGTTACTTTAAGAAAAAATAGAATGTATGAATTTTTTGATAGATTAGTAAGTATTGCAATTCCGAGAATAAAAGATTTTACCGGACTATCCAATAAATCATTTGATGGTAATGGTAATTATTCATTTGGGCTTACAGAACAAATAATCTTTCCGGAAATTGATTATGATAAAATAGATCAAGTAAGAGGAATGAATATTTCAATAACTACAAATGCCGATAATGATGAAGAAGCACATAAACTTCTATTAGCATTTGGGTTTCCAATAATTCAAAAAAAAGATAAGGAATAATCTATATTATGGCAAAGAAATCATTAATAGAGAAATCAAAAAAAGAACCGAAATTTTCAACAAGAAAATATACGAGATGTTCTAAATGTGGACGGCCAAGAGCTGTATATAAGAAATTCGGTTTATGTAGAATGTGTTTCAGAGAAATGGCATTGAATGGCGAAATTCCAGGAATAACAAAAGCAAGTTGGTAAAAAAGGAAAAAAATTATGATAGATCCTATAGCAGATTATTTAACAAGAATTAGAAATGCATGTATGGTGCGACAAAAATGGGTAGAGATACCTGCAAGTAAAATAAAAGCAAAAATTTCTTTGATTTTGAAAGATAAGGGTTACATTAAAGATGTAGTTTTAATTGAAGATAATAAGCAGGGTGTTTTAAGGTTGTTTTTAAAATATCAGAGTGATGGCAGACCTGTAATTTATGAATTAGATAGAGTTAGTAAAGAAAGTTTAAGAATATATGTAAATAGCAATAATATTCCAAGAGTTAGAAATGGATTGGGGATTGCTATTTTATCAACATCATCCGGTATTATGACCGACAAAGAAGCTCGGAAAAAGAATATTGGTGGTGAATATTTATGTAAAATTTGGTAATAAAGGATAAACTATGTCAAGAATTGGAAAAAAAATAATTGAGATACCTAAAGATGTTAAGGTTGGAATAAAAGGAAAGACAATTACTTTGAAAGGGCCGGTTGGTGAAGAGGTGCTAAAAATTCATGATGATTTGCAAGTCGTTGTTGAAGATGGTAATATTTTAGTAAAACGACCATCGGATTCAAAAAAACACAAGTCATTGCATGGTCTGACAAGGTCATTGATTAACAATATGGTAGTTGGTGTACTTAAGGGATATGAAAAAGAATTAAAATTAATAGGTGTAGGATATTCAGTAGAATTACTTGGTAATGGTTCACACCTTCTTTTTACAATAGGATATTCTCATCAGATATTAATTGATTCACCACATGGAGTTGCTTTCAAGGTTGGAAAAGGAAATGTAATTACTGTTATGGGAATAAATAAGCAAAAAGTTGGTGAAGTTGCAGCGAAAGTAAGATCTTTGCGACCACCGGAACCATATAAGGGAAAGGGAATAAAATATAGTGATGAAATTATCCACAAGAAAGCTGGTAAAATGGCTGCAACAACAACCGGATAATGTTAAAACAAATTAAGGGTTTGATTTATGAGAGATAGAAATAAGAAAAAAAGATTAGCAAGATTAAGAAAAAAAAATAGAATTAAGAAGAAAATTTTTGGCACAACCGAGCGACCAAGAATGGTTGTGTATAGAAGTAACATAAATATCAGTGCACAAATAGTTGATGATACAAATGGTAATATAATTGTTTCATCATCATCATTTTCTAAAGAATTACGAAAAGATTTAGAAAAAAAATCTAAAAGTGAAAAGAGTATAGCTGTTGGAAAAGATATTGCGAAAAAAGCTATAGAGAAAAAAATCAAACAGGTTGTTTTCGACAGAAATGGATATTTATATCATGGACGAGTTAAAGTTCTTGCAGAAGCAAGTAGAGAATCCGGATTAAAATTATAAGTATAGGAGAAGTGTATTTTGAAATCTATTAATCCATCAGAATTAGAATTAAAAGATGAGAAAGTTGTAAAAATTAGACGAGTGGCCAATGTTGTAACTGGAGGAAGAAGATTTAGTTTTAATTCCGTAGTTGTAGTAGGAGATGGCAAGGGACATGTTGGAGTTGGTTTTGGTAAAGCAAATCAGGTTATTGATGCTATAAATAAAGGCAGAGATGATGCAAAAAAAAATATTGTAAAAATTAGTATAATTAATGAAACAATTCCATTTGCAATTATAGCGAAATATGGAGCTGCCATTGTTCAATTAAAACCTGCATCGGAAGGAACAGGAATTATTGCCGGTGGTCCTGTAAGAGCCGTTATGGAACAAGTTGGAATAAGCAATATTTTGGCGAAATCTATGGGAAGTCCTAATCCATTTAATTTAGTGAAGGCCACAGTAAAAGGTTTAATGGAACTTGAAGATGCCGTAACTGTTGCTAAGAGAAGAGGAATTACTATGCAGGAGGTTTTCAATGGCTAAAACAAAAAAAATTAAAGTAAAACAAGTTAAAAGTATGATAGGTCAAAAGCCAAAAATCAATGCAACTGTTATGGCACTTGGTTTAGGAAAAATTAATCGAACTATTGAGCATCCTGATAATGATGCGATTCGTGGTATGGTTAATAAAGTATCTCATATGGTAACTGTCGAGGAGGTATAAATAGATGGATTTATCAAAATTAAAACCCGCAAAGGGATATAAGAAAAATTCAAAAAGAATAGGTCGTGGCGAAGGTTCTGGTTATGGAGTAACTGCAGGTCGTGGTGAAAATGGTGCAATGTCAAGAAGTGGATCAAAGCATTATAGTTGGTTTGAAGGTGGTCAAATGCCGTTACAGAGAAGAATTCCTAAGTTTGGATTTTCAAATAAGAGATTTAAGAAAGTTTTTGAAATAGTTAATGTTAAAGATTTGAATACAATAACTAAGAAAAAAATTAACAAAGAAGTATTAAAAGAGCATGGCTTAATTAAAAAAACTCAATTGCCATTAAAAATATTGGGCGATGGAGAAATTACTAAGGAAATTGAGATTGAAGCAAATGCTTTTAGTAAATCAGCAAAAGAAAAAATTGAAAAAGCTAATGGGAAGGTAATTGTATTATGATGCAAAGTTTTAAATCCGTATTTAAGATACACGAATTAAGACAAAAGATTCTGTTTACACTGTTTCTTTTATTTATTTCTCGTGTTGGTACACATATCCCAATTCCTGGAATTGATAGTCAGGTTTTGTCAATTGCTGCAAAAAGTATGCAAAACACTCTATTAGGACTATATGATATGTTCGCTGGTGGTGCTTTTAAGAAGGCAACTGTTTTTGCACTGGGAATTATGCCCTATATTAGTGCTAGTATTATCATACAACTTTTGGGTTCGGTATTTCCGTATTTCCAAAGATTACAGAAAGAGGGTGAAGCAGGAAGAAAGAAAATTACGCAAATTACAAGATATGCGACTGTGTTATTAGCATCAATGCAAGCATTTGGTGTTTCGAGATTGTTAGTTAATTTAAGAGCAGAAGGTATGCCGGTTGTTCCCTATCCGGGAATAGGTTTTACTTTGTTAACGATGTTAACATTAACTTCTGGAACAATATTTTTAATGTGGCTCGGTGAACAGATTACAGAACGAGGAATCGGGAATGGAATTTCACTAATAATTATGGTAAACATTATGTCTCGTTTACCACAAGTAATAATTCAAGAATATATACTTATAAGTCAAGGAATTAGATCTTTAATTGCTGATGTATTGCTTTTAGGTGTTATGGTAGTACTTATTGCATTTGTAGTTTTATTAACGCAAGGAAAACGAAAAATACCTGTTCAGTATGCTAAGCGAGTTGTTGGTAGAAAAATATACGGTGGCCAATCAACGCATATCCCATTACGCGTGAATACTGCTGGGGTTATGCCAATTATTTTTGCTCAAGCATTGGTTTTTATTCCAAATTCAATAGGAATGTGGTTTGAAAATGTGGAATGGTTACAAAGTGGAATGAGATATTTTAATGTTGACCATTATGTATATTGGATTATATTTGGATTGTTAATTGTATTTTTTACATATTTTTATACTGCTATTGCTTTTAATCCAACGGAAGTTGCAGATAACATGAAAAAGCATGGTGGATTTATACCGGGAATTAGACCGGGGAAAAGAACGGCAGAATATATTGATAATATTTTGACAAGAGTGACCTTACCGGGTTCATTTGCACTTGCGTTTGTTGCTATTTTTCCATATATATTGATGAAAGCGACTGATGTTAATTACAGCTTGGCAAGTTTTTTTGGTGGTACATCATTACTTATTATGGTTGGAGTTGGATTGGATACATTACAACAGATTGAATCTCATTTATTAACTCGTCATTATGATGGGTTTATGAAATCAGGAAAGATGAAAAGTAGAAGAGGATAAAAAAGTAAGTGGATAGTTATGGCAAAACAAAAAGCAATTAAAATTGATGGAATAATAAAAGAAGCGTTACCGAGTGCATTTTTTAAAGTTGAATTAGAGAATAAGCATGAAGTGTTGGCGCATGTTTCCGGAAAAATGAGAATGCATTTTATAAAGATTTTACCCGGTGATAAGGTTTCATTAGAATTGTCACCATACGATCTTAGTAAGGGTAGAATAGTTTACAGATATAAATAAAAGGAATTAGAAATGAAAGTTAGAACATCAGTAAAAAAGATTTGTGACAAATGCAAGATTGTTCGCCGAAATGGTGTAGTAAGAGTGATTTGTGAAAATAAAAAACATAAACAAAGACAAGGTTAAATAGGAGAATAAATTGGCACGATTTTTTGGAGTAGATATTCCTAATGAAAAAAAAGTTAAAATTTCTTTAACTTATATTTACGGGATTGGAAGAACATCAGCATTAAATATATTAAATGCTACAAAAATAGACCCGGAACTTAGAGTAAATAAATTGGATGATGATCAAATCGCTTTGATAAGAAAAGAGATTACGGATAATTATACTATTGAAGGATCAGCAAGAACCGGTACTATAATGGATATTAAGAGATTAAAGGATATTGGATGTTATAGAGGTATCAGACACAGAAGAGGTTTACCTGTAAGAGGTCAGAATACAAAGAACAATTCAAGAACCAGAAAAGGTAAAAAGAAATTAGCAATTAAGAAAAAACGAGTTGTTTGATTAGCATATTAGGAGGAATAGTTGGCAAATAAGAAAGTACAAATAAAAAAAAGAAAGAAGAAAAAGGGAAAAGTGAGTCCTGATGGCACAGCATATATCAAGGCAACTCATAATAATACAATAATAAGTGTGACAGATCATTATGGAAATGTTATCTCTTGGGCATCAGCGGGTAAGGTAGGATTCAAAGGTTCACGAAAAAATTCGGCTTTTGCTGCAGGACAGGCAGCCGAAAGTGCCGGAAAAGATGCTGTAAATAGAGGAATGGTAAGAATAGATGTGAAAGTGAAAGGACCCGGTTCAGGTAGAGAGATGGCTATTAGATCTTTAGCTATTGCGGGGTTAACAATAAAAACAATTAAGGATGTAACACCAATACCTCACAATGGTTGTCGTCCGCCAAAACGAAGAAGAGTTTAGGAGGAATGGTTTAATGGCAAGATATATAGGCCCTAGAGGAAAAATATGTAGAAGATATAGTTATCCTACATTTGAATCACCAAAATTTTCAAATATAAGAAAAAATTATCCACCTGGTGAACATGGACCGACAAGTAGGAAGCGATTGTCTGATTATGGTATCCAGCTTAGAGAAAAACAGAGATTAAAATTTTTATATGGTGTTTTGGAGAAACAATTTAGAAATTATTATAAAAAAGCAGATAAACAAGAGGGAGTAACCGGTCATAATTTACTTGCAATGTTAGAGTTGAGATTAGATAATGTTGTTTATAGATTAGGATTTGCTCCTACTCGTAGAGCTGCTAGACAGTTAGTTACTCATAGACATATTAAAGTGAATGGAAGAATAGTTAATATTCCATCATTCGCAGTAAAACCTAATGAGATTATTAGTGTAAAGGAAAAAAGCAAGAGAATGGAATTAATTTTGGATTCTGTAAAAAGTATTCGTAGTGATAATACATTGTCTTGGATTAGTTTAGAAAAGGCAAAACTTGAAGGAAGCGTATTGCAAATACCTGAAAGAGAAGATTTGCCTGTAGAAGTCGACGAACAATTAGTCGTTGAATTATATTCAAAATAAAAAAGTAAGGAAAAAGTAATGCCAAATTTTCAAATACCGGAAAAAATAAATGTTGAAAAAGAGACATATTCTGATAAATATGGGCAATTTACTATTGAGCCATTAGAGCGAGGTTTTGGAACAACAATAGGAAATGCATTGAGGCGGATTTTACTTTCTTCAATTCCAGGTGCAGCAATTACAGCTGTAAGAATAGAAAGTGTATTACATGAATTTGCTACAATAGATGGTGTTTTAGAAGATGTGTCAGCAATAATTTTAAATTTAAAACAGGTTAAAATAAATTTAGAAGATTCAAAACCTATTAAATTGAATTTAGATTTTAAGGGACCTGTAAAAGTTACAGCAGGAATGCTTGTTGATGATGAGGATAAAGTTGAAATTCTCAATCCTGATTTACAAATATTCGAAATTGTAAAAGAAAAGGAAGTAAAAATTACTCTTTGGATTGGACGGGGTAGAGGTTATTATCCAGCTGAACAAAATAAAACAATTGAAGCACCAGTTGACACAATATGGATTGATTCTATTTTTTCACCTGTAACCAAAGTATCTTATGTTATTGAAAAATTGCAAGCAGGAGAGAAAAAAGAGTTAGAAAAATTAGTAATTGATGTGCATACAAATGGTGCAATTTCACCAGAAGATTCATTGTCTTATGCTGCTAAATTACTAACACACCATATTGAAAAATTGATTGATTTAAAAACATCGGATATTATTGAACCGGAAGTACAAATTGATGAAGAAAAAATTGAAATGAAAAAGAAGTTGAATAAGAAAGTAGATGAACTAGAATTATCTGTAAGAGCATATCATTGCTTAAAAAATGCTAATATTGATACAATCGGAGAATTAGTACAAAAAGATGAAGATGTTATGTTAAAACATAGAAATTTTGGTCGCAAGTCGTTGAATGAATTGATTCAGAAACTTAATCAATTAGATTTAAGATTTGGAATGGATGTTGCAGAATATTTAGATAATGATAACGATAATGATAATAATGATAGGCAGATAAACAATTATGAGACACAATAAAAAAGTTTTAAAATTAGGTAGAACAAAAAGTCATAGAGATGCATTACTATCGAATATGGCGTCTTCTCTAATTTTACATAGAGAGATAAAAACAACACATGCGAAAGCAAAAGCATTGAAAAGATATGTCGAAAGATTAATAACTTACGGCAAAAAAAATGACACACACGGTAGAAGATTAGCATTTAAAAAATTAAGACGAAAGGATACCGTAACAATACTTTTTAATGAAATAGCTCCAATATATGAGAATAGAAATGGCGGATATACTAGAATTATTAAACTTGGGAATAGAATAAATGACAATGCTCCTGTAGTACTAATTCAATTAGTTGATGCAGTTACATTAAAAGATAAGAAAAAAAACAAAAAGAAAAAAAAAGAAAAGGAATAAGTTAATATAATTTATTTCTATTTTATATTCTAATTGTGTATAAATTATTTATAAAATTTGGAGAACGGGTGATTTTTTTAATTGCCCTTTTTTGTTTATCACTGATTGCTGATGCTGATGTATCATCTTTTAATACCGATCGTATTGGTATTTGGGTTGTTAGATATTCCATGATAAATAAACATGAGATTGATAATTTTATTAGTTTTGCAAAAGAAAACAAGATAAGTGATTTATTTGTACAAATTAGAGGTCGTGGTGATGCCTATTATGAAAGTGATTTTGTTAGAAAGAATGTAAAAATTAGTCCACAATCTTTTGATCCACTTAAATATGCATGTGTGGAAGCCCATAAAAATAATATAAAAGTTCATGCATGGTTTAATACATATATATTATATTCAAATCCAAAAAGAGTAATATATTCCGATCATCTATTCAAATTATTTCCGGAATGGACTGATGTAGATATTTATGGCAGAAAAGATTGTGATTTAGTATATTCAAATAATAAGCCCAATAATTATGAAGGTGTTTACTTATCTCCTACTCATCCCGAAGTAAATAGATATTTATTTTTGTTGATAAAAGAAATAATGAACAACTATGATATTGATGGAATACACTTTGACTATATTAGATTTCAAGGTAAAAATTGGGGTTATAATAAAAAAGGTGCTGAAATATTTTATAAAGAAACAGGTATTAATTTTATTCAATATAATTTTGAGGGAAACGATTTTTTAAATGATTCATCTGATTATATTTTCGAGAATAAATATTCAGAATATCGTATAGAATCTGTAAATAAATTAATTAAACGAGTTAGTGATTTTAATAAAAATAAGAAAAAACAGATCGAAATTAGTACGGCAGTAAAACCAAATCCATTATTAGCAAAGAGATATTATTATCAAGATTGGCTTACTTGGATTAAGGAAGATTGGGTCGATTTTGTGGTGACAATGAATTATTCAAAAAATAATGACTCCTTTAATAAAGTATTAAAAATTATAAAAAATAATTTAAATGAAGATGAGTGTAAAAAAGTGATGACTGGAATAGGGATATGGAAACAATCACCAGTAAGTTCTTTCGATAAAATTGTATTGGTTAATTTGCAGAATTTTAAGGGAATAGTCCTATTCTCATATACGACACTTAAAACAAATAAGAATTATTATAAAAAAATGGTAGAATATGTTAGAAACAATTAAAGTTTTTTTCAATAAAGCAGTACTTATAACTAAATTAACAGCAAATAAATTTAATGAAGATTTATGTTTAGAGCAATCTGCAAGTTTGGCTTATATTACAATTATTTCTCTGATTCCATTGAGTGTCCTTTTATTTAGTATATCTGGAATTTTGGGTATTGGGAAAGAGATTATAGAATATGTAGAGAATACTGTTTTTCCGTTTATTGCACCGGAATTTCATGAACAGTTAAGTAGTTGGTTAAATTTATATATCTCTCCAACCGCTTTTCAGGGATTAAAAACAGGTATTGTTAATTTAGTAGCAATTTTAAGTTTGATATTAGCCGCTACTGCAATTTTTGTAATGGCAGAACGAGTTTTTAATCATATATGGAATACAAAAGAAAACAGGAGTTATTTCCAAAAAGTATTAGCATTTTGGGTTGTAATTACAACAAGTCCACTATTGATTTTAATATCAGCATATTTAATGAATTACTTAAATCCGGCAGGTGGAATTTTAGATCAAATGCTACATGAGTTTTGGTTATTAAGAATCTTATATATCAGATTAGTTCCATTGCTAATTAGTTTTTTAGCATTTTCATTATTATATTTAATCATTCCATCTGCATTAGTTCGAATAAAAAGTGCAGCTTTTGGTGGTATTATTGCTGCGGTATTATGGGAATTATCAAAAAATACATTTTATCTTTATGTGAATCGAGCAGAAATTGTAACGAGTTTTTATAAATCTTTGGCAGCAATTCCACTATTTTTAATTTGGGTATATCTCACTTGGTTTTTAATTTTACTCGGTGCAGAATTGGCTTATGTATTCCAACATAATAAAATGTTAATTCATTTGCGACAATATAAAAATAGGCAAAAAATTTATTCCGATCCATTTATTGCTGTGATGTTGCTTTTAAATATAAATGAATCATTTGTAGTTGGTGAAGAAACACCAACATTAGATAATATTGCTGAAAAACTTGGATGTAATCCTTTGGCTTTAAATAATGTTGCTGATATTTTAGTAGAGAATGAATATATAGTTCCAAGTTCCAATAGATCAAATAAATATTTTTTAACAAAATCAATGGATAATATTTCCATTGAAAAAGTTGTTAAAGAAATTAATAGAAGTGAGTATCCTGCTGAAAATTGGGAGCAAATGAAAAAAGATGAGGATGACTATTTGAAATCTCATGCTTCAAAAATATTTGGCGAAGCTAATTCTGCTTACTATTCTATTTTGAAAAATAAATCTATGAATTTTGAAGAACCTATTAAAAGAATAGAAAGTTGACTTGGAACCACAGAAAACACAGAATTGTTTTAAAAATGTATAAATTCATATTTGTATATAAAGCCAATAATTGAGTTTTAATTTCCAAACTATTAAACTTTTCTGATCGCAAACTTAAAAAAAAATACCTTTAATGGAATATTGAAATAGACACAAATATTGATTCAAAAATTATTTGTAAATGGAAAAAATATTCATTAAACTTAAGCATAAATAAAAAGGAAAAATATGGACAATAATAGCAAAAACATCTTTCAAACATTGGGAATGACAAAACAGAATATGTATATCTTTTTATCGGGAATTTTAACAATAATATTAGGATATATATTATTGGCAATTGGAAAAATATATGATGATATTTCTATGATATACAGTCCAATATTGTTGGCACTTGGATATATAGTTATTTTGCCATTATCTATACTTTATAGAACGAAAACGAAAAACAGTGGAAAAAAATAATTACTCATTAGAAAAAATTGTTCAATTACAGAATTTATTTTTACAGGCGAAACAGGTTGTAGAAGGATTTATGATTGGACTTCATAAATCGCCCTATCATGGTTTCAGTGTAGAATTTTCCGAACACAGACCATATATTGCGGGTGATGAAATCAAACATATTGACTGGCAACTTTATGGACGAACGGATAGATATTATATTAAACAGTTCCAAGAAGAGACGAATTTAATATCTTATATTTTATTGGATAATAGTAAATCGATGAGTTTTTCATCAGGTAAAATCAATAAATTCAAATATGCTTCATTGTTGTCCGCATCGCTGATTTATTTATTGACAAAGCAAAATGATGCGACAGGATTAACAATATTTAATGAGAAAATAGAGAAAATATTTCCGCCAAAAGCAGTTACATCATATACCACAATGTTGATGAAGGAGTTGCAAAAAACCTCTTGCAGTGGTAAAACAAATGTTGGTTCTACACTTCATCATATAGCGGAAAAATTGAATAAAAAGGGACTTGTGATTTTGATTTCCGATTTGTGGGATGAGCCGGAAAAAATATATAAAGGAATAAAACATTTCAGATATCTTGGACACGAAGTGATAGTTTTTCATATTTTAGATCCACGAGAATTTTCATTGCCGGATGATAAAAAAGTAGAGTTTGTTGATATGGAAAATAATGAAAAAATAAAATTAGATGTTAGACAAATGAAAAATGAATATAAAAAATTAACGACTCAATATTCCGAAAAATTAAAACGATTTTGTGGTGAAAATAATGTTGATTATAATTTATTGACAACAGACACTGATTTGCGATATGCACTTATGAAATATTTGATTAAGAGAAAAAGGTTATTTTGAACTAAATAGTTTAATGGTATTTGAATGAGAAAAACATTTGAAATTATGGATTATTTTGTTATATTTTAGAAAGAAAAAAAGAGAGGTATAATGAAAAATATTTGTGTTGTAGGAACGGGTTATGTTGGATTGGTATCAGGAGCTGGTTTAGCTGATTTTGGTAATAATGTTGTTTGCGTTGATATTGATAAAGAAAAAATAGCAATGCTAAATAATGGCAAATTACCAATTTATGAGCCGGGATTAAAAGAACTTGTAGATAGTAATGAAAAAGCAGGACGACTTAAATTTTCAACAGATATTGATGAAGCAATTCGTAATTCAGAAGTTGTATTTTCTGCAGTTGGAACGCCTCCTGGCGAAGGTGGTGAAGCAGATTTGCGAGCTGTTTGGGCAGTCGCAACAACATTTGCAAAAAATTTAAATAATTATAAGGTGTTCGTTAATAAATCTACAGTTCCCGTTGGAACAGGTAAAAAAACCTATGATTTGATTATGAAAAAGAAAAATAGCGATATTGATTTTGATGTTGTTTCTAACCCTGAATTTTTACGAGAGGGTTCTGCGGTAAAAGATTTTTTGATACCCGATAGAATAGTTGTCGGAACTACAAGCGAGAAATCCAAAGAGATAATGAGAGATGTGTATAAGTCATTATATATTAGGAATAATCCATTTGTGTTGACAAATCTAGAATCGTCGGAATTGGTAAAATATGCTTCGAATGCTTTTTTGGCAACGAAGATTACATTCATAAATGAAGTAGCAAATTTATGTGATGCTGTTGGAGCCGATGTTCATGTTGTTGCAAATGCAATGGGAATGGATGGGCGAATAAGTTCAAAATTTTTACATCCTGGTCCTGGTTATGGTGGAAGTTGTTTTCCAAAAGACACTTTGGCTTATACTGAAATATTTAAAGAACAGGGGATACAATCAAAATTAGTTGAATCTGTTATAGAAGTAAACGAAAATCAAAAAGCATTAGTTGTAAAAAAGTTGCAGAAATTCTTGCCTGATTTGAAAGGAAAAACGATTGCTATTTTAGGATTGGCATTTAAGTCAAATACTGATGACACAAGAGAGTCGGCATCTAAAGTTGTAATTAACAAACTTCAAGAGGCAGGTGCAAAAGTAAAGGTTTTTGACCCTATCGCAATGGAAGATTTTAAGAGAGATTTCCCTGATTTAGATTATCAAGAAGGAATTTACGAAACAATTGAGGGAGTTGATGCATTAATTCTTATGACGGAATGGAATCAATTTAGAAATCTTGATATGCAAAAAGTAAAAGAAATAATGAATAGAGCGATTTTTATTGATACTAGAAATATTTATGATGCAGATGAAATGAGAGAAATTGGTTTTCAATTTGCAAATTCCGGCAGGTCACAGGTTTAAATATTTAGATTGATAGGAATTAGAATTATTAAGATAAAAAAGAGGAAATAAATGGATTTTTCAAAAAAGTTAGAGACAAAAAAAGTAAGATTTGGTGTAATTGGATTAGGGTATGTTGGTTTGCCACTCGCAGTTGAATTTGCAAATGAAAAATTTAAAGTAGTTGGAATTGATATTGATGAAAGTAAGATAAATAATATCAATAAGGGCAAAAATTATATTGGTGATGTTGATGATAAGGAATTGAAAAAAGCGGTTGATGATGGATTTATTAAGGCAACGACTGATTTTAGTGTAATTAAAAAACTTGATTTTATTAGTATTTGTGTTCCAACTCCACTGAATAAATTAAAAGATCCTGATATGTCTTTTATTCAAAAATCAATGAATGAAATTAAAAAACATTTACACAAAGATTTAATTATAGTTTTAGAATCTACTACTTATCCCGGAACTACGAAAGAATTTTTATTACCGATATTAGAAGAAACTGGTTTAAAAGTTGGTAAGGATTTTTACTTAGCTTTTTCGCCTGAGCGAGTTGATCCCGGTAATAAAGTATTCAAAACAAAAAACACTCCAAAAGTATTAGGTGGAGTGACAAAAAAATGTACTGAATATTCAAAAAAAGTATATGACCAAGTTTTTGATGAGATAGTTTCTGTGTCAAGCACGGAAGCATCAGAAATGACAAAATTATTAGAGAATACATTTAGAATGATAAATATTGGATTGGTAAACGAAATGGCGATGGTTTGCGATAAACTTGGTGTTGATGTTTGGGAAGTGATTGACGCGGCGGGAACGAAGCCATTTGGATTTATGAAATTTTATCCGGGACCTGGGCTTGGTGGACACTGTATTCCAATCGATCCTCATTACTTAAGTTGGAAAATGAAGAGTTTGAATTATAAAACAAGATTTATTGATTTGGCAGCTGAAATAAATACTGCAATGCCGGAATATGTAATTCAAGATGTTGCAAATGCTTTGAATTATCACAAAAAATCAATCAATGGTTCATCGGTTTTAATTGTAGGAATGGCATATAAAAAAGATATTGAAGATTTACGAGAGTCACCATCAATTGATATTTACAACTTGCTTGTTGCAAAAGGTGCAAAAGTTAAATTTCATGATTCCTATTGTCCGATAGTAAAAATGGATGGAAATAAGAATAAGAGATCGCAAAAATTAGATGAAAAGATATTAAAAAATTCTGATGTAGTTGTAATTACTACTGATCACTCAAACATAGATTATCAATTTATTGTTGATAATGCAAAATTGGTAGTTGATACGAGAAATGTGACTCAAAATTTAAAAAGAACAAAAAATAAAGTATTAAGATTAGGAAATTCAAAAGGAATAAAATAATGGGAAAATTTTTCAAATTAATAAGTATTATTATTCTGTCAATTTTATTTTCATCTTTACTATTTTCTCAGGTAAGTAGAATCGATTTTCAGCATAACCAAGAAATAAAAGAAGAAAATCAGCAGACAGAAAATATGTTGCAAACGAATAATATTATTAATGCCAGAATTGCTAAGAGGAAACAATTAGAAAAAAGTATTGTTGATTTGGGAGTACTGGATAAAATAATTAATGATTCTATATATGTTTTAGGACCTGGAGATATTTTATCTGTTAATATTATTACTGCTAAGCCGATTTATTTTGAAACGATTATCTCTCCTGAGGCGAAGATTGATATTCCAGGAATGGCTACAATAGATTTGAAAGATTTGAGTTTGAGTGCCGGAAAGGGAAAAATTAAGAAAATACTCAATGAAAAATTTATTAATGCTGATATTTCTGTTCAATTAGTTCAAGTGAAATTAGTAAAGGTATTTTTAACAGGAGCGGTTATTAATCCTGGTGCAATATCTGTAAAAGCAAGTGAAAGAGTTGTTGATATTATTTTAAGTTCCGGTGGTGTTGATGAATTAGGCAAAATGTATAGTGTTGAATTAATTCGAAATGATTCTGTTAGTATATTAAATGGATATGATTATTTATTAAGGAATGATTTAGAAAGTAATCCTTATGTGCAATCCGGTGATATAATCAATGTGCCGAAAGCAGATCCATATACTGAATCAATAATGGTTAGAGGAGCTACCAAAAAAAGCGGTGTTTATTCAATTCAAGAAGATGAAATGTTGAAAAATTTTTTAAGAAGATATAATAATTTTGGAAATGAAGTCGACATTGCTAAAATAAGTATTACAAGAGAGATTGGAAAAAAGAAAAAAATATTTAATATCAAACTTCGAAATACATCTCAAAAAGAATTTATTTTAAAGCCGGGTGATATCTTAGAATTTCCAATGACTTCTGAAGTATATGTACAAGGATTTGTTAATGTTCCAGGTGCATATCCTTTTGTTAGTGGTTATAGTGCAATTGATTATATTGGGCTTGCAGGTGGAAATAATGAGAATGGCAATACTAAAAAAGTAATAATATTTAGAGAAAATGGAGAAAAATTAAAAGGTTTTCATATTAAAATAGAGAGAGGAGATATAATTGTAATTCCTCCTTCATTGAAATATAGTTTATTTGATAAAACGGGTCTGTTTGGTTCATTAGCTACAATAGTTTTAATTGTATCAAATGTTGTATTAATAATGCTTAGAAGTGGTGATATATAATTTAATTGAGTATTTAATTATAAAATGTTTTGAAGGAAATATCTTTATATTTACATTTTCCATTTTGTAAACAGAAGTGTCATTATTGTGATTTTTATAGTATTGAAATTGGCAATCAATATTTTTTAGAATATATTGATACGATTGTTCGCGAAATAAAATGGCAATCAAAAAAATATAAAAACAGTTATCAAATCGGAACAATATATTTTGGTGGTGGAACTCCAAATATTTTCCCATCACGAGATTTGATAAAAGTTTTAAAGAATATACAAAATAATTTTAATGTAAAAAATGATGCGGAAATAACGGTTGAACTAAATCCGGAATTCTGCAAAGATAAATTGTTCTTCGAGGATTTAAAACTTGCCGGATTTAATCGTTTATCAATTGGTGCTCAATCTATGCATAATGACGAATTAAAGTTTCTTGGTAGAATTCATAATCACAAAGCAACGATTGATGCAATCAATAACATAGTTCAAAGTGGATTTGATAATTATTCGTTAGATTTAATTTTCAATATTCCCAAGCAGACAAAAGAAAAAATAACAACGACAATCAATGAATTTTTATCATTTAATCCGAAACACATTTCTGCATATAGCTTAACGAAAGAGATTGGAACGAAATATTATCAAATGATAAAAAGTGGAGAAACCATAGAAAATTCAAATGAAATTGATAGTGAACATTTTAAATTATGTCATAATTTATTGGAGGAAAATAAGTTCTCCCATTATGAGATTTCAAACTACTCACATGGAAAATATGAGAGTAAACACAACTCAAATTATTGGAATGGAACTGATTATCTTGGTTTCGGACCATCGGCACATTCCAAAATTGGAGAAAAAAGATTTTGGCATAATCCATCGTTATCAAATTATTTCGGAAAAAATAAAAACAATAATTTTACTTGCGATGATTCTGAAATATTGGGTGTCAAACAGAAAATTACAGAATTGTTGATGATAAAATTTCGCATAAAATCCGGAATTAAGAGAAATGATATGGATATACAAAATTGGATTAAAATAAATAGTGCAGTGAAATATATAAATAAAAAATATTCAAAAAACTATTTCATAACAGATAACAATCGTATATCTCCTACAATTGATGCTTGGCTAATTTTAGATT
>JAYEHX010000091.1:0-3474 GCA_034659735.1 Fidelibacterota bacterium | reverse complement strand
ACCTATGATAAAAAATATTTTTTTAGGATTGTATTTTTTTTTAAAATATTTAACAGTATAAATAGATTGAATTGCTTTATTTTGATTAGTTTCATAATCAGAAACTAATATTTTTTGATTATCTTTCAGAATAAGAAATAAAGTAATAGATTATGACAAAAGAACAAATATTAAAATATTTATCTGATAATAAAAAAGAGTTTCGAGATAGATTTCAAATAAAAAAAATCGGTTTATTTGGAAGTTATGCGAGAGATGATATAACAGTAGATAGTGATATAGATATTATTGTAAATATGCCTTCGGATTTGAATAATTTTTTTGAATTAAAAAATATATTAGAAAATAATTTTGGGAAAAAGGTTGATTTAGGACTTGAAAATAGTATTCGGTTGCTTATAAAAGATTCTATTAAAAACGAAGTGATTTATGTTTAAAAGAGATGTGTCGTTATATATTGTAGATATTCTAATTGCTATTAATAAAATATTTAGATATACAAAAAAATTTGATAATTCAGAAGAATTTTTATATAGTGAGTTAAATTGGGATGGAACAATTCGGCAACTCGAAATTATTGGAGAAGCTACAAACAAACTTATTAAATTAGAAATTATTGATGAAAAAAGTTATAGAATAATAGTTGATTTTAGAAATTATATTGTACACAGTTATTTTGGTATTGATAGTAGTATTGTTTGGGAAGTTGTGAAAAATAAATTGCCTGATTTTATGGCTGAATTAAAATTAGTAGTAAAAGAAAAAAACATTAATTTATCAAAGGCAATTAAAATGGCAAAAAAAGAAAATGAAAATAATAGAGAACTATTAGTTTTTTTAAATCAACTATTAAGAATATAGCTATTTATTTTTTATCCCAAATATTAAATTAAAAATTTCAATGAATTATTACCAAAAAGCAATTTTAATTTTACTCCTAATCTCAAATCTCTTCGCTCAATTTCCAAAAGATATTGACAAAGAGATGAGAATTGGTTTAGAATATTTAACAAATTATCAATTTGATTCTGCTGAAGTTATTTATACTGAAATTACGAAAAAGCATTTGTCTGAGCCATTGGGTTGGTTTTATTTGATGGAGACGAAATTAGAAAAATTTAAGTATGAGAATGAATTTGAACAGGCGAATATATTATTAGAAAATGAGATTGATATGATTTCTGAATTGTTTAAAAATAAATTGGAAGAGCAACCGAGGAATGTTATTTATCTCGTTTATTATGGTTCATTTAATGGTCTTAGTGCTGAAGTTAATCTTTCAAAAGGAAATTATATTACTGCTTTTAAAAGTGGTAGGAAGTCGATTAAGTTAGTTGAAAAAGCACATGAAATTGATTCGCAATATTATGATTTATTTTTGCCACTTGGAAGTTATGATTTTTATGGCGGAGTGTTGGCGGATAATTATTCGGTTGTGGATTTGATTTACGATTCGGAAACAAAAAGGAAACAGGGAATAGAAAAGTTGACAATTGCTTTTGAAAAGGGTGTTGGTGCGAAGTGGGAGGCGGGTAGAATTCTGTTGTTGATTCATCTTCACGAAACGAGAGATTATGAGAAAGCATTTGAAATTGGCGAAAAATTGGTTGAGAAATTTCCACATAATTTAGAATATAAATCTTTATTTATAGAGTTACTAATCTATATGAATAAGATTGAGAGAGCTGAAAATATGTTGGAAAAATATTTGATTTCTCATAAAAATATTTCTGCAAGTGGGAAAAAGATGTGGGAAGTTCGAGAAAAATATTTGTCAGCTGTGATGAATATGCAAAAGGGAAATTACGAAAATTCTATAAAATTATTTAAATTTGTAATTGAGAATTATAATTTGGAATTTCAATGGTTCAAGGTTTTAGCATATTTGAAAATCGGACAAATTTATGATTTGAAAAACAATAGGGAATTGGCAAAAAAATATTATAAATTAGCGATAGATACGAAAGAGACGACGAGAGGCGTAAGCGAAGCCAAAAAATATTTAGAACTTCCATTTAGAAAATCAAAAAAGTAGTAATAAGATGAAAAAAAATATAATTAAGATTTTATCAGATTCAAAAGTAGAACAGTATCCGGAAATTCCTGTCGTAGGTTGGATAGATAATGGTGATCAATTTTATAAGATTTCCGGAATCATTGATTTGCTATATAAATATAAAAATGAGTGGTTTATTTTAGATTATAAAACCGATGGCGATAAGAGTAATTTAGAAAAATACAAGATTCAAATTCAGACATATCAATGGATTGTTAAGCAGTTATTTAATATTGATGCGAAGGGCGAAATATATTTTTCTGCTTTAGGCGAATTTATTTCTATTGATTGGAATGATGAATATTTTAGCAAAATTTCAGATTCGGGAAAGAGATATTCTTTCACAAAACATTCCGGTAAAATGGATTTGGAAAATATTATTGAAATAATTGAACAAAATAAAGACGAAGATATTCTGATAATAAACTACACAAAATACCAATCAGAAATTATGAAAAGACAACTGTCAAATGATAATTTATTGTCTCCCAAAATCAGAATAAAAAATTTGAATGAAATTATTCGTGAGCAGAAAGTTGAAAAAAAAAGATTATCGCCGTCACTTTCTCATCTTGCAGTCAGGAAAATTGTAGGAGAAAAAGAGAAACGAGGAACGGTAAAATTATTGCGAGATGCGATAATTGAAAACGAAAAATGCGATAAGATGATTGTGGAATTTTCGGATTTGAAAGTTGTTGAGGAATTCGAAAAAATAAAAGCAGAAAAGAACCTAATAACCAATTCAGATGTATTAAAAATATTTTCACAAAGTTATAACTTTTCCGATACTGTTGTAATTTTAAATGGTATTTTTGAAATTGATGAAGAGAAATTTGTGTTATTCAAAGAGATAAACAAAGGTGCAAAAAAGTTTTATTTTATTGACAATTTCGACAACAATTCCATAAAAAATAATTTTAATTATGATGTTTCAATTTGGGATAAAAAAGTTTTATTACCAACTGTAAAGTCGAGTCAAAATTGTAAAATATGTTATTCTGTAAATGAGGAAGTTATGGAGTTGGCGAATGATATTATGGAGATTCAGAATTGGAAAAGCAAGATAGATGATATGAAAATTGCCGTCTCAAGTATGGATAGATATTTGCCGATTATGAAAAAAGTTTTTGACGAATATGGAATTCCACTTCGATTAATTACAGGAAAATCATTGATAGAAAATCCGATTGCACAATTTATATTTGATGTAATTAAGCTGATGCAATCTCAAGAAAATTGGATAGATGTGCGGGAAGTGATTTTATCGCCTTTTATAGATGACAATGAGAAATATTTTGAATTTGATAAGTGGGTAAGAAATAGCGGAATTGAAAAATATTATAAGATTGAGGAAAGAGTGCCGGATAATATGAAATCACTTTTTTCAGAAATAGATAATTTATTGAAAGAAAAGTTTA
>JAYEHX010000090.1:0-14043 GCA_034659735.1 Fidelibacterota bacterium | reverse complement strand
CCCATTTTTGCAGTTCTCGGATGAATTGTGATTGCTTTTATACCGACTTCTTCTAATTTTTTTGAAACCTCAATGGCGTTAATAGTAGCATCGGACCAACCGGAACGAATCTTTGCTGTAATAGGTAATTTTGTGTTTTTCACAATCTGCTTCGTAATCTCTACCATCAAGTCCACATTTTTTAATAGCGATGCTCCGGCTCCTTTTGATACGACTTTTTTTACAGGACAACCAAAATTCAGATCAATCAAATCAGGTTTTATTTTATGCTCGATTATTTCACATGCTTTTACCATCGAATCAATTTTACTTCCGAATATTTGAATACCAAAAGGTCGTTCAAAATCATCAAATTTCATATAATCAATAGTTTTCTCATTATCTCTTATTATTCCTTCCGAACTTACAAATTCCGAATACATAAAACTTGCACCAAATTCTTTACAAATTGTTCTAAATGGTTTATCTGTCACACCTGCCATTGGTGCTAAAAAATATGGTTTGGCTATTTCTATATTTCCAATTTTAAGCATTTTATAATGTTTATCTATATGGTTCTTATATTCCTTATAATCGTTAGTTAGAGTAGTTTACTTTAAGTAATTATCGTAATAATCTTTAATTCCTTTTTCCAAATCATATTCCGGTTTATAATTCAAATCGTCTTTGGTTTTAGAAATATCTGCTTCAGTATTATCCTGATAAAAATCGTAAGGATTCTTAATATATTCCGTCTTTAATTCTGCTTTCATCACATCATTTAATATTTTAATTATGTCATTAAAAGTCCGTGCTTTTCCGGTTCCGACATTATATATTCCACTTTTACCCGATAGTGCTGATTTTATATTCGCCTGAATTATATCCTTAACATAGATAAAATCTCTTTTCTGTTCGCCCTTTGTGAATATTTTTGGATTCTTGCCCGCTTTCATCTGTAATGCGAGTTGATAAATCATTGATGCCATGTTTCCTTTATATAATTCTCCCGGACCATAAACATTAAAATATCTCAATCCTATTATTTTGCTTGAATACATTTTTAGATGTTCTAACACATATTGGTCGAGTGCATATTTGGAATAGCCGTAAACATTTTCGGGAATTTCACCTTTTCCAACGATATTTGGGGCAGGGGAGTTGCCGTAAATCGCTGCTGATGATGCGTAAACAATTACAGATTTCATTTTATGTCCCATTTTAATGATATTTTTAAAAGAATTCGTATTAATTCTCATCATTTTCTCCTGATCCAAAACTGTTGTGTCCGTAATCGCGGCTTGGTGAAATATATAATCAAATTTATAATTTTTTAATTGGTTATATATATTGACATCACAAATATCGCCTGCAATCAATTCGCCTTTAAATCCAATTAAATTCTTGAAATGGCCATTGTAGAATTTATCCAATACAACGATTTTCGCAGTTGGATATTCTTTCTCTATATATTTTACCAAATTTGAGCCAATAAATCCTGCTCCGCCTGTAATGAGTATATTTTTATTATTCATTTTATCTCCTTTTAGAATATGATAAAATTTAATAAAATATATTTTGAATTTAAAGATAAAAATTATAAATTATTCGCATGAAAATAAACAAAAATAATAGGGGAGAGGTATGAAAATTTTAAAGTATTTGGTGCTAATAATTGTTATGATAGTAATATTCGTTTCATGTGGCAAAAAACAGATAAGCGAACAGACAGAATTTGGCGAATTGATGCATGTATATTTGGATAATGCACCATTTCCAGACGAAGATAGAAAAAGCGGACACACTTATGAAGGTGAATTCTTTCCTTATGAGGGACATTATGACGATAATACCGTTGCAATTTTGATACCAAATGGATATAATGCGACAGATGAAACTGATTTTGTCATTCATTTTCACGGCTGGAATAATTCTGTAGATAGTGTTTTATCGCAATTTGAATTACTTAAACAGTTTGGAAATTCGCAAAGAAATGCAATTTTAATAGTTCCGCAAGGTCCAAAATATTCAAAAGATTCTTATGGTGGAAAGTTGAGTAAAGATGGTGGATTTGATAGATTTATGAATGAAATAGTAGAATTGTTAAAGAAAGAAAAGAAGATTCCGCAGGATAGTAAATTGCATAAAATGGTTTTAACTGCCCATAGTGGCGGATATAAAGTAGTGTCAGATATCGTAAGTAAGAACAAAAATTTCAAGAAAATCAAAGAAGTTTATCTTTTTGACGCATTATACGGCGAAACAACAAAGTTTTTAGATTGGGTAAATGTGGCAGGACACAAATTTTTCGTGCTTTACACAGATGATGGCGGAACTATGAAAGAAACTAAGAAATTGTCGAAAATTTTGCAAGGTGCAGGATTTCCATACCATTATCAACATACAAGAAAAATAAAGCAATGGGAATTAATAAAAAATCCGATTATGATTTTACACAGCGATTTGGGACATAATGATGTGATTCATAAAAGAAATATGTATTCCCGAATACTCAAAAATGGCAGATTAAAAGCGATAAAGAAGAAAAAATAATATAAATTATTAAAAAATAGTAAGATAAATCAGGAATAGATGCTTAAAAAACATAATTATTTACATATTACTTACTTCGTATAATATATATTATGTAAACTAAGGTGTATTTTGGTTATTTTTCATTAATTGGGCTAAAGCCCTTTTTTGGGTTTTCTTTTTCATCCACTAACTAAAGTTAGTGGCAATTCAAAAGTTAGTGGCAATTCAAATCAAATTTCCATTTAATTTTTTTTGCGTTCCTTGTGTTCTTTTGTGGTGAATTAATTCGTTCGAACCAAATCAATCATCAATCTGCAAAATAGCAATAAATGCCTCTTGCGGAATTTCCACAGAACCAACTTGTTTGAGTCGCTTCTTCCCTGCTTTCTGTTTCTCTAATAGTTTTCGTTTACGAGAAATATCTCCACCATAACATTTTGCTGTCACATTTTTTCTGAGTGCTTTAACAGTTTCACGGGCAATAATTTTAGAACCAATCGCGGCTTGAATTGGAATTGCAAATTGTTTTCTCGGTATCAAACTTCTCAATTTCTGAACTAATTTTCTACCTTGAATTTGTGATACATCTTTGTGAATAATTACTGAAAGTGCATCGATCGATTCGTTATTTATTAAAATATCTAATTTTGCTAATTTTGCTTTTCTAAATCCGATAAATTCGTAATCAAATGAAGCATATCCGCGACTGACCGTTTTTAATTTGTCATAAAAGTCGTAAATCACTTCAGAAAGCGGAATTTCATAGAATATTTGTGCTTTTGTAGGATCTAAATAATGTGTATTTATATATTGTCCTCGTTTTTCTTGAGCTAATGTCATCAAATTTCCAATAAATTCTGCTGGACAAATTATTTCTGCTCGTATAAATGGCTCTTCAATGCTTTCCACACTTCCGGCATCGGGCATTTTGCTTGGTGTATCCATTATTATTTGATTGCCATTTGTTAAATTCACATGATATTCTACATTCGGAACAGTTGTTATTAATTCAAGATCAAATTCGCGTTCCAATCTCTCTTTAACAATTTCGAGATGCAACATTCCAAGGAAACCACATCTAAATCCAAAACCAAGTGCCTCTGCAGTTTCTGGCTCATAATGTAAAGATGCGTCATTTAATTTAAGCTTTTCAAGAGCAGACCGCAACTCTTCAAAATCATCATTCTGAACTGGATAAAGTCCGGCAAAAACCATAGGTTTCATCTCTTTATATCCTTTTAGTGGAGTTGCTGACGGATTTTCATTAGTTGTAATCGTGTCGCCAACTTTCAAATCCTGTATATTTTTGATTTGTCCCACAACATATCCAACATCACCGGAACGAAGAACACCCGTCTTTTGTCGCTTTAAGTGGAATGTGCCAACTTCCGTTATTTCATACACTTTACCCGTTGACATTATAGTAATATTCTGTCCTTTTTTAATCTCTCCATCAAATACTCTGACATAAGGAATTGCTCCACGATAGCTGTCAAAAATGCTGTCAAATATCAATGCCCGCGTTGGAATATCAGTTTTAATCTCCGGTGGTGGGATTTTCAACACGATTTCTTCGAGAAGGTCTTCAACTCCCAATCCCGTCTTTGCACTAATCATAATTATATCTTTTTCATCGCAACCGATTAAGTCAATCATTTGATTTTTTATCGATTCAATTTCTGCTCCGGGTAGATCAACTTTGTTAATCACAGGAATAATTTCTAAATCATTTTCAATAGCAAGATATGTATTTGTGACAGTTTGTGCCTCAACTCCCTGCGATGCATCGACCAACAGCAAAGCTCCTTCGCAAGCTGCCAAACTTCGCGAGACCTCATAACTGAAATCAACATGGCCAGGAGTATCAATTAAATTAAATGTATATTTTTTTTTATTTTTTGCTGAATATACAATTTTTATTGGATGAGATTTTATTGTGATACCTCTCTCCCGCTCCAAATCCATATCGTCGAGAATCTGTTCCTTCATCTGAAACTTCTGTAAAGTTCCGGTCATTTCCAACATTCTGTCAGCGAGTGTTGACTTACCGTGATCAATATGTGCTATAATGCTAAAATTTCTAATTTCTTGATTTTTCATAGGCATAAACTAACAAAAAAAACTTGGAAATAAAAGTAAAATATTTTCGTATTATTTGCATAAAGTCAATATTATTACTCCCAAAGACATTATGATTTTAATATTTTTAGAATTACAATAATTATAATTTAGTTTGTAGAAATAAATCAAATCTCAATTTATAAAAGTATATTTATTTATAAGAATTGTAGTCATATTTTGCTGTATTAACGACCTTAAATGATTCTATTATAATTTTTCATTTTATTCTCCATACAAATCTATATATTTATCTATTTTTGAAGTTAAATAGTAAGGCAAATTAAGTATTTTATATTTTTTTTTGTTAATGGTTTTATCATCATAAATATCAATTTGTCCGGCATATAATCTTATTGCCAAATTGTGTGGTGCTTTATCAATAAATTGGTGTAAAGAGCGAAGTCGTCCTGTTTTACCTGACTTCACTTCAAGTGGAATCAATCTATTTTTATGCTGAATTATAAAGTCAACTTCTGCATTTGATTGTTTCTTTTCTCTAACCCAAAAACATAATTTATGTAAATATGAATAACTTTTCGTTAATAATTCTTGTCCAACAATATGCTCTGCAATTTTTCCCTTATATATATTATTAATATCATCTGATTGAAAAATATCATCTTTCATATTTAAAAAATGATTCAATAATCCGGTATCTAACAATTGTAATCTTGGTGCCTTTTTTCTATTCAGTATAATTGGTGGAATATTGTTCGTTGTTGGATAAATAAGTTGTAATAAAAATGCGTTTTCAAGCAATTGCAATGACTCATTTATCTCTCTTGATTTATAATTTGAATTTCCAAAACCCTGAAATTTTATTCTATTTCCTGCTTCAAAAAACGAATTTTGAACTACAAACCGCATTATGGAAATATTTTTATTAGTTGAATAATATTTTTCCACATCTTCTAAATAAGAAATAATTAAACTTTCAAAAATAGAATCAATTGACAATAAATCTCTTGTCTCTTTGAATTTTTTAACAACTTCCGGCATTCCACCGACCAACACAAATTTGTGAAATAAATTTAATAATTTTTTGTGAGCATAATCCGGTAAAGGAATCTTATTTAATATCGTTACTGATTCTTTTTCACCAATTGCCAATAAAAATTCTTCAAATGATAATGGTCGTAAAACCATAAATTCGACTCTACCTACGGGAAAATTTATATTTTTTTTAATCAATGTTTCCAACAAAGAACCGGCGGCTATGACAAATAATTCTTTTGAATTTTCATAAAAATATCTTAGTTGTTTAACTGCTTCCGGTGAGTTTTGAATCTCGTCAATAAAAATCAATGTCTTTTTTTTGGAGTTTTTTTTCTTTTTTTTAATGAAATAAATTCCGTCTAACAATTGCTCATAAGATTGATTATTTTCAAATATTTCTCTATCTTCACTAATTTCTAAATTCAAATAAATATATTGATCAAATTCTTTAGAAAACATATTTACAACAGTTGTTTTTCCAACTTGCCTGGCACCTCTAATAACTAACGGTTTTCGGTCTTTCTTTTCTTTCCATCTATTTAATTCATCTAATATTTTTCTTCTAAACATAAACCCTCGTATAAAATCAACTATAATATGATACTATTTTTACACAAAGTCAAGGATATTTTTGTATTTTATGCACAAAGTCAGGGTTAATCTGTTCTAATTATGCACAAAGTAAGGGTTAATTTATCTTATTTTTGCACAAAGTCAGGGTTAATTTTGTATTATTTTGACACAAAGTCAGGGTTATTACTCTCAAATACATTATGTTTTATACATTTTTTTTTACAATAATTTTAATTTTACGGAATTTAAGGAGTAAAATATTACTATTTACCAAACAGTGATTCAATATAAAATTCAGAAGAGAATGGAACAAGGTCATCAATTTTCTCGCCGAGTCCGATAAATTTCACTGGAATATTCAACTCATTTTTTATCGCAATCAAAATCCCACCCTTTGCAGTTCCATCGAGTTTCGTCATAATCAAACCGGAAATTGATATGCTTTTCATAAACTCTTTCGCTTGTATTAAACTATTTTGTCCGAGTGTTCCGTCGATGACTAATAGCGATTCGTGTGGTGCATCGGGAATTACCTTTTGAATTACTTTCTCTATTTTCACCAATTCTTCCATCAAATGTTTTTTATTATGCAATCGCCCCGCTGTATCAACGATTATCACATCAGATTTTCTTGCCAATCCTGCACTTACTCCATCAAAGACGATTCCCGATGGATTTGTCGCTTCCAAATTTTTAATAATATCAACTCCGGATCGTTTTGCCCACTCGTCTAATTGCTCAACAGCTGCGGCTCGATAAGTATCACCGGCAATGATTAAGACCTTTTTTCCCTCTCTTTTATAGTAATTTGCAAGTTTACCAATTGAAGTCGTCTTTCCTGAACCATTTATTCCCGTCACAAGAATAACAAAAGGTTTATTTTTTTCAATATCAATCTTTATTTCTTCTTCATTAAACAAATCGCTAAATTTATCATAGAAAATCTTTTTTATATCGCCGAATTCCTTCATTGTATTTTTATTAGATTCTTCTTTAATTTCTTTCAATATCGATTCCGTAATATTTGCACCAATGTCAGATTGATATAAAAATGCCTCGACTTCATCTAAAAAATCGCTATCAATTTTTGTATTCTTTCCGAAAAGTGAGAATAAGCCATCTTTAAATTTATTTCTTGTTTTTTTTAAACCAGAATAGAATTTTGTCTCAATATCCTCTGTTTCTTTATCTAATTTTCCCCTTACAATCACCGGCTGATGCGGAGATTTTCTAATTAAACTTATCAATTCTACAATATAATTTATCCAACTAATTCCCATAAGAATTGTAGTGAAGTATAGTAAGTAGATATGATATGGAATTTCAAAAGGGTTAATGAAATTATAAATCCAAACAAATGCCATTACAGTAGCAATAAAAATAAATATCTTACCAAATACATTAGCTCCTTTTACAATTCCTTTTGAATTATGTAAAATCATACTCATAATCATTATAGAAAAATCTCTACTCGCTAATGCAACTATGAACCAAAATGGAAAATCCATTTTAATCACCAGAACTACCAATACTCCTATGCCGAGAATTTTATCGGCAATCGGGTCTAAAGCTTTCCCGTAAGTCGTCACGGACTTAGCACTTCTTGCCGCATATCCGTCAATCATATCACTAAAAATACCGATTAATAACAATATGATTGCCACTTTTAAATTATCAATATAGAAATAATAAACAACCGGCAAAGTTATGAAAGCTCGCGATAAACTGATGATATTTGCAAGTGTAAAAAATATGTGAGAATCTACTTTTTTAGGATCGAGTTTTCCTTTTATCTTATCTTTTTTTTCTATAATTTTTTCTTTAGAAATCTTTTTTACCATTTTAGAAATCCTTATTTTTATATTTTTTTGCTGTATGAATAATAACTCTTTATTTTCTCATTTTCAAGAATTTCTTGAATAATAAAATCATCCTTAATTTCCAATTCATCAATCCATAAAATGTAATCGCTTGTTTTGAGAATATCTAAAAAGTTATGTGAAATAATAAAAACTTTAGAACGATTTTTTATCTCATCAACAATAGAATAGAATATATCCAAATAATGCGAATTTAATGCGGTTGTCGGTTCATCAAAAACTACTATTTTTGAAATTGTCGCGGAAGTCAATGCAATAGCAATTCGCTGAGCTTCGCCAATAGAAAAATCGATTAATCGTCTATTTAACTTGTCATCAATTTTTAACTCTAACATTTTTATGTATTTTAAAAAGAGTTTTTTATTAAAATGTTTTCCGATTTCGTGTTCGTCATTTTCATATAATTTTATGATACTTCCAAGCGTATTTCCAACAAAAAGTCGTGTCAAATCTTGTGATAAATATGCCGAAAAATTGTATTCGTCAAATGCTCTAACTACCGATAATTCATAATCTATGAGCAGTTTAATTAAAGTACTTTTTCCACTTCCGATTCTGCCAATAATTCCAATCGCAGAATACTCTGAAATATCAATTTCTCGCTCATTTTTAAATATTTTATTTTCAGCAATTTTATATTTAAATGGTAATATCTTCATTTTTTTTCATTTCCAAACTTCAACTTTTTATACATTTTCGTGCTATATTCTCTTATCTCATCATCAACAGATTTTAATCCATATTCTTTCAATATTTCTCTTTTTTTATCCATTTCCGCTCTGTCAAAATATTCAACAATATTTCCAGCATCCATCACTATTATCTTATCAGCAAATTGATATTCATCAAAGTTTTGACTGGAGATAATTACACTTTTCCCACTTTTTTTCAATTTCTGAATATAATTATATAAAATTTTTATCGATTGAAAATCCAAATGACTTGTCGGTTCATCAAAAAAATAGTAGTCAGCATCAACTAAAAATGTCGCACATAACATCACTTTTTGCAATTCACCAAATGATAGTTCTCGCAAATTATTATTCATTAATTTTTCTATTTCAAAATAATTTGCTATTTTATCTATTTTACTTTCAATCTCTCTATCAGTTAAATTTTGGTTAAATAACGAGAATTTAAGTTCCGTTTCAACCTTTGGAGTTATCATCTGATTTATTGGATTTTGCAACATCAAAGAAGTAGAATTATTGGAATTTAGAAAATCCATTTTTCCATCACATTTTTCAATAAAACCGGATAGCAATTTTAAAAAAGTCGTTTTTCCGCAACCTGAATTTCCGAGAAGTAATATAATTTTTCCACTTTCAATTGTAAAATTATCAATACTCAACTCAAAAAAATTCCGTTCTATTTTTATATCAGATAATTTTATCATTTTTGAAATACTCAATTATTTTTTTTGATGCACCAAGTGAATCTAAAATATATTTTCTCGCAGTTTTTGAAATTTTATCGTATCCATTTTCGTCGATTATTAGTGCATTTATTCGCTCAATTAATTCATCGGAATTTGAAAATTCGTGGATTGCTCCCAATTTTTTCAACTCCTGTGCTTCGAGTGAATTGGAGTTTTTCGGACCGATGAATATTGGGATTCCACAAACTGCCGGCTCCATTACATTATGCAATCCTTCATTTCCAAAACCACCACCGACATAAGCAAAATCACTTGAAAAATAGAGTTTCGCCAAATCGCCAATGGTGTTCACGAATATATTTTTTGCTTTAGAATTTTCATCTATTTTAGATAATTTTTCCAATTCTAAAAATTCACTAAACAAAATAAATGTCTTCTCATCAGGATCGTGTGGTGCGATTATGAAGTGTAAATTCGCATATTTTTCTTGCAAATATTTTATTGTCGGAATAATTTTTTCATGACATTCCTTGTGAGTTGAACCAAATATAAAAATTTTATCATTTTTCCAACTGCTTGGTAATAATTCTGCATTTTTATATTTTTGGTATCTTTTTTCAATATTATCAAATCTTGTATCGCCCGTATTCACAATGTTTTCCGATGAATTCAAAAGTGAATTGAATAAATTGTAATCATTTTCGGAAACGGTAAAAATTCGCTTGTAATAACTAAATAGAATTCTAAAAAACGATTTCAAAAAAGGTTTAAGTTTTGATGTATTCGCCTTTAATCGAGCTGAAATTAAATAGTGGTCAATATTTAGTTTTTTCGTATAAATTGTTAAATTCGGCCAAATGTCGTAGCTGACATCAATGATTGCTTTAGGTTTTAGAACTGTAATAAATTTTACCACTTTCCAATATAAATCAAATGGCAGATAGAAAAAAATATCAACTAAATTATTGTCTTTGAAATTCTCATATCCACTTGGAGAAAAAAATGAGAGAGCGATTTTAACTTCGGGATTATTTGACTTCATCTTTTCAATTACCGATTTTGCCTGTTCATATTCGCCGAGTGAAGAACAGTTGAAAAGAATTATTTCATCATTTTTGGAAATTTTATCTTTCCAATTTGATATTTTTTTTAATGTCTCACTTCTGCCCTTTATTCCTGTTCTAATTTTAGAATTAAAAAAACTTACCAAAATAATTGTCGGGTAAATTAATATTACTAAAATATTATAAAATATAACCCAAAATGTGTTATTTCTAATTCTTTGCGACTCTGCGACTTTGCGAGAACTATTCTTTATATTTCTTTGCGACTTGGCGACTTTGCGAGAACTATTCTTTACATTTCTTTGCGACTTTGCGACTTTGCGAGAACTATCCTTTATATTTCTTTGCGACTTTGCGACTTTGCGAGATGTATTTTCACTCATAAATTATACTTCTCTATTTTATTTACTATTTTTTCTATTGATATTTCTTCCATACATTTATGATGTTTTTTTGGACATTCGTTATAACCAAGATGCCCGCAAGGTCTACATTTTAAATCTATTTTCGGTTCGATAATTTCTACATTTCCAACGGGAGTAAATCCATATTCAGGAACAGTTTGACCGAAAATCGCAATTGTATCAACTCCAAGTCCGGCTGAAATATGCGAAATTCCAGAATCATTTCCAATAAAAACATCGAGTTCATTTACAAATAAGAGCAATTCCGAAATCGTTAATTTGGAACATAAATTCATTGTTTTGAAATTTAATTTTTGTTCAATTTTATCTGTCATTTCGTTTTCAATTGTTCCGTTTCCGAGAAACACAATCAAATCAAATTTCTCACCAACAGAGTTTAAAACTTCAATCCATTTGTGAATCGGAAACATCTTTGACGGTTTTGATGCACCAACTGAAATTCCCAAAACTCTTCTATTTTTTTTCAATTCTGCAAATCGTTTTTTCACTTTATTGCCAATTATACTTTCATTTGGTAAGAATATTTTAAGTGATTTTGTTTTCTGCCTCTCCCCTATTGCATTCAAATATTTTTCCGTCACATGCAAATATTCGCCGATTTTAAATTTGAATTTCGTCAAAAGATATCGTTGAAATTTATGTTTTTTATATCTTTTAACATTTTTCAAACCGAAAGTTATAAATTTACTTCTCAAACTATTATGAAGGTCTATTATCAAATCATAATTTGAATTTTTAATTTTATTTCGCAATTCCGATAGTGATTTATACTCTTCAAGATTTATCACTTTGTCAACTATCGGATGAAATTTTACAATAGGCGAATATATCTTTTTAGTCAAATAATCGACTTTTGCATTTGGATATTTTTCATCAATTTTTTCCAAAACAGAATTAGTTAAAACAATATCACCAATAGAAGAAAATCTTATTACCAATAAGTTTCTAAATTTATCAGTAATATTATTAATAGATTTCCCTGCGACTCTGCGACTCTGCGGTAAAGCTCTTTTTGCGACTTTATTATTCATCTAATCTTTTTTTTAAGTGTTTTCATCATATCCCCTGCGACTCTGCGACTCTGCGGTAAAGCTCTTTTTGCGACTTTATTATTCATCTAATCTTTTTTTTAAGTGTTTTCATCATATCCCCTGCGACTCTGCGACTCTGCGGTAAAGGTCTTTTATTCATCTAATCTTTTTTGTAAGTGTATTAATCATATCCCCTGCGACTCTGCGACTCTGCGGTAAAGGTCTTTTTGCGACTTTATTATTCATTTAATCTTTTTGTAAGTGTCTTAATCATATCCTCTGTCATCGCCGAAATATCAAATTTATGTTGCCAATTCCAATCTTCTCTTGCATAAGAATCGTCTATACTATTTGGCCATGAATCGGCAATTTTCTGTAAATCATCGTTTATTTTATAACTCATTTGGAATTCGGGAATATGTTTCTTTATCTCGCTGGAAAGCATTTCCGGATCAAAACTCATCGCACCGACATTATAGGCATTTCTCTCTCGCAATTTATCAGAATCTGCCTCCATAATCTGAATTGACGCATCAACCGCATCGGGCATATACATCATATCGAGAAATGTTCCAGCTCCCAAATTACAAGTGAATTTTTTCTCCTGAATCGCTTTATAAAATATCTCAACTGCATAATCCGTTGTTCCACCTCCGGGTTTCGTCATATTGGAAATTATTCCGGGAAATCTGACTCCTCTCGTATCAATTTCGTATTTTTTATTGTAATAATCGCATAGTAATTCGCCTGCAACTTTCGTGATTCCATAGATTGTGCTTGGTCTCATAATCGTAGTTTGCGGTGTTCTATCTTTCGGTGTAGAATTTCCAAATGCTCCAATCGAACTCGGTGTGAATATCGCAAATTTCAGTTCTTTCGCCAAATCCAGCAAATTCATCAAACTGCCAAGATTTATATCCCAAGCCATATCCGGTTTCGCTTCGCCGACTGCAGAAAGTATCGCAACCAAATTGTAAACCGTATCAATATTATATTTCACGATTATGTCAACGATTTTGTGTGCATCAAGGCAATCTACGATTTCAAAAGGACCGCCGTGTTTCAAATCGTAAGGAACTTGTGCTCTGATATCTGATGCAATAACATTATTATCGCCGTATATTTTTCGTAATTTCACAACCAATTCACTGCCGATTTGTCCCGCTGCACCTATTACTAATATTCTTTTCATTTTTTGAATTCCTTTTAATGTTTATTTGTTTGTTTATTTAACCTTATTTTTCTTTCCTCAAACCTTAGTAGAAATTATATTCGAATATTTATCTGACCTTATTACCTTATTTCAAATTTAATTGAACCTTCTAATTGTCCCTCATCTCGGGGGACAAATTCGTTTTTATTTTCCAATTTCCTTAATTAATAAATTAATCAATTCTTCAAATGTTTTTCTGTTTTCTTCTTTAATTTCTGAACCTTTGCAATATTTTTTTATTTCAGATGAATTTAATCTCTCTTTTAATTGTTCAAGTTTCTTTTTTCTAACTTCCGTAAATATTTTTTCTTTTTCATTTTCTTTCATTTCTTCCCAATTTTCTAATTGCTCTTCTCTCAAATCATCTTCAGCGACTCGTAATTTATTCCAATGTCGAAAAAAATATTTAATAATAATTTGGATTGTTTCATTTGTTTGAGAAATTGTTTTCTCTTCTCTCAAATTATTTTTTTCTTTATCACTGATTTCTCCAGTCCAATAAATAAAACTATTCATATTTAATATTAAAAAATTGGGTTTCGTGTTTAAGGCATCTTCCAAATTAGAGAGAGATAATAAATTTAAAAATGCTGTAAATAAATCTGAATCAACCTTTGGGAAAAAGAAATTTAATACATCTGAAAGATTATATTTTTCTTTATTATCTTTATAAATTTTATTTTCTAGCCACTGCATCAGTTTGTTTAAAATTATATGTGATTCAATATTTTTGATATTCTCTGATGTAATTTTCCATTTTGCGGGAAAATAATGTTCGAGATCTTTATTTAATCCTGATATTTTTTCTATATTATCAAAAAAAATCGGACAAAATATTGTAAAATATC
>JAYEHX010000089.1:0-3520 GCA_034659735.1 Fidelibacterota bacterium | reverse complement strand
AGGGAACAGAAGACGGTCGTGGACTTTCAATGTTTCTTTATGAGCGAGACGATAAGATGAAAATTCGTAGAATAGAAAATAAATTGGGAATTCACGGATCGCCTACTTGCGAAATGCAATTCAACGATGCTCCTGCTTATCTCGTTGGCAAGAAAAGAATGGGTTTGATAAAATATGTTATGGCACTTATGAATGATGCACGAATTGGAATTGGTGCACAATCGCTTGGAATTGCAGAGGCATCGTATCGTGAAGCAAAAAAATATTCTGAAGAGAGAAAACAATTTAAACAACCGATTAAAAACTTTGTTGCAGTTAGTGAAATGCTTGGAAATATGAAGGTGAAAATTGAAGCTGGACGAGCACTACTTTATGAGACAACAATTATGGTCGATATGAAAAATACAATTGAAGAACACATAAAAAAATATCCTAGCGAGAAGAAAAAGTATAAAAAGGATTTGAAAAAATATACCGCATTGGCAAATATGATGACTCCGATTGTGAAAGCATATAATACTGAAATGTCAAATGAAGTTGCTTATGATGGAATTCAAATTCACGGCGGAACCGGTTATATGAAAGAGTTTAATGCCGAAAGACATTATCGCGATGCAAGAATTACAAATATTTATGAAGGCACAACTCAACTTCAGGCAGTTGCCGCAATTGGTGGAATTTTGAAAGGTACTTTTGCAAATATGATTAATGAATATGAAGAAAATAATAATTTCGAAAATTTAAAAGTATTACATAAAAAAGTAAAAACAATGGCAACATTGACAAAAAATGCTATAAATTTTATTATAGAAAATGCTGATAGAGATTTTCAATCATACCATACAAGACGACTAATGGAAATAGCAACAAAAACAATAATCGGATATTTGCTATTGAAAGATGCAAAGTTATCTGAAAGAAAAAAAGATGTTTTGAAGTATTATTTAGAATTTGCTTTACCAGAAGTGGAAATGAAATGCGACATTATTCTGAATAAAACAGAATCTTTTTTAGAAAATAAAACAACAATTTTAGAAGATAAAAATTAAAGGAAAAAAAATGGTAGATCAAATAAAAGTAAATGAAGTGTTAAACAGTATTAGACCTGCATTACAGATGGACGGTGGAGATGTCGAACTCATTAATGTTCGAGATGATAATGTAATTGAAGTTAAATTAAAAGGTGCCTGTGGTGGCTGTCCAATGGCGACAATGACACTGAAAATGGGAATTGAAAGAGAGATGCAAAAACAAATTCCTGAAGTTAAAGAAGTTATTTCGGTTTAGAGAGGAAAGTTGCCAGAAAATAAAAGAAAATAATAAACATTATCAATTTTGTTATTTCTCATTTTCTATCTCCTTATAAGAAACTCATCATTTCCCTTTCAAAAAATCAATAATATTCATCCGTTTAATTCCCTCAAAATCATCGCCCATGATTTCACTGTCCATACTTAATACAAATTTTGTGTAATTATTTTTTATCTTCATAAGCGGATTGAATTCTCTTTGAATTGTTTTTTCTGAAGCCAATAAATATGCTACTTGGAAATATATGATTTCGTTGTTTTTTCTCGCTATAAAATCTATTTCATTTTCATTTTGCATTCCGATTGTCACATTATACCCACGAAAAAGTAGTTCCATAAATACAATATTTTCTAAAATTTGTGAAATGTCATTAACTCTATAATTCAGTAAAGAGTGTCTAATTCCCAAATCATTTAAATAATATTTATCATTTATTTCCATCAATTTTTTTCCTTTCAAATTATACCTAGGAACTTTATACGCAATGAAAGTATTTGTGAAATATTTTAAATAATTTTGAATAGTGTCAGGATAAGTTTTTAATTTTTGTGATCGCAAATACTTTGAAATGCTATTTGGAGTTATCAAATTGCCAATATTGTCAAACATAAAAAGAGAGATTTTTTCTAATAAAGCAATATTCCGTATATTATATCGCTTGACAATATCTTTTAATAAAATCGTATCATAAATAGATTTTAAATATTGAAAAATTGTTTCAGCGGTTTGTTCTAAGTGAAATATGCCGGGCATTCCACCAAATTTAATATAATTACTAAAACATTTTTCATGCGAAACAAAATCATTTCCGGTAAATTTGACAAATTCTCTATAAGATAATGGATAAATATTTATTTCAACATATCTTCCTGCAATTAGTGTAGATAATTCTGAAGATAACAGCGAAGCATTGCTACCAGTTATATATATATCATAATTTTCACTTTTATGTAGTGAAGTTATTAGTTTTTCCCATTTTATAATATTTTGAATCTCGTCTATAAAAATGTACTTCTTCAAATTTATTTTTTTGAATTTTTCCTTGATATACTTATTCAAATCATTGTAATCGTTTAAAAAATCAAAATCAATATTTTCCTTGTCAACAAAAAGAATTTGTGAATCTTTTATACCATTCATTTTTAAATTATCAATAATTTGTTTTAAAAAATAACTTTTTCCTACTCGCCTCATACCTGTAATGACTTTTATTATTGGCTTATCAACAAATGGTTTAATTTTGTTCCAATATGCATTTCTATTTATATTCATAATAATTCTCCTATTCGTTCACTTGTAACATACAAAACAATTAAACCAAAGTCAACACATAATTAGGATACATCCTAATTATACCAGATTATTTGTTATAGTTAGGATATATACTTTTTATATTATGTTTTTAGATGTAGTTAGGATATAAACTAAATATAGTATTGGATCAAATTTGTATTACAAAAAAACCGATTATAATTATGTTTTTATTAATTTAACGATTTATGGAATACATCAACCCCTGATACGCTAAAGCTACGGGGCAAGCGTGTTGATGTGTAGAAATGTCGGAGAGATTTCTTTTCTTTATAAAATTTTTCGATTTTTTTTTCATTAACACACCTGCCCCGTAGCGAAGCGTATCGGGGGTTAATGCGCTCCAAAAATATTAATAAAATAAATTAATATGATAATATTAAAAACAATTTAAAAATATTATTTATGTAACATGCAATGCTATCAATAGTTATACGAATTATCCTCGTTTTTTTCGTGGTGTTTCAGTTTTTCACTACAACATCATCAAACTCAAACCATTTTTGAAATATTCTAATAATTTGAGTTTTCATTAATTCTATGTTTTGTTTTTTACCTAATATTTTCTGTAAAGAAGTAACGCCTTTATTTTGAATTCCACATGGGACAATTCCATTAAACAATTCTAAATTTGTATTCACATTTAAAGCAAAACCATGCAAAGCAACATTATCAATAATTCTCATTCCAATCGCTGCAATTTTTTCATCTCCAACCCAAACTCCGGGCAATTGATTAATTATTTTCGCCTCAATGCTGTATTTTTGCAATAATTCAATTATAATATTTTCTATCTTTTCAACTAATTCTTTTGGTCTAATCTGCAATTGTTTTATATTAAAAATCGGATAACCGACAATTTGTCCGGGTCCGTGAAATGTTACATCACCGCCTCGTT
>JAYEHX010000088.1:0-3536 GCA_034659735.1 Fidelibacterota bacterium | reverse complement strand
AGTGATTTGAGACAGTTAGCGTCAGGAATTTATTTCATACAATTGAGAACCGCAGGATTTGTTGATGTGAAAAAAGTTGTGTTGTTGAAATAGGAATGTAGCACACTGATTTTCGCGGATTATGCGGATTTACGCAGATAAGAATTTTTGAATTATTTGTGTTAAGAGAAAAATGCCATGTCTTGATGTCGTGGCTTTTTTTTTACCAATTTTTCTGAAACACCTCGAAGAAAACGAAGTTTTTTATAAATAAAGAAATGTCTCCGACATTTCTACACATCAACACGCCTGCCCTGTAGCTATAGCGTATCAGGGGTTGATGTATTCCAAAAATCGTTAAATTAATAAAAACATAATTAGAATATTTTATTTATCTTGAATTTTCGGTGTGTTTCAAATAATTAAAAATTAGCTTGCTATTGCGATAGTGAACTATTATATTATAGTTTACTACTGGAGTAGTGAACTATTGTAAGTTAAAACAGAGGTATAAAAATGATATCAAAAGAAAAAATATACGAAAGTTTAATATTTTGGAATTATTGGAACAGAAAACCGGATAATATAATTGAGCGACCAGAGTATCAAAAATTAATAAATCAATACAAGTCAACAAACGAAATAATTGTTTTTGAAGGCATTCGTAGAAGTGGAAAATCTACTTTAATGTTATTGGAAATAAAAAATTTATTAGATTCAAAAACAAATCCAAATAATATTCTATTTGTGAATTTTGAGGATCCATTATTTTATGACAATCTCAATTTAAACCTTCTCGACAATATTTATGAAACTTACTTGGAATATTTAAATCCAAAAGGAAAAATTTATCTCTTTTTAGATGAAGTACAAAATATAAATGCTTGGGAAAAATGGGTTTTAAAATTTTATGAAACAAACAAAAATATGCAAATATTCGTCACAGGTTCTTCGTCAAAACTTTTAAGTAGCGAATTTTCAACAGCACTTTCCGGAAGACATTTAAAAATCAAAGTATTTCCACTTAATTTTAAAGAGTATCTTTTTTTTAACAATTTAAATATAAAAAACAAAAGTGACTTGATAAAAAATAAAATCAAAATAAAAAGATTGTTAAAAGAATATTTAAATTATGGTGGCTTCCCAAAATTGACTTCTTTAAAAAATAAACAAAATAAAAAAATAGAATTAATAGAATATTTTGACACAATAATTCTAAAAGATATTTCAAAAAGATATAAAATCAGCACAGAATATATAAAAAAATTAGCTTTCTATCTAATGTCAAATAATGCAAAATTATATTCAATAAATAATTTAAAAAAAATGGAACTTGGTTCTTATGAAACAATTAAGAAATATATTAGATATTTAAAAGAGGTATATTTAATTTTTGATTTGCAAATATTTGACTATTCTGTAAAAAAACAGATGATTAATCATAAAAAAAATTATTCTATCGATACCGGATTTGTAAATTCCGTATCATTCAAATTTTCAGAAAATATAGGTCACCTTTTAGAAAATGTTGTTTTTATTGAATTGAAAAGACGAAATAAAGAAATTTATTATCACAAAAAAAAATATGAATGCGATTTTGTAATAAAAGAAAATAATCAAATAGTAACTGCTATTCAGGTTTCACAAACTATTTCTGATTCAGATACAAAAAAAAGAGAAATAAACGGTTTACTTGATGCAATGAAAACTTACAATTTAAAAACTGGTTTAATTTTAACCGAAGACGAAGAAAAAATAATTCATAAAAAAAATGATGAAAATATAAATTATAAAATTATTGTTAAACCTATTTGGAAGTGGTTATTATCTGAATAGAAATTTTTTTAATTCCATTGAATAATCGAAAAATAAATTAAATCCAAAAAAACTTACTAACTATTTTTTATTTATTATTATCAATAAATATTCATATTTTACATACATGAAAAAAGAGACATTATTTTCAAAAAACTCAAATAATCTTCCACCACTTGCAAATAGAATGCGACCAAATTCTATAGACGACTTTCTTGGTCAAGATGATATTGTTGGTAAAAATCAGATTATTAACAAAATGATAAATTCGCAAAAGTTGTTTTCTATGATATTCTGGGGACCACCCGGAACAGGAAAAACTACACTCGCAAGAATAATTACAAAATCGACAGAGCATGAAATTTATGAAATTAGTGCTGTCACGGCTTCCGTAAAAGATGTTAGAGAAATAATAAAATTTGGCGAAAGAAACTTGTCAATCGGTAAAAAAACAATCCTATTTATTGACGAAATTCATCGTTTCAACAAGCGACAACAAGATGCTCTTTTGCATGCAGTTGAAGATGGAATTATTTTATTAATCGGAGCTACAACCGAGAATCCATCTTTTGAAGTCATCTCTCCCCTACTCTCCAGATGCCGAGTGATAAAACTAAATTCTATTTCAAAAAAATATATGAAAACATTGTTGGATAATGCAATCAGCAAAGATATTTTAATATCAAAATACAAAATTCAAATTGACGAAAAAGAATTAAATTATTTAATTAATTCTGCCGGTGGCGATGTCAGAAAAATGTATAACACTTTTGAAATTTCATTTAATCTAACTTCAGAAAATATAGAAAATGAAACTATTACTATTGACAGAGAAATAATAAACACTGCCTTACAGAATAAAAATCTACTCTACGATAAAGCCGGTGAATATCATTACGATACGATTTCGGCATTCATAAAAAGTGTCAGAGGAAGCGATCCCGATGCATCAATTTATTGGTTGGCCGTGATGCTTGAAGGTGGCGAAGACCCGATTTTCATCGCGAGAAGATTAATTATTTTATCTTCGGAAGATATAGGAAATGCCGATCCACAAGCTTTGGTAATTGCTACAAACGGATTTAATGCCGTTAAATATATCGGAATGCCGGAAGCTTCAATTGTTCTTGCTCAAGTGACAACATTTCTCGCATCGGCTCCCAAAAGCAATGCATCTTATGTAGCAATAAAATCTGCTCAAAAATTTGTCAAAGAAACAGGAAGTCAAAATGTCCCGCTTCATCTGAGAAACGCTCCGACACAATTAATGAAAGACGAAAATTATGGAATGAATTATAAATATCCACACTCGTATAATGGATTTGTAAAAGAGAATTATTTCCCCGATAGCAAACCAAAAGAAAAATTGTATTTGCCAAAAGAGATTGGTTATGAAAAATATATTAAAGAGAGATTGGAGAAGTTATGGGATTAGTAGCACACGGATTAGGCGAATCAGATTTTGCCACGAAAATACACAAAATAAAACACGAATATTTTGGAGATTGTAAAAGTTTAGAAGGTTAGAATTTTGAAGTTAAAATCTAAAACACTTTGTGCTCATTGTGATTACTTTGTGTGCTTTGTGATTACTTTGTGGACTTTGTGATTACTTTGTGGACTTTGTGGTGAAACAAAAATGAATAAAAAAACATACGACGAAATAATAATCGGAGCAGGTCCGGCAGGAATGATGACGGCAATTGAAAGTTATCAACCGAATAAAAAAATCTTGATTTTGG
>JAYEHX010000087.1:0-14221 GCA_034659735.1 Fidelibacterota bacterium | reverse complement strand
TTAAAATATTTACAAACACAAAAATAATTTTTATACCAAAATAGATATATTTTTTGTAAATTATACAATTAGAAAAATAGGCAATCAAAAAAAATATACGAATAGCAATAATATTAAAATAAATAAATAAATAAATAAATGTTGACAATATCAAAAATAAGAATTATATTAACTATTAATAAGACTTGCCACGCTTCCCGTCAGATCAGCGCACCCGGGTGAGTTTTTTTTAATTATAAATTATTTATTATGAAGCAATATAAAAAACCAGCACTTAAAATAGCCCAACAAATACAGGACTTACGAAAAAAAGGGCTAATAATTGAAAATGAAGAAAGAGTTAGTCGCTATCTTTCTTTTATAAGTTTTTACAGATTAAGAGCTTACACATATCCCTTTCAAAATAATAAAGATTCTAACCATCCATTTAATTCTGGAATTACTTTTGATAGAATTCTTCAAACATATTTATTCGACAGGAAA
The DNA here is from genome assembly GCA_034659735.1 of Fidelibacterota bacterium. Taxonomy (GTDB): domain Bacteria; phylum Fidelibacterota; class Fidelibacteria; order Fidelibacterales; family Fidelibacteraceae; genus TCS52. Next base: position 13,738 of record JAYEHX010000087.1, on the reverse strand, counting down.
TTAAGATTATTAGTATTTGATGCTATTGAACGAATTGAAATTGCACTTCGAACACAAATAATTTATCAATATTCTATTAAACATGGAAGTAACTGGTATGAGAATGAAAAATTGTTTCGTAAGCCATATATTTTTAAACATGATATAAATCTTATTGAAAAAGAGTTGAAACGCTCAAACGAAATTTTTATTAAACATTATAAAAAAAAATATAATAAACCAATTCGTCCCCCGGCATGGATGACTTTGGAAATAGTAAGTTTTGGACTTCTATCAAAGCTTTATGAAAATCTCAGATTAACTTCCGAAAAAAAAATAATTGCAAGAAAATTCAATCTTGGACATCCAACAATTCTTGAAAGTTGGATGCATTCACTTTCAGTCATTCGTAACATCTGTGCACATCACGGTAGGTTATGGAACAGAGAAATATCGGCAAGTATGAAAAATCCTAAAATAACATCGGCGACTTGGTTATCAAACAATGATTTTCCACAAGGAAAAATGTATCTTGCACTAAGTAGTATTCAATTTTTATTAAATACAATAATCCCTCATAATCATTTTAAAAACAAATTTAAAAAACTTATTAAGACATATTCTGAAATACCATTGAGGCAAATGGGTTTTCCAAAAAATTGGGAGAAGGAAAAACTTTGGCAAAATTTAATTAATTATAAATCAAGGTATAAATGAAAAATATAAAAACAGCAATTGCACAAAAAAACTTCACAGTTGGCGATTTGAAAAGCAATTTCGAAATTATTGTTAATTCGATTGAAAATGCGAAGAATAATGGAGCGGAAATTATTGTTTTTCCGGAGTTGTCATTAAGCGGATATTTTCCGAAAGATTTGTTATTGAATAATAAGTTTATTTCCGATAACGAAAAGTATATGAAAATGATTGCTGATAAAACTAATTCGATTGTGGCATTAGTTGGATTTGTTAGTCGTAATGGAAATGATATTTATAATTCTGTTGCAGTAATTCAAAACAGAAAAATAGTAAAAATCATAAATAAAAATAATTTAACTTATACAGAAAAAAGATATTTCTCAGAAGGTAAATCAAGTGAAATTATTAGTGTTAAAATTGATAATTATACTTATAATGTTGGAGTTGATTTTACAAATAATTTTGAAATTGATGATAAAAATTCAGAAAAATATGGAGAGGGAAAAGCAAATTTTCTATTTTTATTTGGTAATTCTGCTTATAGTTTTAATAAGTTGGAAAAGCGAAGAGATGCAATAGTTGAGAAAGCGAAAAAGATAAAAACTCCGATTATTTACACAAATATTGTTGGCGGACAAGATGATTTGATTTATGATGGAAATAGTTTTGCTGTTGATAAAAATGGAAATCCGATAGCAATTTGTGATGGAAATAAAGAGAATATGAAATTTTTCAAAATCGCTGAAAGTGATGTATTGTCGTCATTTGAGCCGATTGATAAGATGGAAGAACTTTTCAAATCGCTTGTTTTGGGTATTAGAGATTATTTTGTAAAGACGGGTTTCAAAGAGGCGATTTTGGGCTTGAGTGGTGGAATTGATTCTGCTTTGGTCGCCGTATTGGTATCGGAAGCGATTGGAAGTGAAAATGTATATTCCTATTCTATGCCATCAAATTTTAGCACAGATCATTCAATTACAGATGCAGAAAATTTGGCAAAAAATCTTGGAATAAATTATAAGGAAATTCCGATAAAAGATAGTTATGATAATTTACTTTCTACTTTGGATAGTGAATTTAGCGGAACGAAATTTGGAATTGCGGAGGAGAATTTGCAGGCGAGAATTAGGGGAATAATCTTGATGTCAATTGCTAATAAATTCAATAGATTAGTTCTTGCAACGGGAAATAAAACAGAAGTATTTTTGGGATATTTTACATTATACGGCGATTCAAATGGAGCATTGGCACCAATCAGCGACTTGAATAAAATTCTTGTTTATAGTTTGTCAAATCACATAAATAAGAGAACCAGTAGAGAGATTATTCCACAAAATATTATTGATAAAAAGCCATCTGCAGAATTGAAAGATGAACAATATGATCCATTTGATTATGAAAAAATCGCACCACTCGTTGATGAAATTATTGACAATAATCTAACAAAAAATGAATTATTGAAGATGAATTATGATGAAAAAATGATAGATGAAGTAATGAATTTAATTCAAAAATCAGAATATAAAAGACATCAACTCGTCACAGGATTGAAAGTTTCAGATGCAATGGTTCATAAAAATAGAAAAATGCCAATAATAAATAGATTTTAAAATTGTTTAAAGATAAATATTTTAGATATCGTAAAATTTATTCATTAAGTAGTAAATTGAGAAATACTCCGGTTTTGGTTTTTTTAGTAATATTTATAATTGGTATTATTATTGCAAATTTTTTCAGTTTTAATTTACTTTTTTTATCTTCAATTCTTTTTTTATTCTTAATGTTGACAATAATAAAACCTATTAGAATTCGAGATTTTCTTTTTGTAATTATCATTATTTTGGCTGGAATGTTGCGACTGACAATCGCTAATTATGGAATAGTGGAAAACAGAAAAATTACAAATATTCCGGATACTGTTCGTATTCAAATTACAAAGATGAATACTAACCCGTATTACATAAAGTCATATAATTGCAATGTGAATGTTGGAAACAAATTATTCAAATCTGTTTTGTATTTAAAGGATAGTAGAAATATTCTCGCTGTCGGGAAAGAGTATGAAATTACGAATTTGAAAACGGAATTGATTAAGCCACAAAACAATCCGCTTATTTTTGACTATCGCAGATATATGGAGGTTCAGGGAATTACACATTCTTGCAAAACGACAAAATACTCAAGAATAAATGAAAAACAAATATTCAATCCACTATTATATTATTCACAAAAAATTCGAAGAAATATTTCGACAAAAATCACATCAATCTATGGAATTAAAAAAGGCAGTTTACTCAATGGATTTTTTCTCGGATTGAAAAAAGAAATTCCGGATAATCTATCGGATTCTTTCAAAAATTTGGGAATAAGTCATTTGCTTGCCGTGTCGGGATTGCATGTTGGTTTTATAGTTTTATTGTTTTTTCAACTGTTTACGATTCTAAAAATTTCCAAAAAAACTCGTATCATTTTACTTCTATTTTTAATGTTGGGATATTGTTATATAATTGGATTTTCTGCTTCAATTACTCGTGCTTCGTTGATGACGGGATTTTTTCTTTTAGCTCCACTTTTTTATCGCAAACCGAATGCATTGAATTCTGTAGCGATTGCCGGTTTGATTATTTTGCTTTGGAATCCGCTGACTTTTTTTGATGTGGGATTTCAATTCTCATTTTCCGCCGTTTTTGGGATAATTATTATTTACACCAAATTAAAAAAGAGTATAAAATTTCGACCTAAAAATAAGTTTATAGAATATGTTTATAACTTAATTTTGGTCTCTTTTTGTGCGACACTTTCCACAGCTCCACTTAGTATTTATTATTTTGGTGTTTTCAATACATTGGCGATTTTTATAAATATTTTTTTTATTCCATTGACATTTTTGATTTTGAGTGCTACAATTTTTACAATTCCGTTTCTATATTTCTCTAATTTTTTATCTAATATTTTCATACATGGATTAGATGCTTTGATAACGCTATTTTTAAATTCACTAAAATTTGCAAATAAATTTTCTTTCTGGACAATTAAATTATCAGAATATAAAGCATTTTTTATTATTGGAATTCTTGTGATTATTATCTTTATCGTTTTCAAAAATGGCAAATTTAGAAATTATACTATTGTTTTATTTTTGGTAACTTCAATATTTATAACAATTTGGAATAGACAGGATGAACTTCTTATTTTATCTTTAGAAAAGGGTAGATGTGTAATTATTAAAAGCAAAAATGAATCAGTATTAATAAATACCGGAAAATATTCATACTTCGGAAATGATTTTGAATATACGATTAAGCCGATTTTAGATGAATTGGGAATTGCGAAAGTAAATGTTATTCTGACAAAATTGGATAAATATCATTCATATAATTTAGAAAATGTTCTGAGAAATTATGAAGTTGAAAATATATATTCGCCTGATAGTTTAAATTTTATTCCAGTTGAAAAGTATAAAATTATTGATGGAAATGAAAAAATGAAAATTGGAAAATTCGTTTATGATATACAGAAGTCAAAATATAATTCATTAGATATTGAATTGAATCTGCACAATAAAAATCTAATAATTTTAGAAAATGAGAGAGAAATTCAAAACGAAAATTCTATGATTATTCTAAATAATAAGTTTATAAAATTGACAAATATTTCACAAAATTCTAAAGCTATTTTTGTTGCCAGAGATTGGAAAAGTAAAAAAATAAATGAATATAATTTATTTGATTTTAGAGCAAAAAGATATAAATTAGTTGGTAAGTATTGGATAAGTGTATTTTAACAAGAAGATGAAATGAATAATCAATTAATAACATTCGACAAAAACGAATCAAAAAACATTCAATACCTCGCCGGAGTAGATGAAGCGGGAAGAGGACCAATCGCGGGACCTGTTGTAGCTGGAAGTGTGATAATTGATAAAGAGAATGAGCGGATAAATGATTCCAAAAAAATGACTGAAAAGCGACGAAATGAGGCATATAAATGGATAACTGAAAATGCTATTGCTTGGTCTTTTTCTGTTGTTGGAGTTGAGACGATTGATAGTATAAATATTTTGCAAGCGAGTTTATTGGCAATGGAGAGAGCGGTTGGGAAGTTAAAAATTACACCGAATAAATTGTTGATAGACGGAAATAAAATCCCTCGAAATTTAGAGAATGCTGAAGCGATAATTGGTGGCGATGGGAAATCTTTTTCGATTGCTTGTGCTTCGATTATTGCAAAGGTGACTCGTGATGATATTATGAAACGGTGGCATAAAGTTTATGATAATTATGCATTCGACCAGCATAAAGGTTATGGAACAAAACTTCATTTTTCGTTGGTGAATGATTCCTTGCCATCGCCGATTCATCGCTTGGGATTTGCACCTATTAAAGATTTTAATTTTCCAAGATATCCCAATAGAATTACATTAGGAAAATGGGGTGAAAATTGGGCTATATATTATTTGATGAAGAAAAAATATAAATTTATTGAACGAAATTATTATGCCGGAAAACTTGGTGAAATTGATATTATTATGAAAAAGGGTGAACGGTATATTTTTGTTGAAGTGAAGACAAAAGGGCCCGGCGATTATTATGATGTTGCGGAATCAATCACTCGAGTAAAAGTTGCCAAGATGTTAAAATGTTGTGATTTATATTTTTATAATAAGGAAATTGAAGAGTTTGAAGTTGGTTTTGATGCTATAATTGTAGATGCGAAAAATTGGCGAAATCCTAAAATCGAACATTTTGAAGATATAAATTATTAGAATGCTTGTAAGTTAAAAATAGTTGTAAATAAGGGATAAAAACAATTGTAAATGAGATAATAAAAATGTTTAGAAGGTTAGAAGGTTAGAAATGATCATAATTAACATTATAGAATGCGGATGACACGGATTGTGCGGATTTCCGCAGATAAGATAGAGTTTTAATAATTTAAAATTTTAAATATTGATTTATGTTCTTGAATATTATTACCTTTCCTCTTTTTCCTAATATTCTGATGTCAGATAACTGCAAGTAGGGAATATGTCCGTGGTTTTGCCGAAGAATAAAATTTTTTAATTGCAATAGAATTTATTATTTCTTAGTTTTACTTCCAATGATAAATGGTATGGGAACTTTAAAAAAAATAAGATATTATGAAAAAAATAGTAAAATTAGTATTAGAAGATAAGACAACATTTAACGGCAAATTATTTGGTTATCCAAAATCAATGTCCGGCGAAGTTGTGTTTAATACGGGAATGGTTGGTTATCCGGAAGCACTTACAGATCCATCTTATTATGGACAGATATTGACATTCACTTATCCGTTAATTGGAAATTATGGAGTTGCAGATAAGGATTATTACAAATTATTAGAATCTAAAAATATACAAATTAATGGATTAATCGTTTCTGATTTATCAAAGTCATTTAGTCATTGGAGGGCGGAAAAAAGCTTATCCGATTGGTTGTATGAAAATAAAATTCCAGGAATATATGATATTGACACTCGTTTATTAACACAAATTTTAAGAGAAAAAGGGACGATGCTTGGGAAAATAATTGTTGATAATAATGAACCAAAAATATACGATCCGAATAAATGTGATTTATTAAATGAAGTTAGTGAGAGAAAAATAGAATATTTCGGAAGCGGGGATAAGATAATTTTATTATTCGATTGCGGTTGTAAAAACAGCATTATAAAAAACTTGGTAAATCGTGGTTATAAAGTTAAAAAAGTAAGTTGGGATTATGATTATTCGGAAGAGAAAATAGATGGTGTTGTATTCTCAAGTGGTCCGGGAGATCCAAAAAAATATGGATATATGATAGAAAAAGTAAATCATTTTATCAATAGCGAAATACCGATGTTGGGAATATGTTTGGGACATCAATTGGTGGCGATTTCGATAGGAGCAGAGACATATAAATTGCAATATGGACACCGAAGTCAAAATCAACCGGTGATTGATAAGATTTCAAATCGCTGTTTTATCACTTCACAGAATCACGGTTTTGTGGTTGATTCTAAAACAATTCCGACCGGCTGGATAAATCGTTTTGAGAATCTTAATGATGGAACAAATGAGGGATTGCTGAACAAGAAATTGAATGTAATTACAACACAATTTCATCCCGAAGCTTCACCGGGGCCGGTTGATACTTCGTTTATTTTTGATGAGTTTGATGAGATGATAAAGGAAAAGAGTTTCACGCAAAGAACGCAAAGATGAAGAAAGGACGCAAAGGTTAAGAAATAACGCAAAGAATAGAGATTAAATGATGAAAGATAAAATAAAAAAAGTATTAATTCTCGGGAGTTCTGCTCTCAAAATTGGTGAGGCGGGTGAGTTTGATTATTCCGGTTCGCAGGCAATTAAGGCACTAAAAGAAGAGAAAATAGAGACAGTTTTAATAAATCCAAATATTGCAACAATTCAAACATCGGATTATTTGGCGGACAAGGTTTATCTTTTACCTGTGACAACTGAATTTGTTGAAAATGTAATTAAGAAAGAAAAACCTGATGGAATTTTACTTGGATTCGGTGGGCAGACGGCTTTGAATTGTGGAATGGATTTAGTTAAAAAAGGAATTCTAAAAAAGTATAAAATAGAAATTCTTGGGACGAATATAAAAGCAATCGAGGAGACGGAAGACAGGCAAAAATTCAACGAAGTTCTTGCAGAAATTGATGTTAAATATCCAAAAAGTCAAGCCGTAAATTCTACTGCAGATGCAATAAAATATGCAGAAAAAATAGAATATCCGGTTATGGTGAGAATTGCTTATGCACTTGGCGGACTCGGTTCGGGAATGTGTAGCAATAAAGCCGAATTGAAAAAACTTTCTGATAAAGCATTCTCTTATACATCGCAAATTCTAATCGAAGAATATCTGAAAGGTTGGAAAGAAATTGAGTATGAAGTCGTGCGAGATAAATATGACAATTGCATCACAGTTTGTAATATGGAAAATTTTGATCCTTTGGGAATTCATACAGGGGAAAGTATTGTAGTTGCTCCGAGTCAAACATTATCGAATGAAGAGTATCACAAATTGCGAGAGATTGCAATTCGTACAATTAAACATTTGGGAATTGTCGGAGAGTGTAATATTCAATATGCTTTGGATCCGAATTCTTGGGATTATCGTGTAATAGAAGTAAATGCGCGACTTTCACGAAGTTCTGCATTAGCATCAAAGGCGACCGGTTATCCACTTGCACATATTGCGGCAAAGCTTGCAATTGGATATGGCTTACACGAATTGAAAAATACGATAACCAAAACGAGTGCTTTTTTTGAACCTGCATTGGATTATGTTGTTGTGAAAATTCCACGATGGGATTTAAAAAAATTCAGAAAGGTATCGCGGAAAATCGGTTCATCGATGAAGTCGGTTGGCGAAGTTATGGCTATCGGAAGAAAATTTGAAGAGGCACTTCAGAAGGCATTACGAATGTTAGACATCGGTGCAAAAGGAGTAATCGCAAATTCACAATTTGAATTTGAAAACTTATCAAAAGCACTAAAATCTCCGGATGATGAGAGAGTTTTTGCAGTTGCAAAGGCGATGGAATCCGGCTATTCTGTTGATAAGATTCACAAACTTACACACATAGATAAATGGTTTTTATACAAGATAAAAAATATTGTTAACATTGCATTAAAAATTGGAAAAAATAAAACAAAATCAATATCTATTTCTAATTTGAGAGAGTGCAAACAGTTTGGTTTTTCAGATGAGCAAATTTCAATTTTGACAGGAATTTCAGAAAAAAATATTTATAAAAAACGAATAGAAAATAAAATAATTCCGGCAATAAAACGAATTGATACAGTTGGTGCAGAATATCCGGCATATACAAATTATTTGTATTTAACTTACAATGGAATAAGCGATGATTTGCAAATCAAATTGCCCAAAAGTGTAATTTTGCTTGGATCCGGAAGTTATAAAATTGGCAGTTCTGTTGAATTTGATTGGTGTTGTGTTGTCAGCGGAAACACATTGAAAAATGAAAAATATTCTACGGTTATGATAAATTGCAACCCGGAAACTGTCAGCACGGATTATGACGAATTTGATGTTTTGTTTTTCGAAGAATTGACTTTTGAAACTGTTCGTGAAATTTATAATAAAATTAATCCGCTTGGAATAATTGTTTCTATGGGCGGACAGATTCCCAACAATTTGGCATTGAAATTATCAAAAAATAACATGCAAATTCTCGGGACTTCCCCATACTCAATTGACCGTGCAGAAAACCGTAGCACATTTTCTGCTATGCTTGACATGTTGGAAATCGGACAACCATTATGGGAAAAATTAGAATCGGTGGAGAGTGCATTAAAATTTGCAAAAAAAGTCGATTATCCGGTTTTGGTTCGACCTTCTTATGTTTTAAGTGGTGCGGCGATGGCTGTTGCTTCCAATAGAAACGAATTGGAAAAATTCTTAAAAAAAGCGGTAAATATTTCCAACGATTATCCTGTTGTAATCAGTAAATTTTTGTCAAATGCAAAAGAGTTGGAATTTGATGCTGTAGCACAAAATGGAGAAATTATTTCGTATGCAATTTCTGAACATGTGGAAAATGCCGGAGTTCATTCGGGAGATGCGACTTTAGTGATTCCACCACAGAGAACATATTTTGAAACGATGCGACAGATAAGAAATAATTCTGAAAAAATCGCGAAAGAATTAAATATAGACGGTCCATTTAATATTCAATATATCGCAAAAAATAATGATGTAAAAGTGATTGAGTGTAATTTAAGAGCTTCACGGAGTTTTCCATTTATTTCCAAAACATTGAAATATAATTTTATTGATATTGCAACAAAAGTAATAGTTGGAAAGAGAGTCAGCAAGACAAAGATTCCTCTTTTTGATTATGAATATGTTGGAGTGAAAGCACCGCAATTTTCATTTACTCGTCTCGATGGAGCGGATCCGGCAACAGGAGTTGAGATGTATTCAACAGGTGAAGTCGCTTGCCTTGGCGATAATTTTAACGAAGCATTTTTGAAATCAATGATTTCTGTTGGGTTGAAATTGCCGATTAAAAGCATTTTTATTTCATCTGGTCCAATAGAATCAAAAGCGGAATTATTGGAAAGTATGAGAATATTTAAGCAACTTGGAATAAAACTTTATGGAACGAAAGGAACTGCGGATTTCCTAAATAAGAATAATGTTAAAACAAAAATTTTACACTGGCCGTTGGAGAAAACAAGTCCAAATGTGATGGAATATATTCAAGCAAAAAAGATTGATTTGGTAATAAATATTCCAAAAAATTTCAATAAAGAAGAATTAACAAATGGATATACGATTAGAAGGGGAGCGGTGGAGTTTGCGATTTCACTTATTACAAATAGGCAAATTGCAATGAGATTGGCAGAGTCGCTTTTTCGATATAACGAGACAGAAATAAAAATTAAAAGTATGGATGAATACAGAATATAATTTTGTAATTATTTATTAAAAGGATGTAAATGAACAAAAACAAATTAGTACCTGAGATATTTGGAATAAATGTATTCAATGATTCTGTAATGAAAAAACGATTGCCGACAGCGACATACAAAAAAATAAAATCGACTATTGATCAATGTAATCCGATAGATTCTTCTATTTCCGGAATCGTAGCAAATGCGATGAAAGATTGGGCAATTGAAAAAGGTGCGACACATTTCACTCACTGGTTTCAGCCCTTGACGGGAATCACAGCGGAGAAACATGAGTCATTTATTTCTCCAACTTCAGATGGAAAAGTGATTATGGAATTCTCTGGCAAAGAGTTGATTCAGGGCGAATCCGATGCATCTTCATTTCCGCATGGTGGAAGCCGAAATACATTTGAAGCACGAGGATATACCGCTTGGGATCCAACTTCTCCGACATTTTTGAAAGAAGATGAGGCAGGTGTTACGCTTTTTATTCCAACTGCTTTTTATTCATATTCAGGAGAACCACTTGATAAAAAAACGCCACTTTTAAGATCAATGAATGCGATTGCAAAACAATCAAAAAGAATATTGAAAATATTTAATAAGAATATCGATGATAAAATCAGAGTATTTCCGGCAGTTGGTCCGGAACAGGAATATTTTCTAATAGATAAAAAATATTATGATAAACGCTTAGATTTACAATTGACAGGCAGGACTTTATTTGGTGCAAATCCACCGAAAGGGCACGAGTTGAACGACCATTATTTTGGAAGTATAAAAGAGAGAGTTGCATCATATATGAATGAGCTTGATCGTGAACTTTGGCGACTTGGAATTTCGGCAAAAACGAAACACAATGAAGTCGCACCTAATCAATATGAACTTGCATCAATTTACACAAATGCAAATATCGCAACAGACCAAAATCAACTCATAATGGATACGATGAAAAAAATTGCAAAAAGGCACGGATTGGTATGTCTATTGCACGAAAAACCGTTTGCAAGAATTAATGGTTCGGGAAAACATAACAACTGGTCATTGGCAACAAATACCGGAATAAACTTATTGGAGCCGGGAAAAACTCCACATGAAAATGCACAATTTTTACTTTTTTTAGTAGCAATAATTAAAGCAGTTGATAAATATAGTGAACTTATCAGAATATCCGCTGGGACACCTGGAAATGATTTACGATTTGGCGGGAATGAAGCACCACCGACAATTATTTCCATCTTTTTGGGTGATTTATTGACAGAAATTCTCGAGAATATAGAAAAAAGTGAAACGAATAATAAGAAGAAAAGAGATAAAATTCAAATTGGAATTCCAACATTACCGACAATTCCAAAAGATTCTACGGATAGAAACAGAACTTCTCCATTTGCATTTACCGGAAATAAATTTGAGTTCAGAATGGTTTCATCATTGATGTCTATTGCTCGTGCCAATATGATTATTAACACGGTTGTTGCTGACACATTGGAAGAATTTGCGGAGATATTAGAGGGGAAAAGTAATGTAGAAAACAGTGTATTGGAAATTATTAGAGATACATATAAAAAGCATAAAAAAATCATTTTTAATGGAGATGGATATTCCGATAAGTGGAAAGTCGAAGCCAAAAAACGAAAATTGCCAAATTTGAAAACTTGTGTAGATGCATTTCCAAAATTATTGTTGAAAAAAAATATTGCAGTATTTCAAAATCAAAAAGTATTATCAGAAAATGAATTGAAGAGCAGATACAATATATATATGGAAAATTATATAAAACAAGTTTTGATAGAAGCGAATACAATGATTGATATTGTTTCAAAACAGATACTTCCAACAACAATAATGTATCAAAAAAATATAATTGAATTAGTGAAAAATGCACTTTCGATAAACCTAAATTGTAAAGCACAAACAGAGATTATGAAAAAGTTGAACAGAGAAATAAATTCATTAAAAACGAAACTCGATAAATTAATAAAAATAACAAAAGAAATTAAAATTGCCGAAACAAAATTATTGGAAACAGCAAAACTCATAAAAGAAAAGATTATTCCATTAATGAATAATGTGAGAAAGCACAGCGATAATTTGGAAATGATTTGTGATGCTAAAACTTGGCCATTGCCTACTTATGCTAAGATGTTGTTTGATATTTAAGTAATATCTTACCGCAGAGACGCGGAGACGCGGAGATATTTTTTTTCATAATATTTAGAATTTTTTTAATAGTTTTTCATAAATATTATGAGGTGTTTCTATATTTTCGATTTTATTATTGAATATATTTTCTATAGATATTTTTCTCTCTTCTGTCCAAAATAATCTATTCAGATGAGCATTTATCAATTCATTTAATTTATTTTCTAACCGTTTTTTTCTCATAAGAGTCCAATTCTTATTTTCTTTTAAAATCTTTTTATGTTTCAATAAATTTTCTAACAATAAATCGATATTTTTATTTTTGGTTGCAACAGTTTTAATCACAGGAATTTCATATTTAAAATTATTTTTATACTGATTTTTTAATTGAAGTATTGAATTTAGATTATTTTCTAAACTTGTAGCACCGTCTCTATCTGCCTTATTTATTACGAAAATATCACCGATTTCCATTAATCCTGCTTTCATAGATTGTATATCATCACCGGATTCCGGAACTAATACGACTATGGTTGTGTCAGCTGTGTCCATAATATCAAGTTCTATCTGACCGACTCCAACAGTTTCAATAAGAATGATATCATATCCGAAACTATCGATTATATCACAAATATCTTGTGTTTTCATACTCAATCCGCCCAAACTTCCACGAGTTGCCAATGAACGGATGTATATGTTTGGATTTAATGAAAGTTCGTTCATTCTAATTCTGTCACCAAGCAGTGCACCACCGCCAAATGGGGAACTTGGATCGACAGAAATAATTGCAATTTTTAAATTTTGTTTGTTCAAGTGTAATGCTAATTGATTAACTAATGTGCTTTTTCCGGAACCCGGCGGACCTGTAATTCCAATTCTATATGCATTACCAACATTTTTCCATATATTTTTTAGAATATTTTCTGAATCAGAATGTTCATTTTCTATTTTTGTAATAAGTTTTGCTAATTTTATTTTTTGGTTCATTATATTTTTTGTATTCATTATTATTGTTTCCAAATAAACACAGTAATTTAAAAAAACATTTTGTTATTATGAAATAAATAATTATATTTAGGGGCTTTTTGAGATTGGGTTGTCGTCTAACGGTAGGACATATGACTCTGGCTCATACGATCGGGGTTCGATTCCCTGCAACCCAGCACCAAATTTGGCGCGTTCGTCTAGTGGTTAGGACGCCGGCCTCTCACGTCGGTAACACGGGTTCAACTCCCGTACGTGCTACATATCAGCGCCCGTAGATCAACTGGATAGATCGTCTGGCTACGGACCAGGAGGCTGAGGGTTCGAATCCTTCCGGGCGTATTTTTTTAATTTTTTGTTTTTGATTTTTCTAAGAAAAGTAATCTTTCTTATAGAAAAAAATGGATTATTGCTTAATATAAATATAAATATAAATAATAGTTTGGATATAATTTTAACTTAATCGGTTTTCGGTTAGTGTTTTTT
>JAYEHX010000086.1:1766-3585 GCA_034659735.1 Fidelibacterota bacterium | reverse complement strand
AAAAATATATTAAAGAGAGATTGGAGAAGTTATGGGATTAGTAGCACACGGATTAGGCGAATCAGATTTTGCCACGAAAATACACAAAATAAAACACGAATATTTTGGAGATTGTAAAAATTTAAAAGGTTAGAATTTTGAAGTTAAAATCTAAAACACTTTGTGCTCATTGTGATTAATTTGTGCTCATTGTGATTAATTTGTGGGCTTTGTGATTACTTTGTGGGCTTTGTGATTACTTTGTGGACTTTGTGGTAAACCAAAAATGAATAAAAAAACATACGACGAAATAATAATCGGAGCAGGTCCGGCAGGAATGATAACGGCAATTGAGAGTTATCAACCGAATAAAAAAATCTTGATTTTGGAGAAGAAATTTAAACCCGGATTGAAGTTAAGAATATCAGGAAAAGGACGATGCAATATTACTAATGATGCAAAATTCAACGAATTCATTTCTCACTTCGGCAAAAACGGAAGATTTCTAAAATATGCTTTTTCAGAATTTTTCAATATGGATTTATTAGAATATTTTAATAATCTCGGTGTTGAATTTAAACTTGAACGAGGCGATAGATATTTCCCCAAAAGTGATGATGCAGATGAAATTGTGAATGCACTCACCAACAAAATATATTCACTCGGAATAAAAATTGAAACAGATTCTGATGTGGAAAATATTCAAAAAAAACCAAATGAGAATTTTATAATTACTGTAAATTCTACTGAAAAAGAAAAAGTATATGAAGCAAAATCGGTCGTAATCGCAACAGGCGGAAAATCATATCCAAACACCGGTTCAGACGGAAGTGGCTATAAACTCGCAAGCCAACTCGGACACAAAATCACACCAATAATTCCGGCACTTGTTCCAATAGAAATTCAAGGTGATATTCCCAAAAAAGTAGAGGGTTTAGCTTTAAAAAATGTGACAGTGGAAGTCCGAAGTGAACAGAAAAAAGTCGATGCAAAATTTGGCGAAATGATGTTTACGAGTAGTGGAGTTTCCGGACCAATTATACTTTCTCTGAGTAAATCAGTTGTAAAATTATTGATGAATAAACAAAATGTAGAATTAATTATTGACTTCAAACCTGCATTGGATCATAAAAAATTAGATGAAAGATTATTGCGAGAACTTAATCAAAATAGTAAAAAAATATTTAAAAGTTTATTAAAATCATTGCTACCAAGTTCAATAATTCCTGTATTTCTTGAGATTTTAAAAATTCCAGAAGATAAACAATTAAGTCAAATAAATTCAGATGAAAGGAAAAAGTTGAGAATGTCGTTAAAAGAATTTCATTTAAAAGTGAAAGATTTTAAGATGTTCAATAGAGCAATTGTCACATCGGGCGGTGTGGAAATAGGAGAAATAAATCAACAAACTATGGAATCTAAACTTATAAAAAATTTATTTTTTGTTGGCGAAGTTATTGATGTCGATGCTGATACAGGTGGATATAATTTGCAATCTGCATTTTCTACGGGCTGGGTTGCGGGGAAGTATCTCTCGCTAAGACGCTAAGACGCAAAGTAACTAAGTTGTTTTAAATTATTTCTCGCTAAGACGCGAAGGTGTTTTAATGTATTTCTCGCCCACCTTACAAGTCGGCACATTTCGACAAGCTCAATGCACCACTAAAAAAAACTCAATGCTCCACTAAAAAAAATAATTCGTAACATTCGCTCTTAATTAAGATTTATATTTCAATTTGATAAAAAAAACAATAAATTTGTGCAATAATATTCGGAGGAAAAAATGGACATAAAAATACTCACAGTCGGCGGAACAATAGACAAGGTATATTTCGATGCA
>JAYEHX010000086.1:0-1666 GCA_034659735.1 Fidelibacterota bacterium | reverse complement strand
TTAATTAAGATTTATATTTCAATTTGATAAAAAAAACAATAAATTTGTGCAATAATATTCGGAGGAAAAAATGGACATAAAAATACTCACAGTCGGCGGAACAATAGACAAGGTATATTTCGATGCAAAAAGTAAATATGAAATTGGCGAATCAATTGCTGAAGAAATTTTAAATGAATCAAATGTGACAATTAAATATGAAGTGGAATCCATTTTAAAAAAAGATAGTTTGGATTTAACAGAAGCTGATAGAAAAAAAATTATTGAAACAGTTTTAGATGATCCTCACGATAAAATAGTTGTCACACACGGAACAGATACGATGATAAAAACAGCTAAAATATTAAGTCAAAAACCACACAACAAAGTAATCGTATTTACCGGCTCAATGCAACCTGCGAGATTTAAATCAAGCGATGCGGTTTTCAATATCGGTTCGGCAGTAACGGCAGCTCAAATTTTACCAACTGGTGTTTTTATCGCTATGAATGGAATGGTTTTTGATCCTAACAATTCAAGAAAAAATGTAGAATTACAACAATTTGAAATTATTAATGAATAAATAAGTAAAAAATATTAAAAACAAAATTTAAAAATGCCAATAATTCCTGAACATAAAATCGAACAAATAAAAAGCTTAAACAATATAGTTGAAGTTATTGGTTCATATATTTCACTGAAAAAAAAGGGGCAAAATTATTGGGCGAGATGTCCATTCCACGATGAAAAAACCGCATCTTTTAGTGTGAGCCAAAGTAAACAAATTTATCACTG
The DNA here is from genome assembly GCA_034659735.1 of Fidelibacterota bacterium. Taxonomy (GTDB): domain Bacteria; phylum Fidelibacterota; class Fidelibacteria; order Fidelibacterales; family Fidelibacteraceae; genus TCS52. The sequence continues at coordinate 892 of JAYEHX010000086.1, read as the reverse complement.
TTTCGGTTGTGGTGTTGGCGGAAATGTTATTAATTTTGTGATGGATTATGAAAAACTGTCATTCGTCGAAGCTGTTAAAGAGTTAGCAGAAAGGGTAAATGTTGAGTTAGACGAATTTAAAGTTTCCGAAAAAGATACAAGCGACACAACTCGTCTATATCAACTCAATGAACTTGCAACGAATTTTTATCACGATTTATTATTATCTTCAGAAGGGAAATCTGCATTTGAATATTTATCAAAAAGAGAATTATCAAAAGATGTAATTGAGAAATTTAAAATTGGTTATGCACCGGATCAATGGAATTCTCTAAAGAATAAAATCGCTACCAAAAAATATTCAACAGATATAATAAAAACATCAGGGCTTTCGTCAGAATCCAAAGGAAAAACATACGACAGATTTCGCGATAGAATTATGTTTCCGATTTATAATTTGAAAGGTAAACCAATCGCATTTGGTGGCAGAACTTTAAAAAATGACAAAAATATCGGTAAATATATAAACACTCCGGAAACTCCGATTTATCATAAAAGTTTCGTTTTATACGGACTGAATATCACGAAAGATTATATTCATAAATCGAAAACAATTTTGGTTGTTGAAGGATATATGGATTTTCTGAAGTTGTATCAATTTGGATTTAAAAATTGTGTCGCCTGCTCAGGAACTGCTTTCACTCAGCAACATGGCAAAACAATTTTACGATATGCGGAGACGGCGATTTTAATTTATGACGGCGATGATGCGGGACAGAAAGCAACATTAAGAGCCGGATTTGTTCTGACTGCACAAAAGATAAATTGCAAAATTTTGACACTCGATAAAGACGATGACCCCGATACATTTCTGCAGAAAAATGGAGCAAAAGAGTTCCAAAAAAAGATAGAT
>JAYEHX010000085.1:0-14410 GCA_034659735.1 Fidelibacterota bacterium | reverse complement strand
TTGTCAGTAAGATTATTTTTGATATTATTTTCATTTCTTCCTCCATTTTTTCCTGTTTAAATTTACGAAAAATTACTGTAAAAACAAAAAACTCCAGCATGTTTTATTCTGCTGAAGTTTTTGTTTGTGAAATTTCTCTATGGATTATTTTTTCCTTTCCTCTAATTTTAACCCACCTGGAAACATATTGCCATAAAAATCGTACTTCTTAAAATAATTAATAATATCTTTTTCAATTGGTATTTCTGAAATTATTTTTGCATTTTTTTTCCAAAAATCAGGATCATAATCTAATTCTTCTACTATCTTTACATCATTTTCTTTACCTGTCATTGTTTTTTTATCTGCAAACAAATCCTTTCGTGTATAATCATAAAATAACATTACAGAATAATTGCTCACTTCTAATTTCTTATTATTATCTTTTTTTTGTCCCAATACTACAATATCTTCCACTTCCACTATATAGTTTAATATTTTATTATTGATTATTTTATTAACAATATTCCACCTTATTGTTTCTTTCACAACATAAATATTTTTATAATCGGGTTTTGTCTTTAATTTATCAGGATTATATATTGTTGCAGTAAATCTCAATATCTCATAAGAATCTAATAATATCTCCATTTCACCGGTGCATGCTGTTCCTTTGCCTTTTTCTCTTTTGCTTGGACTAAGTGAAATTATTACTACATTTTTCTTATTCTGAGTTTTGTATCCCTTGATTCTATACCTATAATGTTTGCCGGGTTTTCGCTCTATAGGGTAATGCATTATTTTATGAGGTCTTATTTTTCCACTAGAAATAAATTTAAATGCTCTAGTAATAAGTGATAAGTTCTTCATATACGGAATCCCGCCTCCTTTTTGAAAAATAATTTTTGCATGTCTTCCCTGAGAAACTCTCCAATCATCTATCTTATTTAAATTTAATGATAATTTATAAAACATCTCTCTTGCATCAACATATTTTGAATCATCATAAGAAGAATATTGTCGATAAAATGCTTTTGCATAATAATAATCCTTTCTTTTTTTATGTAATTTTTCATATACTTTTTTAATTATATCATTAGCCGGATTATGTCCGGGGGTTACTGTCACTTCTTTCATCTTTATCGGTTCAGGTGCAAGATATACAAAAACCCTATTATACAAACTATCAGAATTAATCTTAATGCCAATAGTTTTGTTTTTATATCCAATATAACTAAATAATAATTTGTAATTTTTCACTTCATCAATATTTATGACAAATCTTCCATCTCTATTACTAATCGTTCCCAGTTCTGAACCAACAATAGAAATGTTTGTATAAGATAGTGGCTCTTTTGTATCTCTATCTTTTACATATCCGCTGATGTATTGCGAAGCGAATAAGTTTGTTGTTAATAATGATAGGAATAGTATTCTTTTTAGTATCTTTTTCATTTTACCTCCTCTTTTTGGAAATTTACAAAAATGTTTTTTGAAAGACAATAAAAAAGGAGAGGAGTTCTGTTTACCACATAGACATATTCCCTACTTGAAGTTATCTGACATCAGAATATCAGGAGAAAAAGAGGAGTGATAATATTTAAAAAAATAAAAAAAATTATTAACTCAAAATACTTGTGTGACTTGCACGATTAATATTTCACTTTTCCTATTATCCTATTTGCAACATCATAAATTATTTTGTAAATTAAGTGATTAAAATTTAGGAGTATTAAATGAACTTGAAAAAATTAATAAGAGTATCCGTAATAACATTTGTAGCAATTATGTTTTTAGTGATGTCTTTTAGTTGCGAAAAAAGAGAAAAGGAAAATAAATTTGATATTTCTGATTCTACAAATATTAAAGTTGGAACAGGTCCAATTGCTATAGAGGATAAAATTCCACTTGATTATTCTGTTTATAAAAAATGGAAACATTTAGAAAATCAAAAAATCTCAAATAATGGTGAATTGGTTTCATTCGAAATTAATCCCAATAAAGGAGATGGAAATTTATTTGTTGTAAATATAAAAACAGGAAAAAGAGATACAATTGCCCGTGGATATAATGCAAGATTTTCTCCTAATTCCGATTTGCTGACATTCAAAATAAAATCGATTTACGATACTCTGCGACAGGCAAAATTAGATGATGTGAAAAAAGATAAACTTCCCAAAGATTCGCTTGGCATTTTTATATTCAATTCAGATACGCTAATTAAAAAAGAGCGAGTGAAGTCATTTAAGATTGCAAAAGAAAATTCATCTTGGGTTGTTTATCAATTAGAAAAAGAATTGAAAAAAGAGGTGAAAAAAGATTCTACGGAAATAAGTGACAGCAGTTTGGTTGCCGATAGTTTAGAAATTTCTGACAGCTTATTAGTCGCAGATTCTCTTGAAGTACAAGATAGTTCAATCGTGGCCGATACTTCACAAATTGATTCCTCGGAAATTGCAGAAAAGAAAAAAGAGTATGACGGCACCAATTTAATAATATTCAATCCGAAAAATTTAGAAGAATTTATATTTGAAAATACAGATGAATATACAATTTCTAAAAATGGAAAAATAGTTGTATTCAATTCGGTTGTCAGTGATTCTACTGACTCTATAATGGTGAAATATTTTGATACTGAAAAAGAGAAGTTAACTGAAGTATTTGCAAAAGAGGGATTTGGGAAAAAATTAACTCTCGACGAACAAGGGAAACAGTTGTGTTTTATATATTCCAATGACTCTACCGACACAAAAACTTATGAATTGAAATATAATAAAATCGGAAATCGAAGAGTAAAAACAATTGTTGACACTTTGACAAAATCAATCCCAGATGATTGGACGATAAGTGAACATTGCACAATCAACTTTTCGGAAACTGGCGAAAAATTATTTTTTGGTGTAGCGAAAAAAACCGAACAAGAACCGAAAGATACATTGTTGAAAAATGAAAAAGTTGATGTTAATGTTTGGAATTGGAAAGATCCTTTTTTACAGACACAACAACTTCATGATTTAAAAAAAGACAAAAACAAATCTTATAAGACCGTTTATTTTACGAATAAAAATAAGGTAGTTCAATTATCCGACAAAAAAATCCCACATATTCGCTTAATAAAAAATGGCGATGGAAATGTTGCTCTTGGAATTTCAGATGTTCCATATCGTCAATTAATTTCTTGGGATTCTGAATATCAAGATTTGTATTTGATAGATGTAAATTCCGGTAAGCGAAAATTAATAAAAAAGAAAAATCATTCAGGTGCAGGAATTTCTCCTGATGGAAAATATATTTATTGGTTTGGTGATTCTGATAGTTCGTGGTACACATATTCTATAAATGGCAAAATAACAACGGCGATAACAAAAAATATAAATACAAATTTCTATGACGAATTGCACGACAGACCAAGACAACCCGCTCCTTACGGAATTGCCGGCTGGACAGAAAATGATAAATATATTTTAATTTATGATAGATACGATATTTGGAGAGTCGATCCGCAAGGATACAAAACGGCTGTAAACCTTACAGGACACGCGAATTATAGTGAAACGGTAAAATTCCGTTATGTAAAATTAGATAAAGAAATTCATTATATTGATACAAAAGAAAAATTATTGTTGAATGCTTTTGATGAAAAAACAAAACAGAATGGATTCTATTCTTTAGATTTGGAAAACACAAACACTTCGAAAAAATTAATATTTGAAGATTATTTATTCCGCAATCCAAAGAAGGCAAAAAACAGTAATAAACTAATTTGGCAAAAAATGAATTATCAAGAATATCCTGAACTCAGAATTAGCAATTGGGATTTTACAGATATTCAAAAACTTTCAATAACAAATCCACAGAAAGAAAAATATATTTGGGGAAATGTTGAGCTTATTGATTGGACAAATTTGGAAGGCGAAAAATTGCAAGGTTTATTATATCGTCCGGAAAATTTCGACAGCACAAAAAAATATCCGATGGTTGTATATTTTTATGAAAGATATTCTGATAATATTCACTATCATTATACTCCGAGTCCAAGTCGTTCTACAATAAACAAGGTTATGTATCCGAGTAATGGTTATTTTGTTTTCATTCCGGATATTACTTACAAAAATGGTCGCCCGGGACAGAGTGCATATAGTTGCATCGTTAGTGGTGTGGGAACAATAATTGATAGATATGATTCTATAGACAAAAACAAAATTGGAATTCAAGGTCAGAGTTGGGGTGGATATCAGGTGGCACAACTCGTCACTCAAACGAACATGTTTTCTGCCGGAATGGCTGGTGCTCCAGTTAGTAATATGACGAGTGCTTATGGAGGAATTCGTTGGGGAAGTGGTATGAGCAGAATGATGCAATATGAAAAAGGACAGAGCAGAATCGGTGGAACTCTTTGGGAAAAACCGTTATCATATATTGAGAATTCTCCTTTATTTCAGGCAAATCTGATTGAGACACCACTTTTGATTATGCACAATACTAATGATGGAGCGGTTCCATGGTGGCAAGGAATTGAATTTTTTGTTGCACTTCGCAGATTACAAAAACCCGTTTGGATGCTGTCTTATGTTGGTGATTCGCATAACTTGAAAAGAGAAAGTTGGGGAAACCGTGTTGACTTAAGTATTCGTATGAGACAATTTTTTGATCATTATTTGAAAGATAAACCTGCACCAATTTGGATGGAAGAGGGAATCCCCGCTGTTGATAAAGGGAAAAAATTGGGTTATGAATTAGTAGAATAATTGAATATTAATTGCATCGATTTTCCATTATGATATATTGTTTATTTTTTTCAAAAAAGAATTAATTATTAATTGCAAATTGAATAAATATGTTTTAATTTTAAACTTGATATTTAACAAGGGAATCTAAAATGAAAGCAGCATTGTTTTATAGAGCATACGAACCGCTCAAAATTGAAGAGACAGAAATACCTAAAATTAATGATAATGAATTACTTATCGCAGTTAAAACCTGTTCACTTTGTCATTCTGATATTCAATTTATTGACCACGGATTGGAACCCGGCAAAACACCACCTTTGATTTTAGGACATGAAATTGCAGGTGAGGTTTCTGCAATTGGTTCAAATGTAAAAAATTTTAAAATCGGAGATAGAGTAATTGTTCCGGCTTCAACAAGTTGCGGAAATTGTTTGGCATGCAAATCCTGGAATGAAACTCAATGCGAAGATTTTAAATTAATTGGAAATGATATCGATGGCGGTTTCGCAGAATTCATAAAAATAAATTGTAATAATGCAATTAATCTACCTTACGATTTTTCTTATGAACTGGGAAGTTTGATTAGCAATGATTTGGTTGGAGCTTATCATGTTGTATTTGATAGAATAAATATTCACGAGGGTGAAACAATAGTAATTTTTGGTTCGGGAGCTTACGGTTTAAGTATTCTGCAAATGGCAAAATTGAAAAAAGCAAAAGTGTTCGTAATTGATATTTTCGACTGGAAACTTGAACTTGCAAAACAATATGGAGCAGATGGAATTCTGAATTCTAATAAAGCCGATGTTTGTGAAGAGGCATTAATAGAAGTTATAGGTGGAAAAGCCGATGTAATAATTGATACCGTTGGAGTGACAAGAACACTTACTCAAGCTATGAATTCATTAAAAAAAGGTGGCAAATTGGTTCTCGGCGGATTTTCAGAAAACACACTTCCATTTTTAGTGAAACGATTAATTTTAAATGAGATTTCAATTATCGGAACGGTGGGAGCACCAAAGAGAAAAATTTTCAACATTATACAATATATTCAAGACGATAGAATTCAATGGAAAGAGATGATTACAAATCGTTTGCCATTAGAAAAAATAAATGACGGAATTGATCTGTTGAGAATGCAACAATCAATCAAGACGGTTATTTATCCCTATGGTGTTGAAGAAAAATCAGAATAATATAAGAGGAAATAAATTGCAAAAAACAGCAACGGCAGGTAACGACGGAAAATCGGTGAAATCAGATTGCTCTGTCCAAATCAAACTGACAGAATCCGGTGGAATTTCTGTCAATCTAAAGAGTAAAGTCGAAAAATATTTCGGCAAAATGATAATAAAATTATGCAAAGATGAATTGAAATTTTTTGGAATTCAAAATGCTGAAGTTGAAATTATTGATTCTGCTTCACTTGATTATGTAATTATGGCAAGAATAGAATCCGCTGTAAAAAAGTTGATAAAAACAGATAAGGAATATTTGCCAAGCAATGAAATGAGATTTAAGGAAACAAAGAAAAATCGTTTAAGAAGATCGCGACTTTATCTCCCCGGTAATTCTCCTAAACTCATGATGAATGCCGGACTACATAATGCCGATGGAATTATTTTGGACTTAGAGGACTCTGTCGCTCCGAGCAAAAAAGACGAAGCAAAAATATTAGTTAGAAATGCTCTCATAAAATCCAATTTTTATGATTCGGAAAAAATGGTGAGAATAAATCAATTGCCCGCCGGACTTGATGATTTGAAATATATCGCACCATATAATGTAAATCTGATTTTAATTCCAAAATGCGAAACTGCGAAACAGGTAATAGAAGTTGAAAATAAAATTACCGAAATTTTAGATGAGAAAAATTTAAAAAAACAAATATGGTTTATGCCAATTATTGAAAGTGCTTTGGGTGTTGTAAATTCTTATAAAATCGCGTCTGCATCAGAAAATGTTGTGGCACTTGCCATCGGATTGGAAGATTATACTGCGGACATTGGAACCGGCAGAACTCAAGATGGAACGGAATCATTTTTTGCACGAAGTCAAATTATGAATTCAGCAAAGGCATGTGGAATTCAAGCAATTGGCTCGGTCTTTAGTGATGTAAATGATTCTGACGGGTTACGAAAATATGTAGAAAGCGAGAAAGCATTGGGTTTTACGGGGATCGGTTGTATTCATCCAAGACAAATCCCGATTATTCATAACGCATTTGCACCGAGTAAAGATGAAATAAAAAAAGCAAAAATAATTATAGATGCTTTTAAAGATGCAAAAAAGAGAGGACTGGGTGTCGTCTCGATTGGTTCAAAAATGATAGATCCGCCGGTTGTGAAAAGAGCGGAACAAACAATTAAAATGTCAAAGAATAAATAGCCACAAAAAATGCACGAAAAAAAATGCACGAAAAAAAAATGAACTATAGAAGGCAACTAAGATTAGTTTAGTGGTTTAGAAGTTTAGAGGTTTAGAATAATGAAACAAATTAGATTAATATGCAGAAAATAAATTATGATATCAAAAACAAAAAGCACTCATTGAGAACTTTGTGCTTCCTTTGTGTTCCTTGTGGTTCCTTTGTGTTCTTTGTGGTTAATAAATATTTAGGAGGATAAAAAAATAATGGCTCAAAAAATGATAAAAAATGCAGTTGGAAGAATGATACCGGAAAAGATTAACGGTAAAAAAGTAATTCCGTTTCAAGGTGTTGGAAAATATAAACCAACCGGAAATAGATTTGCACCAAAAATAAAAACCGTAATTGACTATCCGGCAGACGGAAATAAAACTGTAAAAAATATTAAAGAGGCACTGATAAAATCCGGACTAAAAGATGGAATGACAATCTCGACTCATCATCATTTTAGAAATGGAGATTTAATTGCCAATATGGTTTTTGATATTGCTCATGAACTTGGAATAAAAAATCTTCGTTGGTATCCTTCTGCATCTTTTCCATGTCACGAACATCTAATCAAATATCTTGAAGATGGAACAATTAGTCACATCGAAGGAAGCATGAATGGTGCACTTGGACAATTTTGTTCGGAAGGCAAAATGAAGAAAACGGCAGTACTGCGGTCACATGGCGGTAGATACCAAGCTGTTCAAGATGGAGAAGTCGAAATTGATATTGCCGTTCTCGGAGCAGGTTGTGCCGATCCGTTTGGAAATGCGAATGGTCTTTATGGAGAATCGGCAAGTGGTTTGCTGGGTTTCGCTTTAGCAGATTCTCAATATGCGGATAAGGTAATTGTCGTTACGGACAACATGGTTGAATTTCCCTGTGTCCCTTGGCAGATTCAAGGAAATTATGTTGACTATACTGTTGAAATCGAAAAAGTCGGAATAGCAGAAAAAATAATTTCCGGAACTACTAAGGTGACAAAAAGTCCCGACAGATTGTTGATTGCGGAAATGACTGCAAAATTTTGTGAAAAAGTTGGAATAATAAAAAACGGTTTTTCTTTCCAAGCGGGAGCCGGTGGAACCGCATTGGCAATTGGAAATTACTTCGCTGAAATTATGCGAAGAAAAAATGTGACTGCAAAATTTGCAAGAGGCGGAAGTAATAAATATCTTGTTGATATGCTGGAAGAGGGTTTAGTTGAATACATTCTTGACGGACAAACATTTGATCTTGATGGTGTAAGATCGATGTCAGAAAATCAAAACCATGTTTGGACAAGTCCGTTCACAAGTTATAATTATCATGGCAAGGGAAATTTTGCAGGAATGGTTGATGTTGTCGTTCTTGGTGCAACTGAAGTTGATGTGAATTTCAATGCAAATGTTGTCACACATTCTGATGGTGCATTACTTCATGGAATTGGTGGCTGGCAAAATTGTCTGTTTTCAAAATGCACGATTCTTCCTATTCCACTTTTTAGAAATAGAATCCCAATTATAAAAGATGAAGTGACAACAATTGTCGGACCGGGTGAACTAATCGATGTAATTATTACCGAACGAGGAATTGCAATAAATCCAAAACGAAAAGATTTATTAGAAAAAGTAAAACGATCAGGGTTGCCAATAAAAACAATTGAAGAATTGAAAACCGAAGCGGAAGAAATTTGTGGAATCCCAGAAAAACCAAATATCGGTAAAAAAATTATCGCAGCTATCAAATGGGTTGACGGCACTGTAATAGATGTTGTAAGAGAGATAAAATAGAAAATTTATACTAATATTTCCCATACTTTACTATTAAAAACTTTTTTTATGCGATTATACGGCGAATATGGAAGTCGTTTTTAAAATGCTTTAACTTGTTGTTATTGTTAGAGTTAGTTGCAGGATTTTAATTCCAGATATTTTTTTAACCGCTACAAAAACATATTCATTGTAAAACAAAAAATAATTTGTTAAATTGCATTCATGAAAAATAAGAGAAATAAATTAAAAATCGGTCTTTTTGGTGTTGGTAGATTTGGCACATATCATTTGGAAAATTGGTTGGATATTCCAGAAGTAGAGTTAGTCGGTTTTTGTGATACCGATTCTAAAATTCAGAAAAATATTCAGAAGAAATATAAACTAAAATATTATACTCAAAAAGAATTAATTGAGGCAGTTGATATTGTCGATATTGTGGTTCCAACGGTTTCACATTATGAGATTGCAAAAGATGCCTTGAAAAATGGAAAGCATGTATTCATCGAAAAAACAATTACACAAACACTGAAACAGATTGAAGAATTAAATGAAATTGCAGAAAAAAATGGTTTACAAATTGGAGTTGGTCACATCGAGCGAGTCAATCCGATATTTGTAAAAACGACAGAAAAATATAAATTAAATCCAAACTTTATAGAAATTACTCGATTGGGAAAATTCAATCCCTTGCGAGGAACAGATGTTTCGGTCGTTATGGAATTGATGGTTCATGATTTGGATTTATTGTTATATTCCGTTGATTCAAAAATCGTAAACATTTCGGCAGTCGGAACAAAAGTTTTATCAGATAAACACGATATCGTAAATGCACGAATAGAATTTGAAAATGGTACCGTTGCGAATATTACCGCCAGCAGAATATCTGCAAAACAGGAACGGAAAATGAGAGTATTTCAGAAGAATTTATACATTTCAATTGACTTATTAAAAAACGAAGCCAATGTTTATTCGCTACTAAAAGACGGAACTAACAAAAAAAATTCCAATTCAAAAATCTTGTCATTCATTCCCAAAAATTTTCCCAAGAATATAAATTATGAAAAAATTCAACCTAAAAAATATAATGCTTTACGAAAGGAATTATCAACATTTGTGGATTGCATAATGAACAATAAACAAACTCCGATGAACGGAATAGACGGTTATAAAGCATTGGAACTCGCAACAAAAATTATTGAATCAATGAAGAAAATTAAATGATAAATAAAATAAAAATAAAATCAATTTGTATAATTGCCGGAGATCATTCGGCGGACGAGCCGGGCTCTCATATTGTAAATGCTTTTAAATATTTATATCCACAATCGAACATATTTGGTATTGGTGGCGAAAAAATGCAACATCAAGGAATGGAATTGCTTTTCAACAGTAAGGATACTTCCTTTATGGGATTTTTTGAAATTTTGAAACATCTCTCATTTATAAAAAAAATGTTTAAAACCGTAATTAATGTGATAAAAAAACGAAAACCCGATGCTATAATTCTTATAGATTATCCGGGACTGAATTTGAGAATAGCAAAAAAAATAAAAAAATTAAACATCCCAATTTTTTATTATATCGCACCACAAACATGGGCTTGGAAAGAAAACAGAGTAAAACTTCTGAAAAAATATGTCGATCATCTGTTTGTTATATTTCCATTTGAGGAAAATTATTTCGCACAATATAATATTCCCGTAACATTTGTTGGAAATCCATTAGCACAATCAATCGTAAATAAATCATTCCCATTCGAACCATTAAAACAGATTGGATTAAGGAAAGATTTGCCGATAATTACTTTTCTCCCCGGTAGCAGAGAGCAGGAAATAAAAAGACATCTCCCAATCATATTTGACACAATTAAAATATTACGAAAAAAATTCTCTCATTGGCAATTTGTTATTTCAAAATCTCCAAATATAAGAACCGATATATGGAATAAATATTATACTGATACTCGTAATTTTGTTTTTTTAAGTGATATAAATTATCTGCTCGCACATTCATCTGCAATTGCCGTTGCTTCCGGAACTGCGAGTTTACAATCGGCACTTCATAAAAAACCGATGGTTATTTTTTATAAAACATCGCCAATGACTTACATACTTGCAAGAATGTTGACCAAAACTCGCTATATTGGAATGATTAATATTCTATCCGGAAATATGTTAGTAGAAGAATTAATTCAGAATAATTTTACTGCCAAAAAACTCTCAGTTCATATTCAAAAAGAAGTATTGGCATTTAGTCACCATAGCATAAAAAGAGCAAAAACAATAAAAGCAGTTGACAATTTGCTAATAGAAAAACCTACTGAAAAAATGATTGCTCAAATGTTAAAAATCATTTATAAAAATAAAAATAAATAATTGTGAAAGCTGTAAATTCATTTTTCGACTTACTAATTAAAATTAGGCATGCTTTATATGATAATGGTTTCTTCAAATCACAACAAGTTGAAACTCCCGTAATTTCTATTGGTAGTATCACAATTGGCGGTGCAGGAAAAACTCCGCTCACGATTGCGATCGCAGAATTGCTGAAAAACTTGGGGCTAAAAGTTGCCATACTAAGTCGCGGATATAAAAGAAATAAGTCCGGAATTCATCAGATACAAAACTCAAAAAACATATCTGAAATGGCTCAATTATATGGTGATGAACCAACATTAATTTTCAAAAGTATAAATGATGTACCTGTCGTTGTGGCAAAAAAAAGGTTTGACGGTGCAAAGTTTATTGAAGATAATATTCGTCCAGATGTTATTTTATTAGATGACGGATTTCAACACAGAAAACTTTTGCATACTGCAGATATTTTAATTTTCAAAAAAGATTTCGAGGGCTGTGATGAAAAATATTTTCCATTTGGTAGATTACGAGATTCACTATCACGATTAAAAAAAAGCGATTTGATATTTTATCAAAAGGGTACAAATGAAAGGGTAATTAAATTTTTAAAAAAACAATCTCAAACAATTGAATATTCGATAGAGTATAAACTAACCGGAACAAAAAACAATAAACTGAAAATCGAAAAACCCATTACCGCTTTTTGTGGAATTGCAAAACCAAAGGCATTTTTCCACACATTAAAACATAAACAAATAATTTGTGATAATGAAATAACATTTCAAGATCATAAAAAATATACTAATTCAACAATGAAAAAATTATTATCAACAAATGCAAATACTTTTATTACAACAGAAAAAGATCTAATAAAATTATCAAATTCTTTTGTTTATAAAAAAAATATCGTTAAATTAAGTATGAAGATTAAGTTTGCGAATGTAATAGAAATGAAAAAAATATTAGGTGAATTAATATATAAAACAACATGAGAGGAAGTTATGGCAAAGAAAAGTAAAAACAAGTTAAATGTGACAGGCAGAATGAGTGTTGAAGGTTTTCATAATGAATTTAAAAACGAATTTGGTATCAGATGTAAAATTAAAGTAAATGGGAAAAATGCACTACCAAAAGCAACATTGGCTTCTTTGAGACCGGAAGGATTTGAAGGATCGAAAGTTATTGATCTAAAAATTGGCATGAACTCAAAGGTAAAAAACACAAAAAAAATATTTAAAGATGAATTTGGTGTTGATTTAGAATTATATTATGGAAACTATGTTGCTCCGGACGATGCTACTCTTGCTGACTTACGAGATAAAACACTTGATACAAAGCAACTTAGGAAAAAAAGATAAATAACGCAGAACGCTACCGTCCCCTTATATAAGTCAAACAATTAGAGAATATTATTCGAATTGTTCTAATTAAAAAAAACTTCCAATATTTGATTAATTGGAAGTTTTTGTTTTTATATTATAATTTTGTGTTAATGCTTATTTGCAATCGTCATGTTCTTGGAATGTATCAAATGGAATCTGTTTTTTGTAGCATTCTTTACTTATGAATTCTAAAATTATCATAAATTTATCTTTTTCGATATAGCCAGGAATTAGCGTAACCATCTCTTGCTCGGGTGTTAAAAATGCGAGTGATGGCAAACCTGTAACTCCAAATGCTCCACTCAGTTGTCCTAAAGAAAATGTTTGCCCTTTAAATGTTACTGTTTCTTTTGATTCTGTATTTACACGAATCGGAACAAAATGAGCAAATAAATATTTCTCTACAAATGGTAATGAAAATGTTTTTTCGTCCATTACCTTACACCACTTACACCAATCAGCATAAAAATCAATAATGATATGTTTCTGTTCCTGTTCTGCAATTTTTAATCCCTCTTGAAATCCATACCACTCATGTGGTTCACTTTTTTCTACAACATTTTCTTCTTTTGTTTTAGGCACTCGTTCTGTTTGTGTCTCTTCTTTTGTTTTTGCCACCTGCTCTGTTTGTGTCTCTTCTTTCGTTTTTGTCACCTGCTCTGTTTGTGTTTTTTCTTTTGTCTTGCTACTTTCACTCTTATTACAACTATAAAATAGTGAAAGTGATACAACCAAAAATAAAACCATAAATAATCTTTTCATAATAATTCTCCTGTTAAAAATTTCAAAATAATGAGCGGTAATATATAATATATTTCTTGTAATAAAAAGAATATAATTGTACTTTTTATGATATGCAAAAATCTAAATTAAATAGAATTAACAAATTCGTAAAAAATCCACATAGAGCTGTTTGGCAACTTGCAATTCCAATTATGGCGGGAATGTCAATACAGATAATTTATGGACTTGTTGACATGGCTTTTATTGGTAGAATAGGTGGCGATGCACTCGCAGCAATCTCGTTTAATATGCCACTTGTTTTTTTATTTATGGGAATTACTTTTGGACTTGGAACTGGTGTTACGAGTGTCATAGCTCAATTCCTTGGCAAAAATGACAAAAAATCTGCGAACAATGTTGCAGAACATTCAATTTTAATTGCCATTGTATTGGGAATAATTATCCCGATTTTTTCAGTGTTTTTTGCTGACAATATTTTTTTATTATTGGGAGCACCACCGCATATTCTCCCACTCGCGGTAACATATTTTAAAATTATTGCAATCGGATTTGTTTTCAATATTTTGAATATATTTTTCAAAAGTATAATGACTGGAGAAGGAGATACTAAAACTCCGATGTTTTTTCGTACTATCGGAACTGTTATTAATTTAATTTTAGATCCTGTTTTGATTTTTGGTTTAAAATTAGGAATTGCTGGAGCAGCACTTGCAACCATAACCGGACAATTTGCAGTAACTCTGATTTTCATCTATTATATTCTTATCAAAAAGAAAACCTATATAAAATTCAACTTCTCATATTTTAAATTTTCTACTAATATAATTACTAAAATATTGAAAGTTGGAGTTCCCGCATCAATTTCTATGATATTAATGTCGTTTAGTGTAATGATATACAATCGATTATTAATAACATTTGGTAGCAATGCTGTTGCAGGATATGGAATTTCGCGAAATATTATACAAATTTATTTTCTTCCAATTTTGGCTTTAAGCAATTCAATGATAACACTCACCGGAATGTTTTATGGCAGAAAAGAAATTCA
>JAYEHX010000084.1:0-14438 GCA_034659735.1 Fidelibacterota bacterium | reverse complement strand
TATAAAATATTAAACGAGATAAAGAGTATATTTTTATCTCGTTTAATATTTTATATAATAATCAATTATGAATTAAAACAAATAATCTAATCCAATATATAATCCGCTATTTCCATCTTGTTCATTCACTGCTCTACCATAATCAACAGAAATAATAAAATTTTCATTCATAGCAATTTTAAATCCTGCTCCATATCCAATATGAAGTGCATCTTTTTCTTCTGGAATTGGTGGAAATGGAGTATTAAAATCGTCATATCTGCTAACAGTAATTCCCATATCTACAAAAGGATTTACTCCTAAATAGATATTCTGTCCAAATAAAACAGTTCTAAAAAATTTCCATCTTACTTCAAAGTTTCCATAAGCAACACCATCACTCATAATACGATTTCTAAGAATTCCTCTAATTGTTTTTTTGCCTCCCAATCCATCAACAGTTTTGTAAGAACTCATCATATATGGCAACATATAAAATGGCATTTCTCCTGTCAATTTTCCTTGATAGGTTAAACGATAAGCAAACGATAAATTTCTTGGTATAATCGTGAAATATTGTCTGTGAGATAAAATCATTTGTGAATATGGGTAGTCATTTCCCAAAAAATCCGGAGCAACAATAAATAATAATTCAGACCACATTCCACTCATTGGATTTGCTTGATTATCACGAGTATCATAGATTACACCAATTTTTGCAAGATTTGTAAAACCACCATTTTTTTGATCTATCTTAATCATATTATCAACGCCAATATATTCTTCAAACAATGTTGGAACAGTAGATGGCAATACATCTGAACCACTTTGCCCCTCATTCAATTGATCAATATCCACAGATGAAATATTATTATCAAAATGTCCAACTCCACCGGTCCACAATAGTTTGTCTGAAAATAACTTGCCTTGAAAATCACTTGTAAATCTAAATAGTTTTCTTTGATATTTATAATATACACGAGTTATATAATCACTATTGTCATCTACTATATAATCTGAATTATAATCTGATTCATATCCATTAAATCCGTAAAAATCAAGTGTCTGTTCTGTAAGATACGATAAATCTGCTGTCACCCGAATTCCCTTAGGAAGCAAGTGTTTAGAATCAAAAAATACAACATTATTTCCACTACCTTTTGTTGTTCGTGACCACTCAACATAAAGAGACCATAAATATTCTGGATAAGTACTACCATCACCATAATCGTAAATATTTGCTAATGCACCGTATCTAAAACCTGTGTCAGTATCATAAGCAACTGCCGGTAATGCACCAAAACTCAAACCTGTTTTTGCTTCTTCTGTTTTTGTAACTGTTTCTACTACTTCACTACTCTCTGGAACCTCTACCACTTCATCTTCATTTACATCCGTTTCAGTATCATCTTTCTTCTTTTTTGAAAATAATCTTTTAAAGAAACCACCTGACTTTTCTTTTGTAGAATCATCTTCACTTTGAGCAATCAATTCATCTGAAGTTGTGTCTAAAGTGGTATCATTAAGCATTTGTTCAAAAGTTATCTCATTCTCTTCTTGAGCAAATAACACAAAGGTTAAAACAAATATCCCAACAATTAATTTTCTCATTTTTCCTCCCCCTTTTTTTATCTAATCATACCTTTAAATATTATTTCTATATCTAACATCATAGAATAATTTCTCATATAGTAATTTATGTAATTCTGATGCTCTTTCAAAGTTATTTTCTGCAAATCTTCAATTTGCATTAATCCTGTAATTCCGGGTTTATAAAATCTTTGGTTAACATTTTCCGGCAATTTAATAAAATCTCCTACAAATGAAATCTTGCCAAAAATTACTGCAAATAACATTGGATACCAAAATAATTTAATTGATTTTCCATCAGATGATTGCCACTCTTTGAGTATATAATTACCGATTTTTATGTTAGTAGTTTTATATCTTAAAAATACTTTTATAATATAAATAATTGGAAAAAATAATAATAAAAACAATCCTAATACAATATCAAAAACTCTTTTAGTAAATTTAGGAACTACTTTATAAATATTATAATCAACATCAACAATAGAAATATCATCAAGTTTTTCTATGTGCATTTTTCCATAAATCAAATTTATATTTTCAGGAACTATTTTTATATTAACAGATAAATCTTGAATTTTATCCATTAATCGCATTATATCTTCGCTTGTAAATTTATCTGAGCTAAATATAATATTTTCGATTTTTTTTATTTTAATCAATTCAATTAAATTATTTATTGTAGAAATTGTTTGCGGATTTTTAAAATCGTTATCAATAAATCCTAAAAATAAATATCCTAATTCTGGCTTACTCGTTATAATTTTTGCAATTCGCTGTCCCTCTTTGCCTGCACCTACAATTACAGTTCTATTTGTATAACTTTTATTTTGCACTTTCTTATATACTATCAGATAGTAAATAATTCTCCAAAATGGTAAAAAGAAGAGTATAAATAAAAATGAAATTGAAAATACAATTCTGGAATATGCAATAAATGGCATAAAAAATGTGAATGATCCGTTAATTAATCCACCAATAATAATTGCTCCAAAAGCTCTGATAAAATCAATTTTCTTTTTCTTATGAAGCCCAAATATCGTTGCAGATACTAAATAAATAAGTGCATATAATAAAATAACCGGCTGATAATCAAAAAACCATTTTACATCATTAAAACGAATTAAAATTGCAAAAATAAAAGATAGATAAATAAAAATTAAATCTAAAACTGGCGTCTTAATTCTATTCAGAAACTTGCCAAAAAATCGTGCAAATAAATGACTAAAAATCCCAAGTCGCAAAAGTAAAGTTGTCAGTAGAAAATATCCCGTAGAAAAATGTTTCTTAACAAAAATATCCATCGCCTTATAAAAATTCAAAATGCTGTCAAATGGCACATTCTTAGAACTCTCGCCTTTGTAATGTATTATCTTTGTCTCTGCTACAAAATGCACTTCGTATTTTTTTTCTTTAATTCTGTAACACAAATCTAAATCTTCACCATACATAAAAAATGTTTCATCAAACCCACCAAGCTCTTGCAAAAGGTCTGTTCGTGCAAACATAAAAGAACCACTAACTGCATCTACATTATAGGATTCATTTGGATCAAGATATGTTAAATTATATTTTCCGAAGAATTTATTTTTTGGAAAAAGTTTGCTCAAACCAAGTAACTTCGGCATTGCAGTAAGTGGCGACGGAAAACTTCTTCGCGATGCGAGTTGTAGAGTTCCATCTGCATTCAAAATTTTACAACCAGCTAATCCAACTTGTGAATTTTTTTCTAAATAATCGAACATAACTTCCAATGTATCTTCTTGTATGATCGTATCAGGATTAAGGAATAATGTGTATTTTCCTTGAGCTTTTTTTAATGCTAAATTATTCGCTTTTCCAAAACCAAGATTTTCTTTATTTGATATTAATTTTACATTTGGAAATTCTGATCGAACGAATTCGCAAGTCCCATCTATTGAATTATTGTCAACAACAAAAATCTCTGCTGAAATATTGTTTGTAGCTTTTCCAATTGAAAGTAAACATTGATGTAAAAAGTTTTTTACATTATAACTAACCGTAATAATAGAAATGTCAACATTGGAATTCATTTAAATATTGCTCATTATATTATAGAGATACAGATAAGTTATTTTTTTATAATTATTCATATTAAATTTTCTAAACTCATAAACTTAACATACTTCTCGTGACAAATTATTCCTAAACTCATATTATTTTTAAAATTTCCGATGGGAACTGAAAAAATTAAAGCTTCTTAGTTATTGACCAATATTTAAGTTTCCAAACCATAAATATTGCTTCACGAACGATTTTTTTGGACATTTTAGATTCCCCAAGAGTTCTATCTATAAAAATAATCGGCACTTCTTGAAATCTAAATCCTGCTTTCCATGCTCTGAAATTCATCTCTATTTGGAAAGAATATCCTTGCGACCTAACTTCATCTAATTTAATTTTTGAAAGCACACGATTATTCCAACATTTGAAACCTGCAGTTCCATCTTTTATATTCATACCTGTAATTATTCTGGAATATATATTTGCACCATAACTGAGAATCAAACGACTTAACGGCCAATTAACAACATTAATTCCTGACTTATATCGCGACCCAATTGCCCAATCGTATTCTCCAACTGCTTTAAATAATTTTATTAGATCTTTTGGATCGTGTGAATAATCGGCATCCATTTGTGCAATTTGATCATATTTTTTTTCTAAAGCATATTTGAATCCACGAATGTATGCGGTTCCAAGACCGAGTTTTCCCTCTCTTTCAATGAGAAAAATTCTGTCACTTTCTTTTTGCATATCTTTGATAATTTGCCCTGTCCCGTCAGGAGAATTATCGTCAACAATTAATATATCTAAATTCTCGATATCAAGTGTCTGAATTTCATTCAATAATTTTTCAATATTTGCTTTTTCGTTATAAGTTGGTATTATCACTAATCGCTTCATATCCTCTCTCTTTTATATTTTTTCCCTTTCCTACATAAGAATACAATTTAACTATAATAAATCTGTTTTGAAACATATTTTTTAGAAAAATAGAAATATAAACTTAATCCAATAATTTTTATTTACTTTCTATTTGACTAACTCTTTTCGGCAAAAATAAAATAAACGGAATGGACCCAAAAGCTAACAAAGCACAGATTTTATAAGTTAAATTTAATCCAATTTTATCTCCGAGAAACCCAACGAGTAAGACCATTACAGAACTCATTACAAAATTTATTGTCATGTAGATACCATTCACAAAAGCCGGATGTTCCGAATCGGTATCGTGAACCAATGCGAGTAAAACAGGTCCCGATGCAAACAGAAAAAAACCAATAATAATTAACATTGGAATTTTAAAAATATCATCAACAATAATAAAAATCCACATCAAAATCGGATTCGCAATTGATATAATCAACAAAGTATATTTCCGTCCAATCTTGTCAGAAATCGGTCCGGCAAGTGAAGTCCCAAGAACACCGGCAAACTGCAATATGGATAAAGAGATTCCTGCAACCCATAATGACTTCCCATTATTCATTAAGAAAGTTGGCAAATATAGAGTTAAAGCAGATTTCATCGCACCACGAAAAGTAGAAAAACCAGAGATAATAATAAAAAACGGAATCAATTTAATAAATGTTTCTGTCGGACTAAACTCTTTTTTTGCTTTTTGGAAACTTCTATCTACTTCAATATCTTTCAATTTTATATACAAAAATATTGTGGCAATAATTGCTAACAACATTGCTCGATACGATCCTTCTAATCCCCATAAACTAATAGATGCCGTAATTAAAAGTGGTCCGAGTGTTCTCGCAATTTCTCCACCAACCATATAAAAACTCATGCCTTTACCGATTTGATTTCCCGATACATTTTTTATCATCACCGGCGAAGGTATATGAAATACAGCCGAACTAATTCCAACAACAAAAAGTAAAATTAACAGCACAGAATAAGTTGGAGCAACACCAAGCAAACTCATCGCAATTCCGGAAATTAGAGGAGTGAAAATCACAAAATATCTAACAGGGCTCTTGTCTGCTATAATTCCAAGAAATGGATTCATAAGTGCAGGTGCTTTTCTCACAACATCGAGAAGTCCTGCCATCGATAAATTTATTCCCAATTTATTGATCAAGAGTGGAAGCATTGGTGCTAAAAATGCCGTGTAAATATCATGAGTCAAATGTGCAAAAGCAATTACTATGACATTTGATGATTGGAATTTTTTGTTGTTTTTCATTTATATTTTTAGTTCAGTTTTTTGATATTATTTATTGCCATTTCAGCTGCTTTTATTAAAACATATTTTGTCGGAGCTGTCGTAAGTAATGGGTGTGTCCCAACTTGAAATAATATTAACTCATATACCGTAGTTTCTTTTTGAATTGCTAAACTCAAAATATTAATAATTTCACCAGCAGATTTTCCACCGTAAATTTCTCCACCAATTATTTTTCCTGTTCGTGGCGATACAATTAATTTAATCATTAATTTATTTGCATCTTTTATTGTTCCTGGATGTCTATCTACATCTTCAAATTGTCCGATAATATATCCAATATCGTGTTTTTTTGCAACTTGCTCGATAGCTCCCACCGATGCAAATGTCGTCCCACCAATTTCAGTAGAAAATACAGATAATGTTCCAACAAAATTTCTAATAATATTTATCTCAAATAAATTATAACCTAAAATTCTTGATTCTGATGTGGCTGTAGAGGCAAGCATAATATTATCCGTTCTTCCTGTGATGAAACCAATCGTTTGACTACAATCACCTATTGCATAAATATCTTTCTTGCTTGTTCTAAGATAATTATCACATCTGATTGTTCCTTGACTTGTGATTTCCAAACCGGATTTTTTCGCCAATTCTGTATTTGGCTTATAGCCAATTGAGAAAATTACAAGGTCTGCATCAATTTCTTTTCCACTGACTAATTTTACTTTGGTCACCTTACCATTTTCACCAACTATTTTTTCAATTTTATTATTGGTCAATAAATTTATTTCTGTTTTTTGTAAAACTTCATCTACTTTTTTTGCAACATCTTTGGAAAATGCACGATAGAGACAATACTCTTCCATTTCTACTAATGATATATTCTTATTTTTAAATTTGGAAAGCTGTTCCGCCACTTCAACACCAATAAAACCGCCACCGACAATTACAATGTTTTCTGCTTTATCAGTTCTATTTTTTAATTGATCTATATAGTTATAAGATTTTTTTATATATTCTACACCGTCTAAATCGTATCCTTCAATAAAAGTAGGAATTTGTGGCTCAGAACCAGTTGCAAAAATTAATTTTTGATATTTAAATTCATTATTATTTTCTGTTTTTAAAGTTTTTTTTGTAATATCTACTCCAATAACTTTATCAACTATTACATTGCCACCGGCATCAACAAATGGTTTAGGTCCCATTGCGTTTTTGGAAGTATCCGCTAAATCATGAAAAATATATGGAATTCCGCAAGGAACTAACCCTTTTGCTTCCTCTTTAATCATTAAAAAACTCTTATCGGGATTTTGTTTTTTTCCTGTCACTCCAGCAATAACTCCTGATGGACCACCACCTATAATAATTACATCATAACCCTGCATTCTGTTCTCCTACTTTTTTTAATTTTTTATTTATATTTAACTATATCTTTAGTGTAAAAGATGCTTAAAATATTTTTTAATCGTATTTTTATCTGAACTTATAAACTTTTCCTCAAAAGCAACTTTGTCACCATATTCAATAAATTCTTTCTCATGCTCAGGTTCTTCAAAATCTTCATATTGTTGATGGCGAATTGCACACCAATATTTTTCTGTTTCGCCTGTGATTTTCGTGGCATATTTTAGTAATCCATTTGCATAGCCACAATAAACACAATTAATTTTATCCTGCACTCCAAGATAATCCAATTTATATCTGTCAATTTTTATATACTTCTTCCTATCTACTAACGGAATCTCATATAATCTAAATGCAATTTGATGATAAAGTTCAAGTCCAATATCAAAAAAAATAAAAAACACGCCCATTCCCCAGATAAATGGAATAGATGCCGTGTGTTTTATTTTTCTCTCCGGATGATTACTTGCTTCCATATTTTTCTCCTAATTTTAATTTATTTTCTATTGAATATTTTGATGATATTCTATTCGCTAATCTTGTCAGTATTAACTCTCATTCTTACGAAATATAAATATAAACCAAGATTGTTAATCTATGATTGCGAAACAATTTAAACCAAAACATCGGTAAGTTAGATTTGCATACCTATATCTTCGTGAACTATTCTCTACTAACCTATAATTTGTACACCCGGAAGGATTTGAACCTTCGACCTTGTGATTAAGAGTCACCTGCTCTGCCAGCTGAGCTACGAGTGCTAAATCTATGTAAGTACGCACGAAAGGATTTGAACCTTCGACCTGCGGAACCGGAATCCGCCACTCTATCCAGCTGAGCTACGTGCGCTTATTTCAAAAAACATTGTAAATTACACTTTATTAAACAAAATATCAATAAATTATTTTTTCTTTATTATCTTATATTTGCCTTTAGAAAGTATAAAATCCTTAGTAATAATAATTTTCACAATTCCCTTACTTCCTGGAATTTCATACATAACATCAAGCATAATATTTTCAATTGTAGATCGCAATGCCCTCGCTCCGGTATCTTTTTGAAATGCAATCTCCACAATCTCTTCCAATGCAGATTTTTCAAATTCCAATTCTATATTTTCAAATTCAAAAAGTTTTTCATATTGTTTTATCAGAGAATTTTTCGGCTTTGTCAAAATTGATAAAAGTGCCTCTTTACTCAACTCTTTTAAAGTGGTCATTATCGGCAATCGTCCAACCAATTCCGGTATAAATCCGAAATGCACCAAATCCTGTGGTATCGCTTGTGAAATAATTTCAGACCTGTTTTGTTTTTCGAAAGATTGTTGTTTTTTTTCTCCAAATCCAATTTTATTTTTTCCTATTCGTCGAGCAATAATATTATCCAATCCATTGAATGCTCCACCACCGATAAATAAAATATTTTTCGTATTCACATCAACTAATTTTGCTTCGGGATGTTTCCGCCCACCTTCCGGCATTACAGACGAAATTGTCCCTTCCAATATTTTCAAAAGTGCCTGCTGAACTCCCTCTCCGCTAACATCACGAGTAATTGATGGATTACCTGATTTCTTCCCGATTTTATCCAACTCATCAATATATATTATTCCTCGCTCTGCAGATTTTACATCATAATTTGCAGATTGTAAAAGTCGCGTAATGATATTATCAACATCTTCACCAACATATCCGGCTTCGGTCAAAACTGTCGCATCGGCAATTGCAAACGGCACTTTTAGTAATCTCGCCAATGTCTGAGCAATTAATGTCTTACCTGTTCCCGTTGGGCCAAGCAAAAGTATATTACTCTTATCCAACTCAACTTCATTATCATCAGAATTTTTATGAAGAATTCTTTTGTAGTGATTATAGACAGCAATTGCAATCGTCTTCTTTGCATTTTCCTGATCAATAACATATTTATTTAATTCCTTGTGAATCTGTTTTGGCGTTGGTAAATCTGCCAATTTCAAATCAAACTTTTGAGTTGCCTTTTTGGGTTTTGATTCAGATGCTATTTCGCTAATTTTCGTAGCACATTCATCACAAATTAAAGCTCCAACTCCTTGTGCCATAAATGAAACTTCTTTATTTGTTCTACCACAAAAATTACAATATTGTACATCTTTTTTCTTATTATTTTTTGTCATATATATCCAATATCTTATTTACTTTTTTTTAGAATTTTATCAATTATCCCATATTTTAAAGATTCCTCTGGAGATAGGAAAAAATTTCTATCTGTATCTTTCTCAATTTTTGCAAGCTTTTGACCTGTTAAATCTGAAAGGATTTCATTTATTTTTTTCTTCATTCTCAAAATTTCTTCTGCATGAATTTCAATATCACTCGCCTGCCCCTCTATTCCACCGAGCGGTTGATGAATCATAATTCTTGAATTTGGAAGTGAAAATCGTTTACCTTTTTCTCCTGATGCAAGCAGAAATGCACCCATAGATGCAGATTGACCGATACAAATCGTGGAGACATCCGGCTTAATATAATTCATCGTGTCAAATATTGCCAACCCTGCACTTATTGATCCGCCAGGAGAATTTATATAGAGATGAATATCTTTTTCAGGATCTTCCGCTTCCAAAAATAAAAATTGTGCAATTACTAAACTGCTAATATAATCATCAATCGGAGAACCTAAAAATATTATTCTCTCTTTTAATAATCTCGAATAAATATCAAAAGCTCTTTCGCCTTGACCGGTTTTTTCTATCACTATTGGAACTTGCATAAATAATCTCTCCTTTAGAATATATTATCCACTTTATTTTTTTTATACTTTACAAATTCTTTTATATGTTCCATTAATTTCTCTTCAACAATTTGTTCTTTTAAATTATTTTTAACCTCTTTTGATTCGTAATATTTTTTATACATATCTAACTGTTCTTCATCTTTCATCGGCTCTAACAATTCATCGATTTTCTTCTGAATATCATCATCATTCGCTTCAATTTTTTCGTTAGCAATAATTTTATTTTTCACCAATGCCCATTTAATTATTTTTTGTCCCATCACATTCATATTCTTTTTATAACTATCTCTATATTCATCTTTGATTTCAGGATTTCTCTGTTTTTCATCTTCAAACACTCTGTCTAAATAATCATTAACCATGTCTGAAGGTAACTCCAATTCGCTTAATTCATTAACAAAATAATCAGAAATATTCTCTTTTACGGTGTCATTTACCTGCTTGTCCCAATATTTTTCTAAATTAATTTTAGCATCTTTTTTCAATTCATTTAATGTTTTAACATCGGGATTAATTTTTTGAAAAAAATCAATATCTAATTTTGGCAAATCATACTCTTTGATTGATGTTGGAGTAATTGAATATTTGTTTATTATTTTTTTATCTTTAGTATCTACTATTTCAATTATTCTTGCTTCACCAATATTAATTCCTTCTAATTTTTTGCCGGGCTTCCCGGAGGCAAATCCTTCACCAACTATTATATCAATTTTTTGGATTTCACCAATTGGTTTATCATCTTTATTTACTTTTTGTGATTCTCCAATAATATGGTCACCGTTTTTGGCAGGTGCTTTTGTGTCTTTTTCTTTTGCAATTTTTCTTTGCAATTCTAAAATTGCACCATCAATATCTTTATCAGTGAATTTATAATAATCTTTATTTATTTTAAAACCATCTTTATATTTTGGCAATTCCCATTCCGGTAAAATCTGAAATTGAAATGTCACAGATAATTGTTTGCCTTTTTGAAAATCTACATCTGAAATTTGTGGTTGATTTATAGGTTTTATCTTCTCTTTTTTGATCGCTTTAGAATAATATTCCCAAAAATTTTCTTTGATAAATTCCCACTCAATTGCAGATCCATATTGTTTCTCTACTATAGCTTTAGGAACTTTTCCACTTCTAAATCCCTTAATCTGTATTTTTTTACTATAATTATTAAAATATTTTTCATAATCTTTTCCTACTTCTGACCATGGAATTATAATCTCAATCTCTTGTTCCGTATTCGATTTTTTATTTAATTTCGTCTCCAAAAAACCCTCGCTTTTTTCATTCAAATATCTATTCATCTTATCTTTTTCAAATCTCGTAATTATACAAAAATTATTAGTAAAAATCTATAAAAATCTTTATATTGCTATATGTTGAAAATACTCTATATATCGCCGGAAAATACAGTTGGAACATTGAACCTGTGGAAACGAATCCATAAAAAAAATGGGAATTATTGTCGCACAGTTACATTTTTCAAATCGCCGAAAAAATTTGATGAAGATATTTGTTTGAATTTGCCATTAAATTTTACGAAACCATTCCTTAAAAATTTAAGACATAATTTCTATAAAATGTATCGCGGAAAATTAGGTTACCATAAAGAAAAAAACGGTTATCCACCAACCTATTCTCCCGAAGGTAAATTGGATAAACTATTTTTCAAATTCAAAGACAAACTAAATGAGAAAAAAATATATTCCGTAATCAAAAAATATGATTTGATGAACTACGATATTTATCATTTAGAATCTGGAATTGGGTTTTTTAAGGACTCAAGAATAATTAAGAAATTGGCAAAAAATGGGAAAAAAATCGTTTGTCACTATCACGGCGAAGATTTAAGAACTCGCGGAGTAATTCCGGAAATTGATAAAATTACCAATTTGAATTTAACAAATGAAGTTGATTTATTGGAAAAACATCCGAATATAAATTATCTCTTTTTACCTTTTGAAACGAAAAAATATTTAGCAAAAACAAAGTTAAATAAAAAATTGATAATTTCGCATGCACCGACAAATCGCTACTACAAAGGAAGCAATATCATAATTCCAATTTGCGAAAGAATAGCAAAAAAACATAATATAGAATTCAAGTTGATAGAAAATTTACCACATTCCGAAGCGATGAAATTGAAGGCAAACAACGATATTTTCATAGATCAAATTGGTGACAAAGGTGGCTGGGGTTATGGAATGAATGCCGTGGAATCTCTATCAATGGGAATTTGCACACTCACAATGATGAACGAAAAATACCAAAAATTTATTCCGGATAATCCATTTGTGAATGTGAATGAAAAAACCTTAGAATCTGAATTGGAAAGATTAATCACAAATCAAAAACTTATTCTGCAAAAAGGAAAAGATGGGAAAAGTTGGGTTGAAAAATATCACGATGTTGAATCTGTTGGTAAAAAGTTGTATGAGTATTATGGGGAATTAAATAAAATTTTTTGATTTAGAGTGTTTTTTATTTGATTAAGAATTTTATTAATTGGGAAATAAGCATTTCTACCGGGGCAAACCGTTTCTTTCCCTATAAAGCTATATCCTCCTTTTTCAATTATTCCTCTTTTCACATCTTTATGCAATAGTACATTATTAATTTGAATATTATATTTTTTAATTAAATAGAGTAGTAATAATTCCAATGATTGTAATTGTTTCTTACTCGGTTTTTGAAATTGAAAATTTCCTAAAATTAAAGTTAATTTTTAAATTGCTTTTATGAAAAATATAGTATATACTATGAGTGTATATTAATAACATATCGTAGGAGTCATTATGTCAAAAGCATTATCGTTAAAATTAAAAGAAGATATATTTGAAAATGTTGAAGAGATAACAAAAAAGATAAAAATACCAAGAAACACATATATCAATTTTGCATTAGAATATTATAATAAATTGAATGAACGAAAATTATTAAAAAAACAACTAAAAAAAGAGAGCAAATTAGTAAAAGAAAGTTCATTGGAAATTTTAGTTGATTTTGAAAAAATGGATGATGTGATATTAGAATGAATTTAAAAAAATTTGAAATATATCTTGCAAATCTTGATCCAAAATATGGCACAGAATCTGGAAAAATACGACCAGTTGTAATTGTTCAATCCGACTTATTAAACGAAAATCATTTTAGTACGATTATTTGTCCCATAACAACAAAAGTAGTGAAACAATCATCAATCTTACGAGTTCATTTATCAAAAATAGAGACAAATTTAAGATACAATTCTGATATAATAATTGATCAAATTCGTGCTATTGATAATAGGAGATTTATCAAAAAAATTGGTGAGTTGAGTTCTAAACATAAAAAACAGATAACAAATAATTTAAGAATATTAATTTTAGAATAATAATATGAAACAACAAATATTCAATCCAAAAATGCTTTTCATCGCAAGATTATTATCAAAAATAATATCACCGTTTTTTAAACTATTCTCTTCAAAAAACAACTTCCAAATTGAGTACTTAAATCCAAAAAAAATATTGATAACTGAATACAATTGTATCGGCGATGTGATTTTAATAACTCCAGCAATCAACTTGATTAAAAAAAAATATCCAAATGCGAAAATTCATCTCGTTGTAATTCCTACAATCAAAGAGACAATTGATGCTACCAATTTAGTTGATAAGACATTTTCAATTAAAATCCCTTGGCACAATAAATTTAGTTTGAGAAATTGGAAAAAGGCATTCAGATTGATAAAAATATTGAGAAAAGAGAATTACGATTTAGCAATTGATTTCAATGGAGATATACGAAATAATTTTTTCTTGTGGAGAGTGAAAGCAAAATTCACACTTGGATTTAATGCAACAGGTGGAGATTTTTTATTAACACATTCTGCAAAATTTCCATTTCATAAACATCAATTGGAAAGAGCAATTATACTGCTAAAAAAAATAAATATTGAGACCATTTTTACCTCTCCAAGTTTAAAATTTACAGATCAAAATCCAACCCAAAAAAGAGATAAACATGGGGTTGTTATTCACCCGGGAGCAAATCACAAAGCAAGATTATGGCCAGAAAAATATTGGCTTGAATTGATAGAAAAATTGATAAATAAAAATGTAGATATTTCTGTCGTGATTCCACCCGGATTTGAAAATTTCGAAAATCACTTGTTGAAAAAACATCTTGATATTGACATTTTCAAGGGAAGTATTTACGAATTTGCAATTTGGTTAAAAGACAAAACACTTTTGATTGGTTGCGATTCTATGGCAGTTCATTTGGCAACTTCTTTGAATGTTAATGCTCTCGCTCTATTCGGTTCACAAAATCCTGAGTTGACGAAGCCGTATGGAAAATTTGGTTATTTCGTAAAAGCAAATCCTGTCTGCAAACATAAAAGAAAAAATTGGCGACTCTGTGAAGAATGTATGAAAGATTTAAAACCGGATATGGTGATGGAAAAAGTAAATTCAATAATTAATTTGAAAAAAGTGAAATTTGAAACTTG
>JAYEHX010000083.1:0-3624 GCA_034659735.1 Fidelibacterota bacterium | reverse complement strand
AAGAATATTCAAAGGAGAAAAAAATGACAAAAAAACAAATATTAATAACCGGAGCAAGCACAGGAATTGGAAAAGCATTGGCTATAGAATATGGAACTGAAAAAAATAAACTCTGGTTAATGGCTCGTTCCACAGATAAATTAAATGAAATTGTCGGAAAGATAAAAGATAATAATGGCGATGCAGAAGCAATTCCAATTGATTTAACTGATACAAAAATGATGATTGAAAAATCCAAAGAAATTGAAAAAAAATCTGGTGGAATAGATTTGCTAATTATAAATGCGGGATATAGTTCAAGATTATTTTATCACGGAAATGATAATATCGATAAGGCACAAACGATGATAAAATTAAATTTTCAGTCAGCAATAATAATGACTGAATATTTCGTTCAAAAAATGATTGTTAGAAATAGCGGACATATCGTTGGAGTTGCAAGTATTGCCGGTTTTCGTGGAATGCCAAATGCCGGAGTTTATAGTGCAACCAAAGCAGGATTTTCAACTTATTTAGAAGGATTGAGAGTTTCACTTGGTGATCATAAAATATTTGTCACAACAGTAAATCCAGGGTTTGTTGACACTCCAATGACACAAGGAAAAAATAATCCAAAACCATTTCTTACAACTCCGAAAGATGCCGGAAGAATGATTTCAAAAGCGATTTCAAAAAAGAAAAAACGATTTATATTTCCAAAACCAATGATTTTTGTCGGCTGGTTTGCTCGTAATCTTCCTAATTGTTTATTTGATTATTTTGGTAGGAAATTTGCTTCTAAATTGAATAGTGAGAAATAAATATAATTACCAACCACTAAGCACACAAAGAATCACAAAGGACACAGAGATAATTTCAGTATCAAGTATCTTCCTTAATCAAAAATTAAAAATTGACTTCGCTATTTTCTGCTCAGAATTGACTAAGTCCATAGTTATTTTTATTTAACTATTTTGTAGTTAGCATGGATTAAAATATATTCGTTCTCTGCCGATTTCATCGGTAGTTATTAAAATTAAACTACTGCGTAGTTTTTTGTTCTTTACTAAATTCGTAATTGTTCTTAGTTTTCCAATTTCCAGTTTCAAGTTTCAAATATCATTCAAAATTATTGGATATTTAAATAATATTATTCCAAAGTCAACCACTAAGCACACAAAGAATCACAAAGGCCACAGAGATAATTTCACTATCAAGTAATAATTATATATTTTTCTATCCACGAATTAAAACTCGTGGCAATTTGTAATTGTTCTTCGTTTACCGATTCCCAATTTCCAGTTTCAAGTTTCAAATATCATTCAAAATTATTGGATATTTAAATAATATTATTCCAAAGTCAACCACTAAGCACACAAAGAATCACAAAGGACACAGAGATAATTTCAGTATCAAGTATCTTCCTTAATCAAAAATTAAAAATTGACTTCGCTATTTTCTGCTCAGAATTGACTAAGTCCATAGTTATTTTTATTTAACTATTTTGTAGTTAGCATGGATTAAAATATATTCGTTCTCTGCCGATTTCATCGGTAGTTATTAAAATTAAACTACTGCGTAGTTTTTTGTTCTTTACTAAATTCGTAATTGTTCTTCGTTTACCGATTCCCAATTTCCAGTTTCAAGTTTCAAATATCAAACATCATTCAATATTCCGTGTTGATTATTGGATATTTGATTTTTATTCAATATAGAATATCCAACACGGAATTCTCAAGTATCAAGTTTCAAATTTCCAATTTCAATTATTCCATTACTCGTTAGTATTTTTTTTTGGCTGTATCAATACTCTTAAATAGAATAGAAATTAATTCATCATTTTCTTTTAATAAAGATTCTAATAATGATGAATTAAAAAATTCAGATTTTATTATTATTTTTATCCATACTTCTGTCTCGCGTAATTCCTTTAATGAAATTTTTAATTTGTGGATAAAGTCTTTTCTTGATTCTGCACTTTGTGCTTCTGCATAATTTGCAGCAGACGATGTACCACTTCTTAATATTTGATTTGATATATGTTTGCCTTTTGTTGATTTTGATAATTTTTCTGAAAGTTTAATAATTCGTACTGAAAAATCAATTAATCTGTCTTGTAAATCAAATTTTCTTTTCATTTTTTGTTCCTGATCTTTACTTCATCATTCAATATTCCGTGTTGATTATTGGATATTCAAATAATATTATCCCAAGGTCGCAACCATCACTGCCTTAATCGTATGAACACGATTTTCCGCTTCGTCCCATACCTTGCTTTGTGATGATTCAAAAACTTCTTCTGTCACTTCCATAGAATCTAAATTGTGTTTCTGAAAGATCTCTTCTCCGACAATTGTATCACGATTGTGAAAAGCCGGTAAGCAGTGTAAAAATATAGTGGAATCTTTTCCTGTTGAGTTCATCATTTCAGAATTTACAGAATATGGTTTTAATAAATTGATTCTTTTTTCATATTCTGCCTCTTCGCCCATAGAAACCCAAACATCGGTATAAATCACATCTGCATCTTTTACCGCTTCATCAATGTCTGCTGATAATGTTATTTTTCCACCGGTTTTTTTTGCAATATCTTCACATTTTTTAACTAATTCTTCTTGAGGAAATAATTCTTGTGGTGATAAAATTCTAAAATCCATTCCCATTTTTGAAGCACCAATCATAAGAGAATTTGCCATATTGTTCCGTCCATCACCGACAAAACAAAATTTAATTCCTTTCAATTTTCCAAAATTTTCTTTTATTGTTAATAAATCGGCAAGAACTTGTGTCGGATGATATTTGTCAGTCAATCCATTCCAAACAGGAACTCCTGCATATTTTGCCAATTCTGTCACAGTTTTATGAGAAAACCCACGAAATTGAATTCCATCAAACATTCTTCCGAGAACTCTTGCAGTATCTGCAACTGTCTCTTTTTTTCCAAGTTGAATATCTCCTTTTCCAAGATATTCAGGATGAGCTCCTTCATCATAAGATGCGACAACAAAAGCACATCTTGTACGAGTTGAAGGTTTTTCAAATATCAATGCAATATTTTTGTTTAACAAGTTTTTACTAAATATTCCGGCATATTTATCTGCTTTAAGTTTTGCTGATAAATCAATTAAGAAACTTATCTCTTCGGTTGTAAAATCCAACAGTGTCAAAAAACTTCTACTTTTTAAATTAAATCCCATAATTTATTCCTCCGATTTTTTTAAATTTTAATATTCATTAATAATTATTTGTGTCATTTGTTGCACACGGATTTTCGCGGATTTAACGGATTGACACGGATATTTTGTCATTTATTGTTATTTATTGTCATTGATTGTCATTCGTTGTCATTTGTTGTCATTCGTTGTCATTCGTTGTCATTCGTTGTCATTCGTTGTCATTCGTTGTCATTCGTTGTCATTCGTTGTCATTCGTTGTCATTCGTTGTATTTTTTCGCCAATTTCTATGGATATTTGATACACCTGCAACTCATCTAAATTCATAAACTTACCTCATTTTTCAATCAACCACCAACTACCTAATGACCTAATGACCCAATGACCTAATGACCTAATGACCCAATGACCTAATGACCCAATGACCTAATGACCTAATGACCTAATGCCCCAATGACCCAATAACCAAAT
>JAYEHX010000082.1:0-14470 GCA_034659735.1 Fidelibacterota bacterium | reverse complement strand
TATATTTTTGCTTTTGTGTTTGCAATATTTCTTGCGAAGAAAATTCAGAAAAATAGAAACTATACAATCCCGGAATTGATTGAAAAAAAATATGGAAAAACATCTTCAATTATCTCATCTTTTTTTGTATTTATATTAATTTCTCCTGCACCATATCTGCTAATTGTTGGAGTAATTTTTGCTTTGATTTTTCCCGGAAGCAATATTTTATGGGCAATAATTATTTTTATTATCTCATCATTTTACCTCTATAAAAAAGGTTTCAAAAGTGTAGTGCAGACAGATGTTTTACAATTTATTTTAATGTTTGTGGGATTTATTATTTTGTTTGTTTTGTTGATTGTGAAGTATCCGATAGTTAGTCATTTTAATCTCCATTTGCCAAAAAGTCATTTTACTTTGACTGGCGGTTTACCAATTACTTATATATTTTCTTGGTTTTTTATTGCACTTTGGACGATTGTAGATCCGGGGTTTCATCAAAGATGTTCATCGGCAAAATCGCCAAAAGTTGCGAAAAATGGAATTTTAATCAGCATTATTTTCTGGGCGATATTTGACATGTTGACTCTTACAATAGGATTATATGCCAAGACACTTTTACCAAATATTGAACCGCTTTACACTTATCCTCTAATCGCTTCTAAAATATTACCGATTGGTGTTTTGGGATTATTTTTCACAGGATTAATTGCAACTGTGATGTCAACTTTGGATTCATATCTTTTTATATCGGCACAGACAATTGGATATGATATTTTGTATAAATCAGGTGTGAAAATCAGTAAAAATAATTCCGTAAAAATCGGTTATTTGCTTACTGGAATTATCGCTATTTTCTTGTTATTTGTATTTCCATCTGTTATTCAATTATGGTATTTAATCGGTTCGATAATAATTCCGGCTATTTTATTACCTGTAATATTCGCCTTTACAAATAGAAAAATAAGTTCTAAAATTGTAATAATATCAATGGTTGGTTCTTTTTTAATTTCATCTACTTGGCTACTGCATGGTGTCATAAATAAAAATGATTTTGGAAATCAATATCTATTTTCGGTTGAGCCATTTTATCCGGGAATTTTGTTTAGTATGATTATTTTATTTGGTTCATTTTTGTTTGAGAAAAATAATAAATAAAAAAGAAATGCTATATTCTGAAAATATAGCATTTCACGAAAATATATTCAAACTTTATATTCTATTTCAAAAATAGCAATTTTTTAACATTTGAATTTTTATCTGATTCTATTTTATAGATATAAATTCCCGATGGAACAACATTTCCCATATCATTTGTAGCATGCCAAATTATATCATAATGTCCTGCATTACAATCTCTATCTACAACTGTTTTTACTTTTTGTCCCAGAATATTATAAATTACTAATTTCACATTTGCATCATTTTCAATATCGAATGGAATTGTTGTTGTTGCATTAAATGGATTAGGGTAATTCTGGCTTAGATTAAATACAACATTTACTTTTACACTAATTGAATTAGAAGTTATGCTTCCATCTTCATTATATGCAGTCAAAGTATAAGCAGTGTCTGCCTTTGGGTAAAAATCCATTGAACCTATTGAATTTGTATCTGAAACACCATTTATTGATATGGAATCACAGTTATTAATATTCCAACTTAGTGTTACTTTTTCACCTAATAAAATCTCGTTTGTATTTGTAGTGAATTCATCAATTACAGGTGTCAAAGCTCCTTCACTAAGATATGCTCTCATCAAATAAACATATACACTTGTATCACTTGCAGAAATATAATACCAATCAGGTGCACCGCTACCTGGATCATTTAAATATGTATAACTATGATATGCAGATTGTCCTGGCTGTTCTGTAATCATTACTCTATTATTTTCGGGATAAGTTCCCTCTACTAATAATGCAATAACAAATGGATCGCTTGCCGGAATACTTTTATCACTCAAATCTATCGTTATCCAATTTGGCCAAGGTTCCGGATATGGATATGCAGGTTTTTCCGAAATTGTAGATGTGATAGTTAAATCGGTCAATTTTTCTCCAAGTGGTGTTGGTCTTGTATCGCCTGTATATTTATATATTCCACCTGTGATGGTGCCGGGTTGCCTCAATGCAACACTTATCGAATCAAGTTTTTTCATAGAAACATCATCGAATACAACACAGATAGTATCATTGTCACTTAAAGGTAAAACTCCGGTTGGAGCATAATTGTCATATTTTAATTCAACAGATGGTGGAGCATCGCCTGTTGAAGAATAATCGACTGACATAATTGATAATTGATTTTTATTAATAATTGCGAAATCAATTTCTTTATATTTGTTTCCATATTCAGGAAAAGAAGTTGTACTATTAGAAGTTATATCAGTCACTTCCTTTACATCATTTGTATCAACAGTTATTGCTTTAACATAGAAATTTGATTTGTCTTCTTCAAATAATATATTCAAATTTGAACCTAATTCGTATCTTAAATATTCAGCACTCATATTTTCTACACTCAAAGTATTATTATCAACATTTGGATCGGTATGTTTGATTCCAACTACCTCTTGCAGATTGGGATATTTATATCCCCAAGCAGGATTTACACTTCTGTCGGCGACAATATTTGCCAAAAACCAATTGTCTAAAATGTCGTTAAAGCTTAAAGTAGTTGCCGGAGTAGTATTTCCGATTCCTGTATTATATCCGGAAATTCCTGTATTTGTATTTTGGACTATCTGTTTGAGAACATCGCCACCAACTTGTTCGTAAAGATAAAGTGTAAAAAGTGCAGCTCTGGAATAATCTGGAAGTGCATTATCATAACTCCAATTGAATAAATCAATGTTTGTGTTGCTGAGGTATAAATATTGTTCTCGCATTGCAAATCCATTTACAACTTCGGCAATTAATGATAAACCTTCATTCACAAATGTCACTTCATTTTGGTCATAATTATAATGAATCATATGTTGGAATTCGTGAGCTGTTGTGCTCATTCCATTTTGTAAACCATAAGCAGAAGTTAGGTCAGCAGGATCTGCATCAAGATAATATATTTCAGCTTGATTACTTCCTGAACCACTTGTTTCATTCCAAGAGTGAAAATATCCTGCAACATATCCACCAGAACCGTCATAACCATCTAAAATATCTAAAATAAATATAATAATTTTTGGATCACCGTCAATATCAGGTGGATTTCCAAATGTCTCCACATCTATTTCAAAAATTCCTTTATTAGGATCAGCTGGCGTCTTACTATCAAAAGCAATTCTTACTGAATCAACTCCATTTTGCGAAATTCTGTCATTCCAAATAGCATCTTCAACAAAGATATAACAGTGTTCTCCAACTGCACGACAAGTAGATGCAACAGAAACAAATCCACCATTTTCCATATCACTTGTGTACCAACTTCTTGTGTCACCAACCTGAAAATTATGAGCAGTTTTACCTAATTTTGCGGTTTTTAAATAATTTGGATTTTCGTTAAAAAAAATTCTCGCCAAAGAGTCAGTTTCTCTCAAAAAAGGTCTTGGATCTATTGGATATGAGAGATTTTTTGTCTCGTCAAATTTTTCTAATTTTATTGATTCATCAGCATAAGAATATGTCATAAATCCAACTATTAGAATTGTTGCAAGTGTTTTAAATAATTTCATTGTAAATTTCTCCATTAATTGTTTCTAATATTTCAACTCTAAATTTAAAAAAAAATACCTGATTATACAAGAATAATCAGATATTTTTTTTCACTTTTCAGTGTGATTTATAGAATAGTTTTAAAAAATGGTTTTGCTATTTAATATAAATAAAAATTTATAAGAATTCCATTTTTAAAACTTCTAAACTTTTCAACTTATAGAGATTCCATACAATTATGATTTCTCAAGATATTCTGCAACATTTCTTTTGCCTTCCTCTATATCAACTTTCATTAATAAATATCCACCGGCGATAAAAAGAACTAATATTGAAAGAATTCCTAATCTATTGCTTCCAGTTATTAATGTCACAGTTCCCATTAGTGCAGGTCCGATAACAGCCGCGAATTTTCCTAACATATTGTAAAATCCGAAAAATTCAGCAGATTTATGTTTGGGAATTAATCTCGTATATAAGCTACGGCTAATTGCTTGAATTCCACCTTGAAAAAGACCAATACCGATTGCAAGAGCGAAAAAATGCCACTCTTGATTCATAAAATATCCTAAAACAGTTATGATTCCATAAGCCAATATTGCAACAAGTAGTGAATTTTTCAGACCTATTTTATCGGCTAATAAAATGTAAACAAGAGTAGCCGGAAATGCTACAAATTGTGTAATAAGAAGTGCCGTAATTAAAATGCTTTGTTCAAATCCAATCGACATTCCATAGTCAACAGCCATTCTTACGATTGTGTCAACTCCATCAATATAAAACCAATATGCAAGTAAAAATATTCCAACAACTTTTAAATGCCTAATCTCTTTAAATGTGCTAATAAGTTGTTTCCAACCCTGCTTAATAGCAACTCCAAATGGAATCGCATTTTCATTATATGGTTCTTTTACAAATAGGAATATAGGAATTGAAAACACAGCCCACCATACAGCAACTGACAAGAAGGATGCTTTTATTGCAGCAGCTTCTGCACCACTTAATAATCCTGTTAATTTTTTAAGTAAAACTTCTTCTGTCCCTGCCATTGATGCAAAAGCCGTTTTAATCTCGGCATACTTTGTGCCTAATCCTGCTACAGCTGTTTGAACATCTGCAAATGCAATTTCAATTTCAGTTGAATTAATAATTCGTGCCAATTCAGCTGCATCTTTACCTATAAAACCAAATAATTCAGGTTTTAAATACATAATCACATTCACAGCGAATAATATTCCACCACCAAGATATCCAAGAGAAAATCCAAGTGATGAAGCGAAGTCAACCTTTTTTTCTGTGGCAACTCCTGTGATTAGTGAATCGTAGAAAATATTTCCACCTGAAAATCCAACAGTTGCAGCAATATAAAATAGAATTGCTAATTGCCACATTCCATAACCAACCATCCATAAACTACCGCTCATAATTACACCAAGAAATGCAAAAGTAAATAGGAATTTCTTTTTTGCAGTTCCTTTATCAGCAATTGCACCAAGGAATGGAGCAAAAGCTGCAACGAGTATTGAAGCTATAGAATTTGCCATTCCAAGATAGAATGTGCTTTCTGTTAAATTGTTTGGATTTGCCCAATATGATTTAAAAAATATTGGAAAAAAACCTGCCATTACAGTTGTGGCAAACGCACTATTTGCCCAATCGTAAAAAGCCCATGAATAAATCGTCTTTTTAGTATCGATCATTTGTTCCCTCCTTATGTCGATTAGATTAAAAAATCTCACTACCAACCCAAATATAATATTATATTTTTGATTAGCGAAGTAAATTTTTTAAAAAGTTTTTTATGTGGGAAAGGATAAATGATATTTTTTTTGGAGTTTTATTGAGGTGTCGAAAATTTTTCAAAAAAAACATTTGGAAATTAAGAAAAAATATTTTATTATTACAGCACTTTGAAAAGCGAGAGTAGCTCAGTGGTAGAGCCCCACGTTGCCAACGTGGCTGTCGCGAGTCCGAATCTCGTCTCTCGCTCTATTTTTTTAAACATTTTTTCT
Source organism: Fidelibacterota bacterium (assembly GCA_034659735.1). Lineage (GTDB taxonomy): Bacteria > Fidelibacterota > Fidelibacteria > Fidelibacterales > Fidelibacteraceae > TCS52. The sequence goes on along the minus strand of JAYEHX010000082.1, from coordinate 8,823 downwards.
GTAGAATTTATAATTTAGTTTTTTGATTTGAAATTATTGTAATTAAACATATAGAAAAACACTACGAAAAAGATATGGTATTCCTTTTTTCAAAGTTTTAAAAATGTAAAAAATGAAACACCCAGAAAATTCAAGATAAATAAAATATTCTAATTATGTTTTTATTAATTTAACGATTTATGAAATACATCAACCCCCGATACGCTTCGCTACGGGGCAGGCGTGTTGATGTGTAGAAATGTCGGAGACATTTCTTTATTTATAAAAAGCTACGCTTTTTTTGCATTAACACGGTTAATGCACTCCAAAAAAACACTCCCAAAAAACAAAGAAATCTATTAATAAAATAAATTAATATCATAATATTAAAAACAATTTAAAAATATTATTTATGTAACATATTATGCTATCAATAGTTATACGAAGCATACTCGTTCTTTTCGAGGTGTTTCAGAAAAAAATGAAAAAAACATTTGTATTTTCAAAATATTACGATTAATATACAAAGATTTTTGAAATAAGTTATATGCAAGGGAAGTTCGTGAAAATCGAACACAGTCGCGCTACTGTAATCGGTATGGAATCAGCAAATATACCACTATTCAATAATGAATGGGAAGGTGCTGATTTTGAAAAGCCGTAAGTCAGGATATCTTGATATAATTTTATGCTTATGAATTTCGCAGAAAAAGGAGGAGCAGTATGAATAAAAATTTATTATTCATCTATAATCAGTTTGGGATTTACAAAAAAAGAGATGAGATATTTGCTTGATGTTTCATTTTAAGAAAATATTTTTAATTATATTTTTGTCAATTAATTTTATTTTGGCATTTCCAGAAAATCATTTCGGGAAAGTTGTGAATGAAAGTAATAGCGGAATTGCGGTTGTATATATTCATAATATTAACAAAGATATTTGGAATATGAGTGATTATAATGGAAGGTTTTATCTGAATAATAATTATCAAGTTGGTGATACTCTGGAATTTACTCATGTTGGATACCATTCACAAAAATATATTTTATCCAATGTAGAGAAAAAAATACATATCATTTTGATTCCAAAAGTAATTGAATTTTCTGAAGTAAATTATACAGAAGATATTAAAAAATCTGATAAAGATAATGAAATAACGGTTTCTAAAAATATCTATTCTGCAGATATGGAAACGAAAAATTTAATAAGAAAACTTCCCGGCATCACGATAAAAAGTTATGGTGGCTTAGCAGGAATTTCTTCAATCAGTATTGACGGTGGAACTTCATCACATACGAAAATATTGGTTGATGGATTTGATTTAACGAATGCTCAAAACGGATTGATGGATATTTCACAATTGCCAACACCGTTCATAGAATCTATAAACTATCTCTTTTATGATATCAATAAATATGGTTCGGGAAGTGTTGACGGAGTTGTGAATTTTATACCTTGGAGAAACTCAAATTCTGTCTCGTATGGCTATGGAAGTTATGGATATTTGTCAAGTAATGTAAAACTCAATCTATATTTAAAAAGTACTTCAATAGATTTATTAATTGGATTTATGAAAGATGATGGAAATTATGATTACGAATGGAGAGGCGAAAATTCTGAAAGAAAAAATAATGATTTTGAGCAACGATATATTGCTTGGAAGGTAAACACAATTATTTCAAAACAGATTTATGCAAAAATATTTTTATTGAAAACTGAACAAAAGCGTGGAGTGGCAGGGCAGAAGTGGTCGCCAAATTTATTAGCAAGACGAAATGATAATTTATTCGCAGGTGCATTTAGAATTGGTTGGATTGGGAAAAAAGGATTTGGAAAATTAAATTATTTGCATAAAAATTCTGATGATAATTATTCCAATCCAAACATAAATGTAAAAAGTTTTTACGAAAATATTACGAATAAAATCACACTAAATCAAAATTATTTATTAGGGGAAAAAATTGAAACGATTGGAAATATTTCCATAAAAAATGAGATATTCAAAAATGATACAAGTAAATTATATGAACGAAATATTTTTTCAAATTCGCTTGAGATTTTATATAAACCGATGGAAACTCTCGAATTTAAACCGAGTATAATTTATGTTTATTCGCCGGAAAATATTGATCAATTCAATTATAGTTTAGGAACTACACTATTTCCAAAAAATAAAATGGTAAAGTCCTTCTCATTTCATTATGCGAAATTATTTAGAATTCCATCATTTAATGATATGTATTGGGAACCGGGTGGAAATCCAAATTTACTCACTGAAGAGACAGGTGTTTTTAATTTTTCAACTAAATTTCATTATAGAAAATATACGGATTATAGAATAAGTATGTTTTATAAAGAGAGCCAAAATTTAATTCAATGGATGCCACAGCAATCATATTGGCAACCGGAAAATATTGCGAAAACCACAAGGTATGGAGTAAAATTTTCAATTGATTGGAACTGTCAACCACTTAATCTAATTGGAAATTTTCATTATGAATATTTGATAAGCAAAAATAAAGTGGAAGGGAATTATTTCGACAAGCAACTTCGTTATGCACCAAAAAATATTTCATCTTTCAATTTATCTTGGAATCCGAAACGATTTTATTCAAGTTTACAAATTGATTATAACGATGAAAAAATTTCACTTTATGGTTACCCAAATGATGTGAAAATTCCGCAATTTATTCTGTTTAATTATGATATTGGTTATACATTTGAAATTTTTAAACGAGATTTTATAGCCGTTTTGTCGGTAGAAAATATATTTGATTATGAATATGAAACGATTTTGGGTTATCCGGAATCAGGAAGAAAATTTAAATTAACAACAACTTTTAACATTAAAAAAAAGGCGAAAGCCAAGGAGTAAGAAATGAAAAAGTTTAATTTGGTTTATGGAATAATAATTGTAGTTGTTATTCTATCATTGAGCGGTTGCTTCGGACCGGATGAAAAAGAAGCAAAAAGTTATTCACCTGAATATTTCATTCTTTGTGAAGGAAATTTTCAACAATCGAATTCTTCACTTTGGGGAGTGAATGGAGATTTGGATAGTTTGACAGGTCCGATTTATTTGGATAGTCAAAATCCGTTAGGTGATGTTGGTCAAGATATTGCGACAAAAGATGGAAAGCTATTTGTTGTGATGAATAATTCCCACTCATTGGAAGTTATGGATGTTTCATTAGAGAATTCGTTATCATTCGAAATTTCGATTGATTTGTCCGGAATGAGTCCGAGATATATAGCATTTGATGATAATAATGCATTTATAACTTCTTGGGCAATCAATGGAATTCTCGTAGTTGATTTGACAACTTCTGAAGTGAAAGATACAATATTACTTAATGGCAAATTTGAAGATTTGGTTCAAAAAGATGGAAAATTGTATGTTGCCTTAAATATGAATTCAGCTTGGGTAACTGAAAATAAAATTTTGGAAATAACATTGAGTCCGACACCAACTGTTACGGATACATTTGAAGTAATTCCCGGTCCGACAACAATGTTTTTAGATGGAGATAATCTTTTTGTAGCAAGTGTGTATTATGGTGTCGGTTGGGCGAAATTTTGTGGAACTTCTAAAATCAATTTATCTGTTGGAAATGTAATTACAAAAGATCATGGTCAGGGAGCAACTTCTGATATTATAAAAGTAAATGGTCAAATTTATCAAAATTTCAACAACAAAATTCTTGCTGTAAATAGTGATTTGAGTTTAGATAATTCCAATCAACTTGGCGAATTTTCAAATATTTATAGTGTCTGGAGTGATGGTGAATTTGTGTTTGTTGGTGAAACTGATTATATTGCACCTGATACTGTGACTGTTCTAAAAGCAAGCGGAGAAGTGGAAAATACTTTTGTCGTTGGTGCATTGCCGGGAGCTTATTGTAAGAAGTGAATTAGTGAAATGTAAAAAAAATAGAATTTTTAAAACATAAAATGCTCATCTTTTGGTGGGCATTTTGTTCTTACTTTATTAACCACCGAATACACCGAAAGACACCGAAATTATGGTCATTGTGTCATTGGGGCATTTGGTCATTGGGGCATTTGGTCATTGGGTCATTGAGTCATTGGGTACCGTGCATAAAAGTGTGTCTGAGTCAATGACAACAAATTCCTCTGCGTCTCAGCGTCTCTGCGGTAAAGTAGAAATGACAATCAATGACAATCAATGACAATCAATGACAATCAATGACAATCAATGACAATAAATGACAATAAATTCCTCCGCGTCTCTGCGGTAAAGTAAAAATGACAACAAATGACAACCAATGACAATGAATGACAAGAAATTTCTCTGTATTTTCTTGCATTGAGCTTGTCGAAGTGTCCGTTAAATTGTTATACAAAAATAATTTTTAATTAGAGAATGTAAATTTTGATTATTAATATTAGCACGGATTAATATTGAAAATATTTGATATATAGGGAAAAAAATGAAAGAATTTGATGAATTGTTAGATATTATTCGCAGGCTTAGAGGTGATGACGGATGTCCTTGGGATAAAAAGCAGGATGCAGAATCACTTATACCATATTTTATTGAAGAAGTTTATGAAGTTGTCGATGCGATAGACAGTAAAGATTATGATTCTCTAAAAAAAGAGTTGGGAGATGTGTTATTGCATGTTGGATTTCAGATGATTTTGGCGGAAGAGAGAAGGAAATTCAATCCGAAAGAATCTTTAGAATCTATCAATAAAAAAATGATTAGCAGACATCCACATGTTTTTGGAGATAAAGAATTTTCATCACAAGAGAGTTTGCTTAACTTTTGGGAAAAACAGAAATTAGTTGAAGGTAGAAAAAGATTGCTTGATGGAATTCCGGAAACATTGCCATCGCTTCATAAGGCATTACGAATACAAGAAAAAGTTGCAACTGTCGGATTTGAATGGGAAGAAATTGAAGATGTAGTTGATAAAATTGATGAGGAAATTTCTGAACTGAAAGATGCAATTAAAAATAAAAACAGAGATGAAATTGAAGATGAATTTGGCGATTTATTATTTACATTAGTGAATATAAGTCGATATCTAAAAGTCAATCCTGACGAGGCATTGAGAAAATCCACGAAGAAGTTCGTTGACAGATTTAACAAATTGGAAAAGTATTTTATTGATAAAAAAATTGATATAAAAGATGTAAATTTGGAAGATTTGGAAAGTGTTTGGCAAAAGGTTAAAAAAGAGAAAATTTAACAAATGGATATTTTAATTAAAATTAACAAGTATTTACTAAAAAAAAGAAAATAAAAGAGAATCAATTGCCACGAGTTTTAACTCGTGGATTAAAAACATCTTCCACCAAAAGGACTTTAGTCCAAAGAAAAAAATGAAAAAGGAATGATATGAAAATAAAACCATTTATGAAAACCAAAAATTTATCATTTTATCAGGTAGAAAAAGAAGATATTGAATTTTTAACTTATTGCCATAATAGTTATGATATTCGTGATACATTTTTTACTGATTTTCCTACAAATAAAATTCGACAGGAAAAAGAAATCGAAAATTTATATGGGAATAAAATGAATTATTTGCCATTTATTGTTCGAGAAAATAAAACTGATAAAAGAATTGGAATAACTGCTTTTCATCGTTTGGATTTAGTAAGTCGAGCTACAACATATTCCATAATACTACCGGACAAAAATGATTGGGGAAAACATTTTGGAACAGAAATTACAAAAAAAATGATAAGTTATGGTTTTGATGTTTTGAATTTGAATAGAATTCAACTTCATGTTTCTGTTGAAAATAAACCTGCGGTAAAAATATACGAGAATAATGGATTTATTCAAGAAGGAAGATTGCGAGAAGCAATGAATCATAATAATAAATATTACGATTTTTTTCTAATGTCAATTTTAAGAAAAGAATTTTATAATAGAGGAAACAGATGAAAAATATTTTAGAAAGAATAAATGATGGAGAGATTTTACTTGGTGATGGAGCAATTGGAACCCAAATACAGAAATATTATTCGGGTGATATGAGTGTTCCTGAATTGTTGAATATCGATGCACCGAAAATTATTGAGCGAATTGCTTTGGAATATTTTCAAGCTGGAGCGGATTTAATTGAGACGAATACATTTGGCGGATCAGTTGTAAAACTCGGCGATTCTCAAAATTCAGATAGGGTGGAAGAGTTAAATTCTAAAGCAGTGGATATAGTTAAAAAAGTGACAAATGGAAAATCATATATTTCCGGCTCGGTTGGTCCATCTGGGAAAATGTTGGAGCCAATGGGAGTTGGAAATCCTGAAGAGATAAAAGCCGGTTTCAAAAAGCAAGTTGAAATTTTGATAGATTCCGGAGTAGATGTAATTTGCATAGAAACGATGATTGATTTGGAAGAGGCGGTTTTGGCAGTGGAAGCGACGAGAGAAGTATCCGATTCTATTCCGATAATTACGACAATGACATTCAATAAAACTCCGCGAGGTTTTTTCACAATTATGGGAAATAATATTGAGTATGTAAGTGAAATTTTGGAAGAAGTTGGTGCTGATATTATTGGTTCAAATTGTGGAAATGGGTTTGAGAAAATGGTGGAGATTGCAAAAGAATTTAAAAAATATTCTAAATTACCGATAATGATTCAATCAAATGCCGGACAACCGGTTAGTAAAAATGGCGAAATATTTTATCTTGAAACACCGGAATTTTTTGCAGAAAAAACAAAGGAATTAATTGAGATTGGTGTTTCGATAATTGGTGGTTGTTGCGGAACGACACCGGAACATATTGGGGCGATGCGAGAAGTAATAGGTGAGAAGTAAATAGGAAATAAAATGAAAAAAAAACTTAATATAATATTTGTATCATCAGAATGTGCACCTTATGCAAAGACAGGCGGTTTATCAGATGTCGTTTCCTCTTTGCCAATCGCACTTTCAAATCTTGGTCATAATGTAAAAATTGTTATTCCAAAATATTCGTCAATTGATGCAAAAAAATATAAACTGAAAAAAACACTTGCTCCGATGGGAGTTCATATGGGAAATGGTGAGGAGTGGTGTTCGGTTTATTCTGCGGAACATAGCAAAAATGTTGAAATTTATTTTATTGAATATGAAAAATATTTTAATCGAGATGGTTTATATAATGATTCTGAAATGAGAGATTATGATGACAACCCAAAGCGATTTGCTTTTTTATCTAATGCCGTTTTTCAACTCTGTCGTGATATAAATTTCAAACCTGATGTTATTCATGCTCACGATTGGCAGTCGGCATTGTCGATGGTTTATCTTAAGGAATGGTATAGAAATGATATTTTTTTCAAAAATACATTTGGTGCATTGACCATCCATAATATTGGTTATCAAGGGAAATATCCTCATAGTAATTATAGTTATCTTGGCTTTTCCGATGAGTTATTTAATGCAAATGTTTTTGAAGATTATGGCGATATTAATTTTCTCAAAGGTGGAATTCAATATGCTGATGTCGTAAATACAGTTAGCAAAAAATATTCTGAAGAGACAAAGACGGATGAGTATTCACACGGATTACACACATTTTTAATTGATAAAAAAGATGATTATATTGGCATCTTGAATGGAGTTGATTATAAGCAGTGGAATCCAAAAATAGATGAATTAATTCCATATAATTATGATGAAAAAGATTTAGGTGGAAAACTCAAATGTAAACTTTTTCTGCAGGGTAAATTTAATTTAAAGTATGATAAAAATATTCCAACAATCGGAATTGTGAGTAGATTTGCAACTCAAAAAGGTTTGGATATTTTGGCATCAGTCATTGAACATATTGTTAATGATATGGAAGTCCAATTTGCAATATTGGGTTCAGGAGATAAGAAGTTAGAAAAATATTTTCAGTCATTATCTGTGAAATATAAAGGAAAAATCGGTGTATTTATTGGTTATGATAATCAGTTGGCACATCAGGTTGAAGCAGGTTCTGATTTTTTTATTATGCCTTCACAATATGAGCCGTGTGGTTTAAATCAAATTTATTCATTAAAGTACGGAACTCTGCCAATTGTTAGAGCGACTGGCGGATTAGATGATACTATTGAACAGTACGATGAAAAAACAGGAGTTGGAACGGGTTTTAAATTTAACGATTTAACTCCGCAAGCAATTTATGATACGGTTGGATGGGCAGTTAGTACATTCTACGATAGAAAAAAACATTTGAAAAATATGGTAAAGAGAGCTATGCGAAAAAACTTTTCGTGGGATAGTAGTGCTATGGAATATATTGAATTTTATAAAAAAAAGATGAAAAAAACATTTTAATATAAGTAAAAAAATGTTAAATTACAAGATATGGAAAAATTAGAAGCAATATTTTTGGATAGAGACGGAGTTTTAAATAGGGATAGTGATGACTATGTTCGCTCAGTTGAGGATGTAAAAGTTTATCCATTTGTTAGTAAAGCATTAAAAAAAATAACGGATTCCGGTTTGAAAGTTTTTATTACGAGTAATCAATCCGCAATTTCAAGAGGATATTTTACGGAAGAGACAAATTCTGAAATATTCAAAAAAGTAATAAGCGATAGTGAAAAAGCCGGTGGAAAAATAACTGATTTTTATTATTGCCCGCATTTGCCGACTGATAATTGTGATTGTAGAAAACCAAAATCCGGAATGTATCTGCAAGCAGCAAAAGAGTATAATTTTAATGTAAAGAATACTGTTTATGTTGGAGATTCTGTTTGCGATTGGGAAGCGTCACAAAATTTGGGGATTCCATTTTATCTCGTGGAAACAGGTTATGGACTTGAAACGGCAGAGACAATTAAGAGAGAGAAAAATATTGAAGTGAGGACATGGGAAAATCTTGGGGT
>JAYEHX010000081.1:0-3670 GCA_034659735.1 Fidelibacterota bacterium | reverse complement strand
AAAGTAAGTTTTATTAGATTTTTAATTATAAATGATATAATTTTATGAATAAAAAAGAAAATATAAGTAAAATATTAAAAGCATTATCTCATACCGATAGATTGAATATCGTAATTAATTTATATCATAATGAGTGTAGTGTTTCTAAATGTCAAAGAAAGATGAAGCTCCCGCAATCTACTATTTCTCAGCATTTAAGAATTATTATGGAAGCCGGAATTACTGAAAGAAGAAGAGAAGGAACAACAGTATGTTATAAGGTAATAAATGAATTTGTAATTGAATTAATTAAACTTATTGAAAAATAAATTTTTTTGGAGTTAAATATCGTATTAACTAAATATATAAATATACCAATAACTAAATATATAAATTAAAAGAGGAGAGTTTTATGGAACACATTATTACAAGAAAAGAAAAGTTGAATTCTGCCGATTTCGTGATGGATATAGTTGCTCCGGAAGTTGCGAAAAAATTTAAACCGGGCAACTTTGCAGTTTTACTGACAATAGCAAATGGAGAAAGAATTCCAATGTCTATTGAGAGAGCAGATGGCGATAAAATCACAATGTATATTAAACGGTTAGGGAAAACTTCTAGTGAATTAGATACTTGGAAAGTTGGAGATAGTTTTCATAAAGTTATTGGACCAATGGGAACTGCTCCCACATTGAAGAAATTTGGAACAGTAATTTTTGCTTCTGATTTAGTGTGTGGTCATGCGGAAAATTCGGCTTTGTGTCGAGAATTGAAAAAAATGGGTGGCAACCATGTTATTTCAATTCAAAGTTTTCCTACAAAAGATGACATCTATCCTGAAAAAGAGTTATCAAAGGAATATGCAGACGAATATATTCTTGCAACAGAAGATGGTTCTGTGGGAAGAAAAGGGCATTACCTTGATATTGTTAAGGAAATATTGGAAGAAAGGAGAGTGGATCAAGTATTCGCAGGTGGTGGAATTCCTCCATTACAAAAGTTGTCCGATTTAACAAAAAAATATAATGTTCCCGTAATGACCACTGTAAGACAGATAATGGTTGATGCTACTGGAATGTGTGGATCTTGCAGAGTATTTGTTGCTGGAGAACAAAAACTTGCTTGTATTGATGGACCAATGTTTGATGGACAAAAAGTTGATTGGGAATCGGCAATAAGTCGATTAGCTATGTTTAAAGGCAAGGAAGCAGAAGCAATGGAATGTTATAATGAAAAAATTAAGGAGTTAAAATAATGGCTATCCAAGAAAGAGTACCAATGAGAGAACAAGCACCCGAAGAAAGAATTAAAAATTTTAAATCTGTTCCATTAGGATATTCACCTGAAGAAGCTGTGAGTGAAGCAAAAAGATGTCTGCAATGTAAAAATCCATTATGTGAAATAGGTTGTCCAGTTAGAATGAAAATTAAAGATATAATTAATTATATTGCAAATGAAGATTTTAAATCTGCATTTTTATTATCTAAATCAGATAATGCTGTGCCCGGTATTACAGGAAGAGTTTGTCCGCAAGAGGAACAATGTGAAAGAAAGTGTATATTGGGAAAACAGCAAAAAGCAATAAATATTGGTAAATTATTTGCTTTTACAGCCGATTGGGCACAAGAAAATAATGTGGTCGAAAATATTCAAATAGAAGAAAATGGTAAAAAAGTTGCAATTGTTGGTGCAGGTCCAGCAGGGATTACTTGTGCTGTTGATTTAAGAAAATTAGGATACAAAGTTTCATTATTTGAAGCTCTTCATATGGCCGGTGGTGTATTGCAATATGGAATACCTGCATTTCGTTTACCTCGAGATGTTGTTGATTATGAATTGTCATTTTTAGAAAAATTAGGTGTTGATGTCAAACTTAACAGTATTGTCGGACAGAATATAGATTTTGAAAATTTACGAAAGGAATATAATGCAATTTACTTGGCAACAGGTGCAGGTGCTCCAAAATTTTTGGGTTGTGCCGGTGAAAAATTAAAAGGTGTCTATTCTGCAAATGAATTTTTGATTAGAGTGAATTTGATGAAAGCATATAAATTTCCTCAATGGGATACTCCGATAATTTGTGGAGATAAAGTAGGTGTTATTGGTTGTGGAAATGTTGCCTTGGATTCTGCAAGATGTGCAAAAAGGTTAGGTGCTAAGGAAGTTTATATACTTTATAGAAGAACAAAACAACATGCACCAGCGAGAATTGAAGAAATCATGCATGCCGAAGAGGAAGGTGTTATTTTTAAAGAAATGGTATCACCTTGTCATATGACAGGAACAGATGATGGTTGGGTAAACGGAATGCAATTGATGAAAACAAAATTCGAAGGTGTTGATAAAAGTGGTCGTAAGAGACCTGTTAAAATTGAAGATTCTGAACATATTTTTGAATTAGACACGGTTATTAATGCTCTGGGAACAACTCCAAATAGATTATTCTTAAGTAAAGTTACTGAATTGGAAACTTATGAGTGGGGCGGAATTAAAACCGATAATAATTATATGACGAATATGGATAGTGTATTTGCAGGCGGTGATGCATTGACCGGTGGCTCGACGGTTATTGAAGCGATGGGAAATGGCAGAGATGCGGCTAAAAACATTGATGAATTTCTGGGAAGTAAATAATTTTTTATGTTTTATTTACCACCGAAAGCACCGATTAAGAGGGGTGGGAGGTTAGGAGGTTAGGAGGTCATTGGGTCATTTGATCATTTGATCATTTGACAACGAATAACTATTAATGACAATCAATGACAACTTAAAGAAGGTTTAGAGGGTTAGAAGTTTAGGAGTTTAGAGGGTTAAGTACCGTGCATAAAAAGTGTATCCAAATTAATGATCATCAATGACAACGAATGACAATCAATTAGATTAATTCGATTAATTAGATGATAACAATTAGATAAATTCGATTAATTAGATGATAACAATTAGATAAATTCGTTTAATTCGATGATAACAATTAGATTAATTCGTTTAATTAGATGATACTAATTAGATGAATCAGATGCTCTCTGTGTTCCTTGTGTTCTTTTGTGGTGAATTTTTAAATTAAAAAAGTTTTGTAAATCCAAATAATATTTTATATATTGCAATAGAATTTAGGAGAGAAAAATGGATAAAGAAAATACAGTTAACGAGCCAAGAGCAAGTTATAACACAGTGGCAAATATACCCAAAGAGAATCTTGGCGTAATATTTCATCAATATTTTATTGAAGAGATTAATAAATATAAAAAAAAGCAGGACGATGAATTATTTTTAGATCCATCAATGAGAGATATTTACGAAAGATTAATCAAACTTGAAGAAGAGCTGAAAAACCAACGAATATTGATGGAAGCAAGATTTGAAGCAAGTGATAAACGCTTTGGTGATTTGCAAAAAAGTATGAATACCCGCTTTAATGAGATGCAACATTATATGGATAAACGATTTGATGCGAATGATAAACGATTTAATGATTTGCAAAAAAATATGGATAAACGATTTGAAAGTATGCAAAAAAATATGGATAGTCGTTTTGAAAGTATGCAAAAAAATATGGATAGTCGTTTTGAAGATATGAATACACGCTTTAATCAACTTACTTGGATGATTGGTGGCTCTTTTGGTCTGTTAACTATTTTTATGGCTGTTTTGAAAATATTTTCTTAAGATTTCACGGATTTCACGGATTTCA
>JAYEHX010000080.1:0-3705 GCA_034659735.1 Fidelibacterota bacterium | reverse complement strand
TATCCATTTTCAATTGCTGACTTAAATATTTTCTCCGTTTCATCAAGTGAAAATGCTCCATCTTCACAAAAAATATCGCAGTATTTTGATAGATTTTTGAATTCTGGAATTGCTTTATTTACAATCCAATCGATATATTTTTCTCTATTTGTATCTTTTGGAATTGTATGGGCTCCCAAAAAAGTTGGTATAATATCAATAGGATGTTCATCATTTAATTCATTTATAACTTCTAACATCTTTTTTTCCGTCTCATAATTCAATCCGTAACCACTTTTTATTTCAACAGTTGTCGTTCCATTTGCTAACAACTTATTCAATTTTTTTATAGAACTTTCATTCAATTTATCTTTAGAGATTTTTCTCGTTGCTTCAACTGTCGAGTGAATTCCTCCACCCTGTTTCAAAATATCCAAATATGAAACTCCATTCAGTCGCATCGACATCTCATTTTCACGAGAACCCGCAAATACCAAATGCGTATGACAATCAACAAATCCCGGCATTACAACGGATTTTTTTGCATCTATTTTCTTTTCTACTTTTGAATATTTTTTAGCCAATTCATCAGATTTTCCTATCTCTATAATAATTCCATCATTTACAGCAATCGCACCGTTTTTTATTACGGATAAATCTTTTAAATCGTTTCCAAATCTTGCTCTGTTTTTGCCTTTAATCGTGATTAATTCTGAACTGTTATATATTAATAAATCTATTTTTTGCATAATTTTCACTTGTATTTATTTTTATTTATTACTGTTATTCTATTTTCAATTTTAGGATTTAAAATTTTCATTTCTTGACAATATCTTCTAAATATTTCAATATCTTTTGGTGCTGATTCCGGTTGAACGATTATTTTGCAATGATCAAAAATATTATACCCATCTCCGCCAAATAGTAAATAATCCGGCAATGCCAATGAATAGATTTTATTCATTTCGAGTTGCAATCCTTGTATTTTTACATTTGACACCATATTTCCTGTCGTTTTATTCCAATCATATTCATAACTTGCTCCGGAAATTTGTAGCAATGAACCTGAATTTTTAATTGATGATACTCCGTGTTCCAGTGCTTCCAAAATATATCTGCCGGATATTTCAACAAGACAAATTCTGTTTCCAAAAGGAATAATTGATAATGCATCTTTGGTTGTGAATTCTCCCGATTCAATATTTGCTCTAATTCCACCGCCATTTAAAATTGCGATATCAGATTTATAATGTTTTCTATATGAATCAGTTAAAAAATTTCCAATATTCGTCTCTCTCCATCTACCTTTAAAATCACCATTTATTCCGGCATCAAATTTCTTTCTTAAGATAGCAATCGGTTTACTTAATTTATTTTCAAGCTTATTCTGATAATGATTTTGAAGTTTTAAAAGTTTTGGTTCGGATTGTATTTTTGCATCTATTGAATAATTTCTTACATAAATATTATCATTATAAATATCTAATCTCGCTATTGAACCTAAATTTCCACAAGTTGTGATAATTGGACGATTGTCAACATAAAAAACATTCGTTCTATTTTCATATATTTCTTCTGAAAATATTGCATCAATATCAGGAATATTTTCCAATAATTTTTCATTATTCTTTTGACCTGTTTGAGTAATTGCTATAATAAAATCTACATTCTTTTTTTTCAATTTTTCAACAGAATGTTCCGCCGACTTAAATAAATCATTCTGTATAACAGTATTTCTAACAATTGTAGTATTCATCGCATCTGTTAATCCAATAAAGCCAATTTTCAAGTTGTTAGAATTTATGATTTTATATTTAGGCAAATTCATAAATGAGTTATTTGCAGTATCTACAAGATTTGATGTGATCCATTGAAATTCTGATTTTTCTACCAATTCACGAGTTACTTTTTCACCAAAATCAAAATCATGCTGTCCGAAATTTGCAATATCAATCGGAATCTTATTGAAAGCTTCCACAATTGGAAAACCATGAAATACCGCTCCAAATAACGAACCACCGCCCAAATCTCCGCCAAATAAAACGATTGTCTCAGGATTGGTTTCTTTGACTTTATCCACAACAGTTTTAATACGAGCAACTCCGCCTCTCTCACCTAATTTATCTTTAACCGGTGATATTTCGTGTGCATCATTAAAATATAAAATTGTTGCTTTCGTATCATTTAATGCAAAAGAGTTGCAAAAAAATAAGAATGTTATGATGATTATTGAAAATATTTTTTTCATTTTTATTTTATTTCCTCTTCCAACTTTCTCTTCACAAAATTAACAATTCTCCGTCTATCTTTTTTCACTTCAGCAACTATTTCATCTGCTTCATTTTTAACTTTTTCCACAAATTCTTTATCATCAATTGTTGGTAAATTTATCAATACATTTAGATAAGCACCTTCGGCACAAACTTCCGCTTGCATAGCACTCACTCCGGCATCTGACATCGCATTTACATTTCCTCGCTTCGCAACAATTTCCGATAATTCCAATAATTCACTCGACAATTTCAATGTTTCAAACGGAACATTTGTGACGACTTTTGATGCTTCTTCCAATGCTATTGCCCTTTTGATTTTATCCGCCTCTTTTTTCTTTGGCATCTTCCTTGCTTCCATATATACATTAAAAGCTTCTGTATCTCTATCAATCAAATCGGTGAATTTTCTCATTAATTCTTGTGATTTTATTGCTACTTCTTCCATTTTTTTATTACTTCTTTTGTATTTTTTGTGGTTGAAGGTAAGCTGTGTAACCATCGATGTTAAAGCAGATGACAATGCTCCACTTAAAGCAGAAATACTTCCACCACCCGGAGCCGGAGAATCTGATGAAAGCAGATTTAAGAAGTCAGTTATTTTCATTGATTTTAGTTTATTTTCATCATTTGCAATCTTGTATTCTATAATTTTTTCGTCCATATCAAACGGAGTTGTATCATTCAATCCAAGTGATAATATTGCTGTCTTAATTATTTCCCTTTCCGAAATCCCAACATTTCTATTCTGTTTTTTAAGATAAAATTTCCCGACATCAAGCATCGCATCTTTTGGCAACATTCCAACTAATTCAGAACCTGTCACTCTCAAACCAAGTTTTCTCGCCTCCTCTCTCACAATCTCAAAAGCATCGTGCAATCCCGAAATTTTATAATTATGTAAATTCATCGTCACTTGTGCATAACCGTATTCTTCAACAAACCAACCCGTTGCTTCACAATTTTTTAATTTCCCTGCAACTCTTAATTTGTTGCCATTTTCATCACGAACAATTTTTCTATTTTTATCTCTTTTTAATCTGCCTTTTGAACGAATGGTAAGTCCAATATCTTTCGCAAGTTTTTTGTCTGTCGTATTCAAATTTATATTATATGCCAAAAGAAAATCACGAACTCCAATAACAGTTGCACCTGCTTTTTTGTTAAATATCGCTTCGCCATAATCCGGTTTAAATTCTTCTGTTTTCAACTTCTCTTCCAATGCTTCGTATTCACCTTTACGAATATCTGGAAGTTTCTCTCGTTCAGGTCTCGTTGCAGAATATCCATATAAATAAGTTGGAATTTTCAACTCCGCCCCTACTCTTTTTGCTAATTTTTTTGACATTTCTATGCACTCTTCTTGTGTCACATTTGATACGGGAATAAACGGACAAACATCAGTTGCACCTTGTCTTGCGTGAGTTCCCTTTTGCTTGCTCATATCAATCAATTC
>JAYEHX010000079.1:0-14798 GCA_034659735.1 Fidelibacterota bacterium | reverse complement strand
AAAAACACCATTCTACAATAAACATAAAGAATTAGATGCTAAAATAGTAAATTTTGCAGGATTTATGATGCCGATTTCGTATGAAGGAATCAATGCGGAACATTTGCAAGTGCGAAAAAGTGTTGGAGTTTTTGATGTTTCGCATATGGGAGAATTTTCGGTTGAAGGAGAAAATGCTCTTGAGTATTTGCAAAATTTAACAATCAATGATGTCTCCGCTTTAGTTGACGGGCAGGTTCAATATACTGCAATGTGTTATGAAAATGGCGGAATTGTTGATGATTTACTTTTGTATAGATTCAATTCCAATAAATTTTTGATGGTAGTAAATGGTTCCAATATTGACAAAGATTTTGAGTGGTCAAAGAAACATTTAATCGAAAATGTTGAGTTAAAAAATAACAGTGATAAGATTGGATTACTTGCTATTCAAGGTCCAAATTCTTTTAAAACATTGCAAAAATTGACTGATGTAAATATAAATGATTTGGATTTTTATCATTTTACTGAGGGGAAATTAGCAGAAATTGAGATGATTATTTCTCGAACTGGATATACCGGCGAATTGGGTTTTGAACTGTATCACGATATAAAAGATTCTGTAACATTATGGGATAAAGTTTTTGAAGCAGGAGAAGAATTTGATATTAAACCTGTGGGATTAGGAGCGAGAGACACCTTGAGAATGGAGATGAAATATTGTCTTTATGGAAACGATATTGATAAAACCACAAATCCAATTGAAGCAGGATTGAGTTGGATTACAAAATTTGATTGTGGAAATTTTATTGGCAGAGATGCGATTCTAAAAGTGAAAAATGAAAAACCAAGTCGTCGTCTTGTAATATTCAAAATGGAAGGAAAGAGAATTGCACGACACGGTTATAAAATCTTTGTAGGCGAAGAAGAAGTTGGAATTGTTACAAGTGGAACACAATCGCCAACTTTGAAAGAGGGAATTGGGATTGGATATGTGAAACGAGGAAACACAAAATCCGGAAAAGCGATTGATATTGACATTCGTGGAAAAAAGTATAAGGCGATTATTGTAAAGCCACCGGTTGTAAAGTCGAGTCCTTTTTAATTGAATCTATTGTTGAAAAATTGCAAAGAATATTCATTGCAAAAGAACATATAATATATTTCAAAAAATTGTTGATTAGATAGAAAATATTTCATATATTTCAAGATGTTGAATAGTGTTGAAATAAAGTGGAAAATATGAGTGAAAAAATTAAAATAAAACTACCTGACGGTACGGAAAAAGAGTTTCAAAACGGAGCAACTTCTTACGATGTTGCGATGTCGATTAGTAAGGGTTTGGCACAGCACAGCTATCTTGCAAAAGTGAACGGAAAGTTGGTTGATATAAATTCAAAATTACAAGATGGCAGTGAAGTAGAATTGATTACCGATAAATCGCCGGAATTAGATGATGTGTTGCTTCATACTACTGCACACATTATGGCTCAAGCTGTAAAAAGATTATATCCAAAAGTTAAAGTTGCGATTGGTCCCTCTATAGAAAATGGTTTTTATTACGATTTTGATTTTGATGAACCTTTGCATGAATCTGAATTACCGAAGATTGAAGAGGAAATGCAAAAAATTATTTCTGAAGATTTCCAAATTGAAAGAAAAGAGATAAGCAAAGAAGATGCGATAAAATATTTTAAAAAATCCGATGAAAAATATAAATTAGAGATAATTGATGAACTGCCGGATAGTGAAAAAATCTCAATGTATTCACAGGGCGAATTTACCGACTTGTGTCGCGGACCACATCTCGCTTCAACAGGAAAGGTAAAGGCATTCAAATTATTAAGTGTTGCCGGAGCATATTGGCGAGGCGATGAAAAAAGAAAAATGCTTTCCAGAATTTATGGAACTGCTTTTATAGACAAGAAAAAATTGAATAAATATCTGAATTTTCTAGAAGAAGCGAAAAAAAGAGACCACAGGAAAATTGGTAAAAATCTTGATTTGTTTAATGTGTCTGAACAGGTTGGACAAGGATTGGTTTTATGGTATCCTAAGGGTGCGATTCTAAAAAAAGTTATAGAAGATTTTTGGTATGAAGAACACAGAAAAAATGATTATGAACTTGTTTTAACTCCACATATTGGGAAAGCCGGGCTTTGGGAAACTTCTGGCCATTTAGATTTTTATAAGGAATCAATGTATTCTGCAATGGATGTGGATGGACAGGATTATTATATTAAGCCGATGAATTGCCCATTTCACATTATGATTTATAATCGAAAACAACATAGTTATCGCGATTTGCCAATAAGATATGCGGAATTAGGAACGGTTTATCGTTATGAATTATCCGGTGCATTGCATGGCTTGATGAGAGTTCGTGGATTCACACAAGATGATGCTCATATAATCTGTACACCAAGTCAGCTTGATGATGAGATTCAAAAGTTATTGAAATTATCATTTGAATATTTAAAAGCATTTGGATTTGAAGAATTTGAAGTTTATTTATCTACAAAACCTGATGACAAATATGTTGGCGAACCGTCAAAGTGGAAACAGGCACAAGATTCATTAAGTAAATCGATGGAAGAGATGAATATTCCATTCAAGATTGATGAAGGTGGCGGAGCATTTTACGGACCGAAGATTGATATAAAAATAAAAGATGCGATTGGAAGATTGTGGCAATGCACGACTATTCAATTTGATTTTAATTTACCTGAAAGATTTGATATGACATATACAGATTCCGAAGGAAATTCTGAGCGACCATTTATGATTCACAGAGCAATTATGGGATCGTTGGAAAGATTTATAGGAATTCTTTTGGAAGACACTGCCGGAAATTTACCCGTTTGGTTATCGCCTATTCAAGTTAAAGTTATTCCGATAACAGATAGACAAATTGAATATGCGAAAGAGATAGACGAAAAATTAAAAGCAAATTCGATAAGAAGTGAAATAGATAAGCGACAGGAAAAAGTTGGTGCAAAAATTCGTCTTGCGGAAGTAGAAAAAATTCCATATATGCTAATAATTGGCGATAAAGAAATGGAAAGCAAAAAAGTTAGTTTAAGAATTCATCGCAAAGGCGACCAAGGGCAGTTGCTATTAGATGAATTTATAAATATTGTTAAAAAATAATTTTGTTTAAATAAAAAAGGAGAAAAATTACGAAAAACCAAAAAAATAGTTCTTTAAGAATCAACAGTGAAATTAGGGTAAACGAGGTAAGATTAATTACTGATGATGGAGAACAGATAGGTGTAATAGACATACGAGAGGCGCTGGAAATGGCTGAGAAAAGAGATTTGGATTTGGTGGAAGTAGCACCAGAGGCAAATCCCCCTGTATGTAAGATAATGAATTATGGTAAATATATTTACCGTCAACAAAAACGAGAAAAGAAGAATAAGAAGAAACAAAGCTCAGCTTCATTAAAGGAAATGAGATTTCGTCCGAGAATTGATGTACACGATATTGATACAAAAGTTAATAAAATTATTGGTTTTCTTGAACATGGTTCAAAAGTGAAATTAACTGTAATGTTTAGAGGTCGTGAAATGGCTCACAAGGATATGGGAGTTGAAACATTAGAAAATGTTTTGGATAAATTAGCTGATTATGCTGATATTGATACCGAGCCAAAATTGCTTGGAAGATTCTTATCTGTATTTGTCGTACCTAAAAAGAAAGGAGAATAGGAAAATGCCAAAAGTAAAAACAAATCGAGGAGCAGCAAAGCGACTCAAAGTAACAAGCAGTGGAAAGTTAAAAAGGAAAAAAGCATATACAGGACATATGTTTACTTCGAAAAGTAAAAAACAAAAAAGATCACTTCGTCAATCGACTTTAGTTTCTAAAGGCGATAAGAAAAGAATGAAAGATCTAATAGGGATTTAGTTAGGAGTTTAGTGCTTTAAGAATTTAGAGATTTAGCACTAATTAGATTAACTTAAGAATGTGAAGAAGTAAATTAAAGAAAAGAAAAAGGAGCAAATATGCCAAGAGCAAATAGTTCTGTGCCAAGACACAGAAGACATAGAAAAATAGTAAAAGCTGCAAAGGGACAATGGGGTGCAAGACATAGATTATTTAAGACAGCAAAAGAAGCTGTTGAAAGAGGTATGCAATATGCATATAGAGATAGAAGACAGAAAAAGAGAAATTTTCGTAAATTATGGATAACAAGAATTAATGCCGGAGTTAGACAACATGGAATGAGTTACTCGGTTTTTATTAATGCTTTAAAAAAGGCAAATATAGAATTGAATAGAAAACAGTTGAGTGAATTGGCAATTCGTGAACCGGAAGCATTCGGTAAATTGGTGGAAAAAGTAAAAGCAAAAAAATAACAAATTGTAACGAGAATTTTTTATGTCGATTTTTGATAAAATAAATGATATTTCAAATGAATTTCAACAAGAGATAAAAAGTATTTCTGAAGAGAGTCAGATTGTTGATTTGAAAAACAAATATTTGGGTAGAAAAGGAACTGTTGCAGATTTATTTTCTATGATGGGAAAAGTAGAGCCGACGGATAGAAAAAAAGTTGGTCAATCGCTAAATTCATTAAAAAATAATTTTGCAAAAAAAATAAATGAAATTAAGCAACAATTTTCAAAAACGGAACAGAAATCAAAAGATATTGATTTGTCTCTTTCCGGATATTCATTTAATAAAGGTTCACAACATCCGTTAACACAAGCGATTGATGAAATGTTAGATATTTTCAATCATTTAGGATTTGATATCGCTTATGGTCCGGAAGTTGAAACAGATTGGTTTAATTTTGAATCGTTAAATTTTCCACCTAATCATCCTGCGAGAGATATGCAAGATACATTTTATACCGAAGGAAATGGGATTTTAAGAACACATACTTCGCCCGTACAAACTCGTTTTATGAAAAAAAATAAACCGCCAATTCGGATAGTTGCTCCCGGTCGTGTTTATAGAAATGAAGCGATTAGTCCGAGAAGTTATTGTTTATTCAATCAGATTGAAGGTTTGTATGTTGACGAGAATGTAACATTTTCAGAATTGCGAGGAACTCTTGATATGTTTTGTAAAATGTATTTTGGGTCAGATGTAAAGTTGAAATTTCGCACGAGTTATTTTCCATTTACCGAGCCGTCAGCAGAAGTTGATGTGTCATGTTTTTTGTGTGGTGGCAAAGGATGTAGAGTTTGTAAAAATACCGGTTGGTTGGAAATTTTGGGTTGCGGAATGGTTGACCCGAATGTTTTCAAATCTGTTGGATATGATTCCGAAAAGTATTCGGGATTTGCATTTGGTTTGGGAGTTGAGAGG
Source organism: Fidelibacterota bacterium (assembly GCA_034659735.1). Taxonomy (GTDB): domain Bacteria; phylum Fidelibacterota; class Fidelibacteria; order Fidelibacterales; family Fidelibacteraceae; genus TCS52. Next base: position 9,500 of record JAYEHX010000079.1, on the reverse strand, counting down.
ATGACGATGTTGAAATTGGGAATAAAAGATATTAGAATTCTGTATGAAAATGATATAGAATTTCTTAAACAATTTTAAAAAAATTATTACGATAGTGAAGGATAATAATTGAAAGTTTCATTAAATTGGTTAAAACAATATATAAAAATTGAAGAGAAGCCTGAAGTATTAGCGGAAAAGTTGACTTTAGCCGGACTGGAAGCAACTGTTGAAGTTGTAGGAAAAACCGTTCCTGAAAAGGTTGTAATTGGTGAAGTGACGGCAGTTGAGAAGCATCCGAATGCGGATAAATTATCAGTTTGTAAAGTAGATGTTGGTGCTGAAGAGGAGTTGACAATTGTTTGTGGAGCTCCAAATGTTTCTGCAAATCAAAAAGTTCCAGTTGCATTAGTAGGAGCAAAATTAGCTCCGGATTTTAAGATTAAGAAGGCGAAATTGCGAGGAGTGAAATCCAATGGAATGATTTGTGCTGAAGATGAACTCGGTCTTGGAAATATGCATGATGGAATAATGGTTTTAGATAATGATTACGAAATCGGAAAAAGTTTTAACGAATATTTAGATACAGAGATAATTTTTGATATTGAATTAACACCGAATCGTCCCGATTGTATGTCTCATTTTGGAGTAGTTAGAGAAATTGGTGCCATTACAGATTTTGGTTATAAATTTGAAAAAATTGACTTAGATGAAACTGGCGATAAAATTGATGATTTAGTGAAAATCAATATTGAAGATGAATATGCTTGTCCGAGATATTCTGCAAGAGTGATACAAAATATTGAGGTAAAAGAATCTCCAAAATGGTTGAAGGAGCGAGTTGAATCGGTTGGATTGCGATCCGTGAATAATGTTGTAGATGCTTCAAATTTCGTTTTGATGGAGACGGGACATCCGCTTCATACATTTGATTTGGATAAAATATCCGGAGCAGAAATAAATGTTCGATTTGCAAAAAAAGATGAAAAATTTGAAACGATAGATCATATTGAAAGGAAACTGTCAGATGAGATACTTTTAATTTGCGATTCTGATAAACCTATTGCGATGGGCGGAATTATGGGTGGATCTTTTTCTGAAGTTGATGATAATACGAAAAATGTTTTGGTTGAATGTGCATATTTTAACCCGGCAGTAATTCGTAAAGGTTCAAAATTACAACAACTTTCAACTGATTCTTCGAAGCGATTTGAAAGAGGTGTTGATCCGAATGAGACACTATTATATGCTCAAAACAGATTGGCCGACTTAATTCATAAAATTGCAGGTGGCGAAATTTCAAAGGGAATTATTGATATTTATCCAAAGGTAATTGAGAGTAAATCTGTAAAGTTAAGATATTCAAAAGTAAAAGAGATTACAGGAATAGAAATTTCGAAACAAGAAATTGAAAGAATTTTTATCGCTTTGGGTTTCGAAATTATAGAAAAAAAAAGTGACAAAATTGTTGTTAACATTCCAACATTCAGACCTGATATAGAGAGAGAAATTGATTTGGTCGAAGAGGTCATTCGTATAAATAGTATGGATAAAATCCCAACTATTCGCAGATTGAATATCACACTTCCTGAAACTGTTGATAAATTACATCCATTTTTAAAGAGTGTTAGAAATTTATTTGTTGGTTTGGGTTTTAACGAATCGTTGAGCAATTCACTTGTAAGCGAAAAGATGGCGAATTCTAACATTTGGAATTACGAACCTCTAAAAATAAAAAATCCATTATCAAAGGAAATGAACACTTTGCGAACGGATATTACACAATCATTAATTGCCAATATGAAGATAAATGTATTGAGGAAAAGGGAAAATATTCGACTTTTTGAGATTGGAAAAGTAATTGTGAAAGAGGAAAGAAGCGAGACAGGAGCGAAGGAATTTTTAAATTTAGGTTTTCTTATTTCAGGATCTGTTTGGGGATTGAATTGGAATGAAAAACCAAAATCTGTAGATTTATTTTATGTTAAAGGTATTGTGTCAATTTTACTTGAAAAGTATGGTATCCAAAATATAAAATATAAAACTGAAGAGAGTGAAGATAAAAATTCTGAGATAGTAAATGTATTTGTTAAGAAAAAACAGATTGGAAAAATTATTCAATATAAAAAAGAAAAATTCAACAAATTACAATTGGAATATCCCGTTGTAATTGCCGAATTAAATTTAGATTTTATATTCAAGAATAGAAAAGAGATAAAAAAATATAAAGAAATTTCACTCTATCCATCAATAATGAGAGATATTTCAATCGTTATTGGAAAAGATAAATTTGCAAAAGATTTATTAAAAGAAATTAAAACTAATGGTGGAGATTATTTAAAAGATGTTGTAATTTACGATCGCTTTGTTGATGAGAACAAATTGGGGAAAAATAAAATTTCGCTATCGTTTAGATTAGAATTTGGTAGCGATAAGCGAACATTAAAAGATGATGAAATCGAAGAAATAATGAAGAGAATATTTAACAAATTATTGACAAATTATGGAGCTGAGTTAAGATAATGTCAGTTGAATATTTAGAAAAATTAGAGAAAAAAGTAATTGAATCATTAGAAGTGATTGATAGGTTAAGAGAGGAAAATAAAATTATTAAAATTTCCGCAACAAAAAATGAACAGGGAATTTCTAATGATAAAATACTAAAAATAAAAAGCAGATTAAGAGAAATCGTAAAAGATATTAGTGAGTTTAGGAAACAGGAAAAATAGAAAAAAATGACACAGATTGATGAAAAACAAAATGAAAAAAATATGACTGTTGAGATATATGGGCAGGATTATCCAATAAAAGGAAAGGTTGATCCCGAATTTATTAAACAAGTTGCAGAATATGTAGATGATAGTATGAAAGAAATCGGTGCAAATATGTCATCATCTTTAGCAATTCATAAAATAGCAGTCATCGCAGCAATGAATATTGCAGCGGATTATTTAAAATTATCTAACGAAACAAAAAATGATACTATTTCGATAAGAGATAAGTCAGAACAAATTATTAAATTAATAGATAGTAAGATAAATAAATAGGAAGTATTTTTTATTTTTCATTGAAATGTCTCTAAATAATGTTATTAGAGGAGGAAAAATGGAATTAATTATTGCAAGTATTGCCGGAGTGGTGGTAGGTGGATTTTTAATATTTATGTATTTTCGATTAAAATTGAATAATGCAAACACTCATGTAATTGAAATGCTTGAAAAAGCTAGAAAAGAAGGTGAGACCACAAAGAAGGAACTCATATTAGAAGGAAAAGATGAAGCAATTAAATTACGGCAAAAAGTTGAAGATGACTATAAAGAAAGAATGTTTGACTTGCGGACAAACGAAAGAGAGCAGAAAAAACGAGAACATAATTTAGAACGAAAAGTTGATTTACTTGATAGGCGTGGAGAAAATATCCAATCAAGAGAAGATAAAAATAAAGATAAGGAAAGTATACTTTTAGAGAAAGAACAAGAAATTGAAAAATTGCGATTAGAAGGACAGAAAAAACTTGAACGCATATCAGGAATGAGTCGTGAGCAAGCAAAGCAGCAATTGATTGAAGGGCTTTATGATAAAGCAAAGATAGATGCACAGGTAAAGGTAAAAGATATAAAAGAAACGGCAATTTTGAATGCTAATAAAGAAGCAAAAAAAATTATAATCGGAGCAATTCAAAGATCAGCTACTGATCATACTGCAGAAACAACAGTGACTTCAGTACCATTGCCAAATGATCAAATGAAGGGGCGAGTAATAGGTAGAGAAGGCAGGAATATTCGCCATTTTGAATCAATTACGGGTATTGAATTAATTGTTGATGACACACCTGAAACTGTTGTGCTTTCAGGATTTGACCCTGTTCGTCGTGAAATAGCAAGAATAGCTATAGAAAAATTAATAAAAGATGGTCGAATTCATCCTGCAAGAATTGAAGAAATGGTAAAAAAGGCAGAAGAAGAAGTAAATGAATCGATCAAAGAGGCAGCCGAAGAGGCATTACTGGAAGTAAAATTACCGTTATTGCCAAAAGAATTATTGATAAATTTAGGTCGTTTGAAATATAGAACGAGTTATGGACAGAATGTTTTGAACCATTCTATTGAAGTCGCATGGCTTTCAGGATTGATGGCTGCCGAATTAAATTTAGATGGAAACATTGCCAAAAGGGCCGGACTTTTACATGATATTGGAAAGGCAATAGACAGAAATATAGAAGGAACCCATGCTATAATTGGTGGTGATTTAGCCAGAAGAAATAAAGAAAAAAATGTAATAATTAATGCAATAGAAAGTCATCATGAGGAAGTTGAAATGACCAGTCCTATTTCAGCAATTGTGCAAGCTGCCGATGCTATTAGTGGTGCAAGGCGAGGAGCAAGAGGTCAGACATTAGAGAGTTATATTCACCGAATGGAAAAATTAGAAGAAATTTCAAATAGTTTTAAAGGTGTAAGCAAAACTTATGCAATTCAAGCAGGAAGAGAAGTGAGAGTAATAGTAGAGCAAAAAAGTATATCTGACCAAAAAGCAGATATAATGGCAGATGATATTGCAGACCATATTCAAAAAGAAATGACTTATCCGGGACAAATAAAAGTGACAGTTATAAGAGAACACCGTTCAGTTGGATATGCAAAATAGGTTCAAATATTATGGAAGTTAAAATATTAGATGGCAAAAAAGTTGCTGTATTTTTGAAAGACAAGTTAAAAGAAAAAATATCAAAATTGAAAGAAATTGGTATAGTTCCTGGATTAGCTGTTGTTTTAGTGGGCGATAATTCTGCATCAAAAATTTATGTAAAGAGTAAAGCTCGTTCATGCAAAAAATTAGGTATTTTTTCAAAGACATTAAATTTTGCAGATGATATTTCTCAATCGGAATTAAATTCTGTAATTGATGAATTGAATAATGATGACAAAATAGATGGAATTTTAGTACAGATGCCACTTCCTTCGCATTTAGATGAATCAGAAATAATAAACAAAATATTACCGGAAAAAGATGTAGATGGTTTCCATCCGATAAATATCGGGAAATTAGTAATTGGTGAAAAATCATTTGTCTCTTGTACTCCTGCAGGAATATTGGAAATTCTAAAATTTTATAAAATATCAACTGAAGGAAAACATGTTGTAATAGTTGGTAGGTCGAATATTGTTGGGAAACCACTATTAAATTTACTTTATCAAAAGAGTGAATTTGGAAATGCGACTGTGACGATATGTCATTCAAGAACAAAAAATTTATCTGATATTACGAAACAAGCAGATATTTTAATCGTTGCAACGGGTAGGGCTGGAATGATTACTGCCAATATGGTAAAAAATGAAAGTGTAATAATAGATGTTGGAATAAATCGTATTGCGGATTCCACAAAAGAAAAGGGTTATAGGTTAGTTGGTGATGTTGAATTTGAAGATGTGAAGAAAAAAGTTTCAGCGATTACGCCTGTTCCGGGTGGAGTGGGACCAATGACGATAGCAATGTTAATGAAAAATACTTATGAAGCAGCAATAATTCACAATAAATTATAAGATAAATTGTTGAAATGTTATGGGAAATAAAAAATTAAGAGCTCGTAAGCGAGTAAAATTATTTATTTTTATTTATTTACTTGGTATCAGTTTTGTATTGTTATCACATTTTAATTTTGGGAGCAATTATGGAATTCATTATATAAATAATTATTTAATTAAAAAAGTTGGTTACAAAATAGAAATGGCCGATTTTGCTTCTAACATAAATTCGTATATGGATGTAAATGATTTTTTATTTTCCGATATTGATTCTGTATTTTGTATAAAAGTCGATTCGGTAAATGTAGAATATAGTGGTTTAATAAAATTATTTGCTCGAAAACATATTGATTTTATTAAATTAAAACATCCGACAATAACAATTAATTTATATAAACTTAATAAAAACAGTAATTCCCGATATCCAAAAATTAATTTGGAAAAAATAATAGTTGATAGTGCCCAAATAAATATTATTGTTGAAAAAAAAGATACTGTAAAATTTGTAAATTTTTGTAGTCAATTATCATTTTATAGCAATGGTAAATCTGTAGCTATTCCAATTGATAAATCATCATTTTATCAAAATAAAATAGAAAGGGATGTAGAAAAATTAAGTGCAGATATTTTAATAAAAAATGATATTTTAAAATTTAAAAATTTACTATACAGAGATAATGATTTTAATATTGAATCTACAGGAAAAGTAAAAACCACTTTGCCCAATCAATTTAAAATGTCAGTTGTAGTTGATAGGATAAAACCGGATTCATTATTAAACATTTCAGATTCATTATTTTTTAAAAATGACATATTAAATGTTTCCGCAAATTTATCCGGTAATAGAGAAAAAGTAAGTGCCATAATGAAAATTACTGGAATTTTTCGTAGTGAAATAATTGATAATTTTGATGCTGAAATTCGTTATGCAAATAAAAAAATAGACATATACTCTATGTCATTCGTTAATGATTATTTAAATATCAATTTGTTTGGTGAATATAAGTTTAATAAAAAATATAATCTTAAAATTAATTTAAAAGAATCATATCCTAAATTTTTTGGAATTGAAACAGATTCATTAAATATTTCCGGAAAAATAAATGCAAATGGAGACATGAATAAAGTCAATTTTATTGATTATGATATTCATTGTGCAAATATGCTTGGTGGTGATATACCAAAAATAATCGGAAAAATAGAAATTTCAAAAAATCAAATAACTATATTAGATACGAGTAAAATTTTTTTTGAAGATGGTATTGCCAAAATTCATGGAGAAATAATTGATGGAAACTTATTGAATATTTACACAGATATTCATATGAATTCACTGAAAAATATGCCGTTATTAAATGAATATGATTTACAAACTACTAGTATTATTCATAGAAATCATATCTCGGGAAGTATAAAAAAACCTAATTTTTCGGGTAGGTTTTATGCAGAAAATATTGCTTATGATGATTACCATTTTGGAAGTATGAACTTTATTGTGAATTTGAAAGATATTGTAAATAGAGAGCATGGTGAAATATATTTAAATATTTCTGAAATAGTAAAAGGAAAAATTAAAATCAAATCTGCAGAATCGCTGATGGTATTGGAAAAAGATACAATTAAATTTGATTTTATTGAATTGCGAGGCGAAAAAGGTTACATGGAATTGGCGGGTAAATTAAAAGGATTTAATAAATTTAATATCACCGATATTTATGTTGAACATTCCGGTAATGAAATTTTTTCACAAAAACCATTTAATATTAATTATGAAAATGATGAATTGAGTGTCACACCATTTAAATTCAAAATTAATGATGGTGAAATTAGTGGAAAATTGAATTTAAAAAAGAATAAAGATGTTTTTTCTAATCTACTATTGGAAAATATTAAAGTTGGTAATATTTTTAAAACAAGTGATATTAATTTTCCGGCTTCAGGAGAATTGAATGGTATAATAGATATTGCCGGTAATCTAAATAATCCTCAAATTGAAACAACTATAAAAACAAAAAATGTGAAAATAAAAGATTATAATTATGATAAATTGGATTTTAATATTAAATATGAGGATTCTACCGTATTTATTTCAGATTTTAAATTAGAAGATGATAATCATAAAACCATCTCTATTTTTGGAGATTTTCCATTATATTTAACTTTTGATAAATTCAAATACGACTTTATTAATTCCCAAAAAATTAATTTAGATGTTATTTTTAATGATATAGATTTAATGAAATATGACAAATTGTTTATGGATAAGTTACTGATTGGTGGTAAGATGACGGGCGTATTAACAATTGGTGGATATTTTAATAAACCTACAATAAAATTCCCAATTAGAATAGAGAATCCAAAAATTGGAAAATCAAAATTTAATTCTGGTATAGCGAATATCACATATTCTGAAGGTAAACTGTCTATTAATAATGCAAAAATAAAATCAGAAAATGGAAACTATTATGGATATGGTTATATTCCAATAAGTTTAAATTTGGAAAAGAATAAGAACTTTTTTAACAAAGACGATTCATTATATTTTACAGTTGCAGGAAAAGATAAAAACTTGTCATATTTGAGTCCGTTTATTGATAATATAGAAAAGGTAAATGGAGAAATAAATACTTCGCTAACTTTGACAGGGACATTTAATAATCCTAATCGTAATGGTAGTGTAATAGTAAAAGATTCGCGAATGACAATTAGAGAATTAAAAAACGATGTGACAAATATTAATGGCGAATTTATAATTAATGATAACATAATGATACTCAATGCAAATGCATATATGTATAAACAAGAAAATACTATAATGAGCATTCTTGGTTTGGAAAAAAATAAACAAAGTAAAGAGTTGTCCAATTTATATATTGAAGGTAATTTAGATATGGAAGATTTTTTTAAGCCAAAATTCGATATAAATATTAGAGGGGAAAATATTAATATTGCAACTCTTACTGATGAAGTCGATATAATTGGCGATTTGCGAATGGCAGTTAAAGGTAAAGATACAGTATTTGCAGAGGGAAAATTTCAAACAAAAGATGGAATTTTACGGATACCATTCGGTGGAGAAACAAGAAAAATTACACAGAAAAATGATAATAAACGGGCGGATTTTGAATATGAAATTGATATTCCAATTGAAAAAAATATATATCTTAAAAATAATTTTGTAGATGTTGAATTAGATGGTGAAGTTGTAATGAAAAAAGATGCTAATGGAAATGAAAGTATTAGTGGTGAGGTAGATATTATTGATGGATTTTTTTATTATTTAACTTTCATATTCGATGTTGAAAGTGGAAAAATAATTTTTGATCCCGTTGATGGAAATCATTCACTAAATTTTAGAGCCACTAAAGAGACAAGTGATGGTAATCTTATTATTGCAATGCTGACAGGAAATGTGGAAAGTCCGGAAATACGACTATATGATGAAAACAATATACGCACACAAGCAGAAATAGTAAGAATTTTGACACTTGGAAATGCCAGCTCTATCGGAAAAAGTGTAGTAAATGTAGCATCAGGACTGACAGAATCTGTAATTGAAAAAAATGCAAATAGCAAAATAGATTTTGTACAAACTGTTGATTTGAGAACCGGGGAAACTTTGGATATGGATAGTACTTCAATTAAGATTGGTAGCCGTTTAGGGAAAAATATTTATTTGACAATTGAGAGTACAAATTGGGATAATCTTAGAAATGAGCCATTTAAATCATTAGAATTGGAATATAGAATTAACAGAAAATTATCGATAGTTGGAAAAGCAGATGATAAAAGTGCATCGGGGGCAGTAAGATTGAGGTTTCAATATTAAAATACGAAATACAATAAAGGTCAATAGAATATTTAGTTCTATGAATTTAATTCAAAACAAAATAAGAGTTATACTTTTTATTTTATTAAGTTTAATTTTATTGAATTCTAATATAAAAGCTGTTACGAATAAAAAAGAAAAGGAGATTAAAAAAGTAAAAATTAACT
>JAYEHX010000078.1:0-15023 GCA_034659735.1 Fidelibacterota bacterium | reverse complement strand
AAAACAGAATTATCAATAGAATTGGCGAAAAAGTTAGATGCGGAAATAATTTCTGCAGATAGTCGTCAGGTCTATAAACATTTGGATATTGGAACTGCGAAAGCATCGTCAGAACAGTTGTCAGAAATCAAACATCATTTTGTTGATATTTTAGAACCTGATGAATTTTTTAGTGCTGGACAATTTGGGAAAAATTCTCGAGAAATAATTGATAAAAATATAAAACAAAATAAATCAACAATTATTTGTGGCGGATCCGGATTTTATATTCAAGCAATCCTTGGAATGATTTTTGATGATTCTACAACAGATAAAAAAGTTCGTGAAAAAATATATGAAAAAGGCGAAAGCGTTGGTTGGGATAAATTGTGGGAAGAGATAGAGGAAAAAGATTCCCAATATGCAGAGAAAATAAGTAAAAACGATAAGAAGAGAATATCCAGATTTTTTGAGATATTTGAAACAACAGGCAAATATCCAAGCGAACATTTTAAAGAACAGCAAAAACAATTTTCACACGAATATTTAATGATTGGATTGACATTGCCGAGAGAAATTTTATACGAAAAAATCAATCGGCGAGTTGACAAAATGATAGAAAAAGGTCTGGTTAAAGAGGTGGAAAATATTTTAAAAATGGGGTTTGATAAAAGTTTGAATTCAATAAATACAGTTGGATATAAAGAAATTATCAAATATCTAAATAAAGAGTGGACTTTAGAAAAAGCGATAATTGAGATAAAAAAGAATTCACGACATTATGCAAAAAGGCAATTGACTTGGTTTAGAAAATATTCACCTGATTGTTGGTTTGAATACGAAAAAGAGATGCAAAAAGAAAAAATAATTAGTAAAATTGAAGATATTCTTAAAAACAGAGACAATATAAAGGAAAAATTTTTATTTTAAAACATTCTGTTAACCATTTAAAAAACAAGGTGTCTAACTAATATAGTGAAATATGGAACTTTTATTTGTTTATTCAATTAAATTATAGTAAGTTATACAAAAATAACGGAGGTATAAAATGAAGAAAATATTATTTTTACTAATTATTGTCGTATTAACGACAGGATGTTATACAACCTTTTATCCACCGGATTCTATTGTGAATAACATTCCGGATTCTGCAAATGTTATAGTATTGAAACCGCAGATTACAAATAATAATACTTATAACGAATATTACGATGGATATAATTCCTACTATTCTATGCCGTCACATTATAGGTACAGTCCTTTTTGGGGTCATTATGTTTGGGATCCATATTATTATAATTCATACTACTGGAATTATAATCCATATTATTATCATGGATATTATTATTATTCCTATAATGATCGTTGGTATCATTGGGACAACTGGACAACAGGCGGAACAACCACAAAAACGGCTACTGCAAAACATCACAGAAGAGTAAATGATAGTAGAGGAAGACGACTTAGTGGAACACGAGCAAGTGATCCGCCACCACAATCACCATCCGTTCATAGAACAGGTGGAGTGACCGGAGGTGGAACAAGTTCGTCGAGCAGTGGAAATGCAACGGTTAAATCGGCAACTACCAATCATAGTTCCGGTAATAGTAATAAAGTTTCTGTAAGTGGCGGAAGCAAATCATCATCACGAACTTCGAGCAATTCAAGTTCCAGTGGTAATGTGAGCAGGAGTGGAAGTTCTTCAAGTTCGTCACAAAGTGTAACGAAACCATCAAGAAGTGGCGGAAGTAAATCTTCCTCGAGAAAGTCGAGTAGTTCAAGTTCAAGTGGAAGTGTAAAGAGGTCAAAAAGTTCTTCGAATTCATCGGATAAATCGTCCGGTGATTCAAGCAAAAAAACAAGTAGCAAAAGTAGAGTAAGGAGTCGAAGATAATGAAAAAAATATTTTTAATGGTTATTTTATTATCAACTGTTTTATTTTCTCAAAATTGGGAAGATGCATTATTACCTTTTTATGGTTTTGAAGGTTCTCAATCAATCGGAATTGGAATTGGAAATGCTACTGTTGCATCGGGTCAAGTAATTCCCGAGTTCACAAGTAATCCTGCGAATCTTGGTTTGCAACGATTTAAAACTTTAGAAATGACATACACTTCAAGTGAATTTACAAGTAGCGAAAACAATATTCCACAAAGCAACTTTGGAACTGTTAGTTTTATTTATCCAATGAAGGTATATCGCGGAAGCATAGTTCTTGCTACGAGTTTAGAAAAAGAGCGAGAATTTGCGATGTCTTTTGAAGATGTTGATAGTTACGGTGATGATTATAAAATGCGACATGAAGGAATAATTAGGAATTGGCATTTTGCAGTTGCTTCCGAAATTTCCAAAAACCTATTTGTTGGTGCAGATTTTATTTTGCCTTTTGGAGAAATAGATATTTCAGTTGAATATCCTAATTTTTCACCAGATTCGCTTGATTATACTCAGAGTATTGATTATAATGGAATTACCGGAACGATAGGAATATACAGTAGAATGTCTAAACATTTGAATTGGGGAATTGGTATTGATTTGCCACAGAAAATGAATGTAAGTGATAACCATTCATATTATGGTGTAGAAGATTATTCTACAATAAAACCATTAACAATTCATGCCGGAGTTAGTGCATTATATAAATATTTAAATCTTTTTTATGAAGCAGAGTGGACAAATTGGAGAAATATGGAATTTGATGCTGAAGATCTTTATCAATCGGATATTACGGATATAAATGAGGAAATAGAAACTAATCTATCACAAACAATTGCACATAAGGTTGGTGCCGGAATTCATGTTCCTTTTATTCCGTTACATTTATATGGCGGTTATCAGATTTTACCCAAACCACATTCTGATGAAAACAGAACTGTAATGAGTGGTGGTTTTTCAGTGTTAGTTCATCAACAGATAAGTATTCATGGCTCATATCAGACATATTCTTGGGATTATGAAAAGACCAACGGAAGTTTGATTAAGGAAAATTGGAATCAGGTTGTTATGGGTGCATCGTTGCACTTTTGATGAGTTTGTGAATTTTTAGTTACGAAAATATATATATTTAAAAAACATTATTTACTTTAATAATAAATCACTAATTGTCGAAAATTTATATCCTTGTTCGATTAATTTTGGTAAACATAGTTTTAATGCTTCAACGGTATTAGAGCGATTTCCACCTGCGGTTCCGCTTCCATCGTGCATCAAAATTATACTGCCGGGTTTTACTCTTCTTAATATCTTATCGCTAATTTGTTTTGCAGGACGATTTAAATAATCTTTAGAATCTATCTCCCACATGATTATTTTTTTATTAAATTTTTGCATTGTAAACGGAAGCGATAAAAACATTAAACCATAAGGTGGACGAAAAACTTTTGTTTCGACTTTAAATTTTTTCAAAATATCATCTGTTTTTTGTATCTCATTTCGAATAAAATCAGGACTTTTACAAATTAATTTTCTATGTGAGAATGAGTGATTTCCAATCTCATGTTTTCCGGAAATGATTTTTTTAATTGCTTCCGGATGTTTGTTTATATTTTCACCTAATTGAAAAAAAGTAGCTTTTGCGTTATATTTTTTTAGCACTTCTAAAATCTGATTTGTATATGGCTGATTTGGTCCGTCATCAAAAGTGAAAGCAATTATTTTTTCTTCATCATTTCCACGAAAAATAATCGTTGCAAAAAAAGTCAGCCAACCTCTTTGATAGATTTGATATATTATAATTATTGCTATTATTAAAAATATAATTCTCATGTCCTATTATAATTATTTATTTATTCATTACCAACTTAATTTATTAAAAACATCACATCATTTCACCAAAACATATTTTTTACTATCGGTAAAATTTCCCGCGGTCATTCTGCAAATATATACTCCACTTGATAAATTATTGCCATTAAATTGTATAGAATGTAATCCTGCGATCTGTTTTTTTTCTACCAAATTTTTCACAAGTTTTCCCGCGGTATTATATATGTTCAATATTACAAATTCATTCTGCGGAAGATAATATTCAATAGTTGTTGACGAATTAAATGGATTTGGATAATTTATATTTAGATTAAAATTCTTGTTTTGGAAACTTTTTTTTACTGCCGTATTGGTTAATTTTATTGAAATTTCAATTATTGAATTTGCGGATAAATTCGTCTCTACATAACACAAGTTGAAATTGTCATATCCAACTATTTGTTTTAAAGTGCCATTTGAGATTTGATAGTGTTCGCTTTTTGGCATCTTAAATTTCACTAAACTATTTTCAAAAGATATTGAATGTTGGTTTACAATTGTTGCCGTTACTGAATCTGCCGTCCCATCATTTTCTGTTGAATATGTGATTCCGATTTTTTCTCCTGTGTCACCACTATAAACAGTAGTTTTTGGATATAAATTATTTTCACTTACTTTAATAATTCTATATGCTCGTTTTTCATCGCAAGTTGCGGATGTTTGTAAATTATATGGATGTTCATTTATATTTCCGGAGTTCCTATGTTTGTGACCCCAAAGCGTCATATCAACTCCAAGCTCAGTAAGATCTATTTGATTGGAAAAGTCATAGTGATAAAACAATACCTTTTTCTCATTCTGCGGAATTGTGCTCAAAACAGAATTTAAATAATTTAATTGATCATTTGTAAAACTTTCATCACCATAAACAGTATGCATAAAACTGTCATAATTATCATAAGCTTCCAAACCGATAAAATGTTGTGAACCATATTGAAAATGATAATTTTGTGTGTGATACGGATAAAAATTCGTTCCATTTTCTAACCATTTCCAGCCGTAAAATTTCCACCAATCTCGTCTTGCAGTTCCTTGAATAGGAGGTGTATCTTCCCATCCACCAAGATCATGATTTCCGGCAGTAATAAAAACGGGAACTTCCAATTCTGAAATAATTCTCTGACTTTTTGTATAATATCTCATATTAAGATAATCTTCCAATTCGCCTTCATTAACAATATCTCCTGTAAAAATCACAAATTCCGGATTAATAAGGTTTATATCATTTATTACTTCACGAAGATCAACCATTTCAGATGTATCTGTTGCAAATTTTGGATCAGAATTTGAACCCGAACTAAAATAATGATTTATCAAATGCGAATCTGTAATATGAACAAAATAATAATCCGATTTCCAATTTGAAATTAACTTAACAGAATTTTCCGTTGTATCAGTTTCCACTCCTGTTGAGACGACCAAATCAAACAATTCATAAAAATCAACTTGCGGTATTGTTGCAAATAATCTATAAAAATCTCCCTCATGAATAACATCAAAAATTGGCAAGGAATAATCAAAATCATCAAATTGTATTTTTGCAGACCATTCTAAATTAACTTCCCCCTCGACCATACATAAAATTTCAATCGTGTCGCCAACCATTCCGATAAAAGGAATATTCATTAACGGTTTCTGTATCACTGTAATCGTATCTCCAATTCCTATATCCGTATATTCCACAGTATTTTCAATTAAGCTGTCAATGTCATTTTCATTTCGTGGATTTATATAAAAATTATGATCATAAGAATGTACAATTCCCACTACACTTTCAAGTGAATTATTGGAAGGAACGGCGTAGCCATTTTCCACAACTTTGAAAAAATTATTATAGACCGGACATTCACCACTTCCGTCATCTATTTTCCAACTATTATCTGTTGATGGTTTTTCGGTAACATTCAAATCATTAACCTTTACCAAAACGCTCTCATATTTTTCTTCTGAATTTACATTATTAGTAGAAATTTCAGTAAGCATAGAAAGTGGATTATCCGAACTTATTTTTTGGAAATTAGTAATATTTTTTATTTCCGTCAGCCCATGATATTCATAAACGGTTCCGGTAATTATCACACTATCACCAATAGCAACAGAATAATCTTGGTCATAAATATATATCCCCGACCAAGCTCCACCTGATGATGATTGAATAAAAAATGTATCGTTAGATTTGAAATTTATACCGCTCACAATTCCACCAGTTGTGACAGCTGAACCATTATAATTAGAAGGATAAGTTCCATTACCCGCATCGGTTGTATATTGTATATCATGAATACTCACATTAGCACTCAACAAACCGAGTGTGAACAATAATATTATAATTGTGATCTGTTTTTTCATTTTTGCTCTTATTATGTTTTTAAATTTGAAACTATATTGTCATAATTATGATGTTTCGATAAATCATATTCTTTCTGCCACACATCAAAATCATTTGATTTTGTTCTATATTTTTTCCAGCCATTATGCAATTTATAAAGGTCTATCCAAGCAATATCTTTACCCTCTTTACAAAGTAACATATCTTGAACAAATCGATTATTTGTGATAAGAAAAAACCGATATGCCAACTGATCAATTGCAGAATAGTTTACAACTTTTTGTTTTATCAATCCATAAAATGCTTCAAAAAATGTTATGTAATTTGCCAATTCAATAATATCATCTTCAACGAATGGATTTGTTTTCTGATTATCATTTTTTGATTGTTCTAATTTTTTATACACATCCATAATCTTGTCGTTCGTGATGAAACTATTATTAATATTTAAAACGAATTCTGCTTCATTAATGTCTTTATCTCGTTTGAATTGATATAATAACCCAAGCAAACTTACCGCCCCAATAATTTTTGAAAATAACTCTAAATATATATCTAATTTAAAGAGATATTTAACAGTTGATAAATCGCCTTTTCCATGAGCCACATCAGTAAGCACATCGTCTTTTTGTGCATACATTGAAATGATTTGATCAAAACTATCCGGCAACATTTCCGGTAAAATGAAAACAAAAACAATTATAAGAATTAAAAAAAACGAAATTAAAAAATGTTTCTTTGACATTGAGTTACCTCCAATATTTTGTTAATTTATTTTTATTTGCAAATATAAAAAAGAATTTTTGCTGATCGTAAATAACATCAATAATATAAAGATTATTTGCAAAACATTTTGTCATTATCTCCCTAACATGCAATTTCCACTTTAATGCTAATTTTGGTGATGATTTTTTAAGTTCAGGAAAATTAATTGGAATTTCAAGATAAAATTTTAAATCACTGTTTTTCCCAAACTCAAAATTATTGCCATTTATTTCTATTGGTTCTAAAAATGTGTCTAATAATTCCTTTGTGAAGTTCAAGCGAATTCCATCATTAATTTCGTTAATTGAGTTCTTTGACGAATTCTTTATTGCCTTATCAACATGCGAAGAAGCGATTCTCCAATTCATAATTAATCTGTCACTCGGTAATTTCTTATTTATGCTATCTCGCATTTCTCCATAATAATTAATTTGATAGGAATTTGAAACACACCCTAATTTGTGAATATACGAATATGCATTTTTAGAATCCAAGGGCTCAAATGTCCAGTAAACATTTTTATAATTTAAGTTTAACAATACCCTTCGCAATTCTTTTTTAAGTAAAAATCCAATTCCATAATTTCTAAATTTTTTTAATACTCCAAGATTATGACTATAAAAAGCCACTTTCCCATTATCATCAACACTTGGAAATCCAAATACAAAACCAATTGGTTTATTTTCATAATAAGCACATAATACTTTTCCACCATTATGCTGAGTTGCAACATAAATATGTGATGGTGTCATCTCTAAAGAGTCCAATCCCCAAATTGTTTTATGTAGATATTGCACGTCATCAATAATATTGTTTGATATTCCATCTTTGATTTTTATTTTATTTACATCAATCATTTTCATCTCTTTTTAAATTTATTATTACATCTTCAGTAGTCGTCAATCCAATTTTTGTTATCAATGGTTTATCCTTTTGGAATAATTAAAGTATAGCCAATCCAAGCAAATATAATTCCCAAAGTGAAATGACTTACCATATAAATCATTGCAGTGAAAAGTTCTTTGTTACGAATCAGATGAAATGATTCATATCCAAAAGAAGAGAAAGTTGTGAAGCCACCGAGAATTCCAATCATAATCAAAATCCGTATTGTAGAATTAAAAAATTCAAATCCATCAGACAAAGCACCAATAATCCCAATCAAAAAACAACCGAGAATATTTACAAAAAAAGTTCCCCACGGAAACACACCACTCTGTGAAAATTGTTGAATCCATCCACTGATTAAATAGCGAGATATCGAACCGATAAATCCACCAATTCCTACAGCAAGAATTTTATTTAAACCATTCCACATATTTATTTTTTCCTGTGTTGTTCAAACCAATTTAACATTAATTCTAATCTTTTTACTCTTCTGTCCGGAGTTCCGCTTCGACTCAATCCGTGTGGCTCTTCCGGAAATCTGACAAATTTTACATCTTTTTTATCCCATTTCAAACGAACAAAAAGTTGTTCCGCCTGCTCAATCGGACATCTTAAATCATTTTCAGAATGAATTATCATTAGTGGTGTTTTGATTTTTTTTGCATATTTGATTGGAGAATATTTATTATAAATTCGTCTTTGTTTCCAAGGTGGTCTTTTAAATTCCGTTGCCAAATCCCAACCAAAATCCGAAGTGCCAAAAAATGAAATCAGATTGGAAATTGATCGTTGCGTGACAGCACCACGAAATTTGTTCGTCTGTGTCACAATCCAATTTGTCATATATCCACCATAACTTCCACCCGTCACGAACATATTTTTTTTGTCAACATATTTTTCTTTTGAAACATGTTTTACGCATTTCATCAAATCGGAATATGCCGGATCCGCCCATTTTCCTGTAATTGCATCGGCGAATTTTTTTCCGAATCCTTGGCTTCCCCTTGGATTTGCATATAAAACTATATAACCATTTGATGCAAAATAATGCATTTCGTGAAACCAATTATATCCATATTGACATCGCGGTCCACCGTGAATATTTAGTAATAACGGATATTTTTTATCGCTATCAAAATCTGGCGGTTTCAATAAAAACGCTTGAATAGTTGTCGAACCATTTTTAACATCTACAACTTCAGGAATTTTGTATTTACGACTTTTACTGAACTTTTCATTAATAGAAGTTATTTTTTTAAAAGATTTATCTTTAAAATTCAGGTGATAAAATTCATCAGGAAATTCTAAATCTGTTAAGTGAAATACGAAAGAGTTTACATTTGAATCAGCAGAGTAACTCACTATTGAATGTTTACCTCCGACAATTTGGGAAATCTCAAGAGTCGTTAAAGATAGTTTCAACAAGGGATTTCCACCATTTGAACTGATTGTAAAATACATATTATCCTGAGAATCTATCACGGGTTCTTGCATCGTAAAAATTGGAGAAATATCGCCGAGAGTCAACATCTCTGTTGTGCGGTCAAGCGATTCCGTCATTGGTTTAACATTTCCAGTTTGCAAAGAAATTCTAAAAATCTGCATATTCTCCGCACCCCAACTATTTTTAATATTAAAGTGTCCCGAAAAATATAAAAAATTATTATCCGATGAAAACTTTAAAAAACCAACCGGTCCTTTTTTCTTATTCAACTTTTTAGAATCTCGTTTTTTCAAGTCATAAATAAAAATATCGCTTTCTTCCATATTTCTGTCAGGATTAGAATTTGCATTGTAAGTATATGCGATTTTACCACTATCATTCGACCAAGTAAAGTTGGAAATATCTTCACTTGCATCTGTTATTTTTTGCAATTTATTATTTGTTGTTCTCAGTAGATATAGTTGTGTGTTATTGGAATCCCGAAAACCTTCGCCATCAAGCCGATAATAGAGCCGGTCAATTTCTCGAACTACCGGGACTTTTTGTTTATTATTTTTGTCAAATCTCGTTTCATTACTAAATTGGTGTAAAAGAATTCCAATGTGTTTTCCATCAGGAGAATATGAGATTTTTTTCAATTCACCTGTTTTGAATTCTGAAATTATATTCTCTTTTTTGCTTTTCAAACTAATGGACATTAAAAAGGAAATATTCTCTTTTTTTCGAATAAATATGATTTCGTTTTTTGACGGATGCCATTGTGGAGAATAATCAACTTGATTTCCTTTTGATAGTGGTTCTTCTTTTTTGTTTGAAATTTTAAGCAATCTAATATTCGAATAATATTTATTATCACTTTTATGAATCCATTTTTTAACAAATACAATGTTATCACCATCAGCAGAAATCTGTGGATCTGATGGATAATACAAGTTATAAATATCATCGGCTCTTACGAATTGTTTTTTCATTTTTACCTCCCTAATTATATGTCTAAATATATAAAATATTTTTCCCAATTTAAATGGAATTGTAAATAATTTCTACTATATTTGTATTACTTATGAATTAATAGAAAACAAATAATGTTATTTTAAAAAAATGGGAGCAATAATTATGAAAACGAAAATATTTTGGATCTTCGGAATACTTCAAAGCTTATCATTGGGAACAATAATATTTCTAATATTTAAGTCATTGAATTTAATTAATGGAGAAAATGTAATCGGATTGGATACTCAAATATTATTGAGTATTTCATTTCCACTTTTTCTTTTGATTGTTGAATATATTATTTTCAAGAAAGAGTAATTTAATATCTTGTAAAGTATTCTTTTAAACAATGGAAGTTAGGTACATAACATTGGTGACTTCGGTGGTAAAACTCAACTTTTAGTAATCTTCTTTAAATAATTAATCTCTTCTGTTGACAATTTTTGCCATTTTCCAAAGCTCAGATTATCAGCAGTTATTCCGGCAAAGATTGTTCTGTGAAGTTTCACAACTTTTGTATTGTACTTTCTAAAAATCCTCTTAATCTCTCTTTTTTTTCCTTCTTTGAGAATTATTTTATATTGTGTCCTTTTTTCATTTAATGGAATCGCTTTTCCTTTTACGAATATATTTTTATCAACTTTAATTCCATTGGAGAGTTCATTTTCCGGATATCCAACAGGTGGACGAGAAACTACGACATCATAAATTCTTTCTAATTGATATTTCGGATGAGTCAAACGATAATGCAAATCGCCATCATCGGTAAAAAGCAAAACCCCGGTAGTATTTTTATCCAATCTACCAACCGGAACGACATCAAGAACTTTCGGCAATAAATCCATTACAATTCTGTCTGCATGTGGATCGCCCGTTGTAGAAACAAACCCACTCGGTTTATTTAATTTTAGGTAAGTGAATTTTTTCTTTAAGGTAATCTTTTCATGATCCACCAAAACTTTATCATTCTGAATATCAATATCGACAGCCGGGGAATCAACAGTTTCGCCATTAACCATCACTCTTTTTTGGAATATTAATTCGTCACAATTTCTGCGAGAATCTACTCCACATCTTGACATAAATTTATTTAATCTCATATTATTCCTTTAGTAAATTCTTTGGTTTCATTTGAGTTTCACACACTTCTGCTTTGCTCAGTTCAAAAAAATCACAAAGGAGAAAGAATGGAAAAATATCAATAATTTTTAACATTCATAATTCCACAAACCTGCTCTTCTTCTGAATCTGTAATTAGTGTTGAACCGGAATATTTTACGAGTTGGTGTGGCTTGTTGTCTGTCACATAAAAGTAACTTGGTTTCGTCAGTGCTCTTATTACCCAACTTGTCGCCTCTAATTTGAAAACATTACATTTTTGTTTATATACCATTTCGGTTTTTTCTTTTATTAATTCAAAATTATAAAATGTTTGACGAAGTGGAACGAGCATTTTTAATTTAATTGTTTTTCCTCTTTGTGATAATTCATCATATTTTTCAATTATAAACATTGGTACAAAAGAACCGTGCATCAAAATTCCATCTTCATCTATCACTTTTGTTTTTGTAGTTTCTCCTGTTTTTTTTATATATTTTAGAATATAATTGTCGTTCTGTTTTGTTGCAATTTCCGTTCTTCCATTTCTCACATCGCGTATAGAAATTTCTAAAACTTTAAAGGGATTGGAAATAAATTTACCTCTTTCTTCAATGATTATTTTGCCATATTCATTTATAAAATCTGTTTTTTTATATAGAATTCCATCTTTTTCCGTGACGGTTCCTTTAACTGTGAATTTTTCATTTTTATCGGAAACTATTACAGCATCATAATTTTCGGCCAAAACATTAAAACTAAATATTAAAAACAAACCGATAATTAAAAATCCTTTTTTCACTAACTTCTCCTTTTTTATTTTTTAAATCTATTCTTCTAACCTATCATAAATTAAATCGCCCGGCTCATATTTTAAGAATTTTAATAAAATATATTTTGCTGAAACAATACTAACACCAATCACACCAAGAATTAAAATCAATTGCATCAAATTAAAATATTCAATAAATAATTCCAATTCAAAATTATAATTGAAAACAACTTGCAAAAATAAAAACGAAATAAGCAAAGCAACAAACAATGTTTTTAAAATAAATCCAAAAATTATTTTTTGATAAATGATTTTTATGGAATTTTTTGATGCACCAAAAGCTAAAAGTAATCCCAATAATTTCCGCATCTTATGCAAGTGAACATACAAGATATAGACAACATAAATCGCTAAGAAAAATAGAATAATTATTATAATACTGATGCCAAGCAGATTTGTTAATGATGCGACTGAATTATAATTTTCTAAATTTTTAATCGATTCTAAACTCAATTCATATCCAAAAGTTTCCAACAAATATTTTCTAAATTCAACTATTTTGTCAAGATTTTTCAGTTGTGTAGAAATTCCATTATAAAAAGTTCGCTTGAACGAATTATCAATTTTTTCCGTATCTCGTTCTTGCAACGGATAATATCTGAACGCATCGATGTCATCTGTTTTTGCACTCACAACCGCGATCATAGAATCAAAAGATACCATAACAAATTCATTCCATTCGGACATACTGCTTACATACCCGATTTTTACAATGTGTTGGTCGTGGCGAGAAGTGTCGGTATCATACGAATTTATTCTAATTGAGAATGGCTTAAATCCATTTTTCTTTATTTCATTTTTTAAATTTTCTTTGAATTTTTCTGTCTCAGTTTTATTTGCATTTACAAATATTTCTTTCTTATTTGCATAAACTAATTCTCTCTGCATTATCGCCCAATGAAATCCCTGCGAACAGATAAATGTGTTTTTGTGTGGAAGTGCATCGGCTACACCAAGAATTGGAATTGGAATTTTTCTGTCTCCTTCGCGAATAAAAATAAATTCGGCATCTTTTTTATAATCATTTCGCTTCAATAAATCATATGTGACAATCAAGCCCATTTCATTATTTCTTGTGAACATTTTTCCATCTAAATGTTCGGAGATTTTATCCAAAATAGAATTCTCTATATCCTCTTTTTCCACAGTTACAATTTCACCGAATGTCAATTCCTCTTTTCCAAAATCATGTCTATTTAAAAAATTTAATCCAAAACGAGTCAATGCAAAACTCTCCTGCAAATTAAATTTTTCTTTCACTTCCGATGAAGAGAGTTCATACTCAATTGTATAAATTTCATAACTCAGTTGCCGAAGTGGAGTCAAACTCAACCAATTTATGTATGGATCCTTCATTTTTTTTTCAAGTTCATTCAAGCTGTGTTTAGAGACGCCAATTGCCAAAAGTCCAATCGTTAAAAATATCAAAAGAACAAAAAAGTATAAATTATTAAATCTAATCTTAAAATCCTTGCTTTTATGTTTTTTCATAAAATCAATAAATGTCGGTTGATAATTATTTTTTCGTTCAGTAATAAATGATTCGTCTTTTTCAAACTCTTTTTGAGGTTTTGGTGTTTCTAATTTATGAGTTATTGTATTCTCTAAAACATTTAAAAAATCTTTATTACTTCCGGCATCATCAAGCACCCAATCTTGCGAATTATTCGTCTCATTTTTCCAGATTTTTTTCCCATTAATAATGTCCGAAACAAAAATATTTTCATCTTCAATAATGCCATTTTCACTTATGCAAACAATCCTATCGGCATATTTTACAGCCAACTCTTTTTGGTGTGTCACAACAAGTGCGGAATTGCTTCTGCCCGATTTTTTTATCGCATCCACCATCCATTGGAAAATTTGGTTAGCATTTAACTCGTCTAAATTTCCCGTCGGCTCATCGGCAAACATTACCAAGTATTCCGGTAAAGATGCACGAATAAAAGCAAATCGTTGATTTTGTCCGCCCGACTGAATATTAGTTTTTTCGTCTAATTTGGACTTTGACATATTCAACAATTCAACTTGTTGCTCAATGTTTTTATAGATATCTTTTTTATATTCACTCTCTTTGTGTGATGATAAGTTTTCATTCTGCTGAATAAGTTTTGGTAAAATGAGATTTTTTCCGGCATTCAATTCGTCAAAAAAAACCGATTCTTGAAACATAAAACTGAAATAATCACTACGAATATGTGCCAAGGATTCTTCGTCTTTCCACAATTCTCTATATTCATAAGATTGCTTCTTTTTTGTATCAGGATGAAATATTATTTGCGAACTTTCGAACTCATCTTGGTGAGACCTTCTCATCAAACTCAATGTTTCGAGTAGAGTAGTTTTTCCACAACCGGATTTCCCAAGAAATACAACAAACTCATCTTTATAAATATCCAATTTTGGAATATTTAAAACAGTTTTTCCACCATAAGATTGAGTGAAATTTCGTATTGAGAATAATTTGTTTTTTTCCATCATAATCTATATTTTAAATCTCCCACAAAATTTAATTATCATTTAATTTCCAAAAACCACCCTTATCAGGTCCAATTCTTTTTAATATCCCATGCTTTTTTAATTTTTTTAAGTGGTATTTAATTCCATCAGAAGTAATATCTTCTAATTTTTTAGACAGTTCTTTTCTACTAATAGATGGATTGTCTTTTATTAGTTTTAGAATTTTCCGGGTAGTTTTCTGGGTAGTTTTTCGGGTAGTTTTCTGGGCAGTTTTCTGGGTAGTTTTCTGGGTAGTTTTCTGGGCAGTTTTCTGGGTAGTTTTCTGGGTAGTTTTCTGGGTAGTTTTTTTCGCTTGTTTTAATTTTCTTGGAAATATAATTGTAAAAAAATTCCCAATATCAAATTTAATCGGTGATAAGTTAAATTTTTTA
>JAYEHX010000077.1:34421-41593 GCA_034659735.1 Fidelibacterota bacterium | reverse complement strand
TAAAAATCAATAACATAAATATTGGCATAAAATACATCATATATTTCTGTTGTGGATTTGATGAATTAGTTCCGGTTAATTTTTGTTGAATAAACATCATTCCGGCCATTAAAAATGGTAAAACGGATACGGCATTTCCATACATTGGAATATTAAATGGTAAAGTGAAAATAACATCAGGGCTACTCAAATCCTTAATCCAAAAAATAAATGGTTCATTTCTCAATTCAATTGTTGTTCTAAAAACATTAAACAAGGCAATAAGCAATGGCATTTGAATCAACATTGGCAAGCATCCGCCGAGTGGATTTACACCATACTCTTTATACATTTCCATTGTTTTTGTGTTTAATTGCTGTTTGTTATTTTTATATTTTTCTTTTATTTCTGTTAATTCCGGCTGAAGAGCTTGCATTTTTTTCATTGATTCATAACTTTTGTGAGTTAGTGGATAGACAAGAAGTTTTATAAGAATTGAAAATATTAGTAAAACAAATCCATAATTGGCAATATACTTATGTAAAAATTGTAGCAACCACATTATTCCAATTGAAATTGGTTGTATAACTTTCCAACCCCATATTACAATTTGTTCCAAACCGACATTAAAAGATGATAAATAATCTTTCTCAAGTGGAGCGATGAATATCCTGAATTGGTCTGAATGTTGATTTGTATTTGGTAATCTCATATCAACAGAAGCGGAAAAATCTCTCGAGTCAGCATTTAGAATTCCTGAAATTGTTGAAGCGATACCATCTTTTGAAGTTGGAATAATTGTTCCCATAAAATATTTTGATCTAACTGAAATCCATTTTGTATTTCCGTCAGTTTTTATATTCTGATGTTTTTTCTTTAATTTTAATGTTACTAATTCATCACCAACTTTAGCATAAACTATACTATACTGCAAATCTGATTGTTTCAATTTTTCTGTGATATTGAAGTCGGTATTCCAATTTAGAGTATATTTAGAGTTTGGCATTTTATCGCGATAATTTTCGATATTGACCGTCATATCAAATTCATATTTATTAGGATAGAATGTGAATTTTTTTGTGATTGTCATTCCATTTTTTAGTGTCAAATCAAATTTTAAATACAACGGGACATCAATTTCAATTGTATCATAATTTGTATATTCTTCGAACTTTTTAGAATAGAATGCTAAGTCATCGAAATGAATTTTTTCTTGATATTTGTTTGTGTATGAAAGTCCAAGGTTAGTTTGTCCATCTTCATTTAGCAATTTGATAGGGCTTTTGTCCCACATTAGATAGTCGTGAAAAATATATTGTTCAATTGTTCCGCCACCAAGATTTGATAATGTTAGCGTGTATTTATCGTTTTTTATGACAATTGATTTTTGTGTTGAGCTTGTATTTGCTAATGCAGTGGAAGTTGGTTCCGAAATTTGATTTGTTGTCGAAACATTTTCTGAAATAATCGGGACGGTTTTTTGAGTAGAAATTTGTGATTCATTTTCTGTTTTATTTTGAGCAATTTCTTGTTGTGCTACAGTTCTTAATGAATCCTGTCTTGCTTTTTCTTTTGCCTGTCCCGGATTGAGCCATTCATTATATTTTGGCATCAGAAACAAAATTATGGCTATTATTGCAAATGCTATGACTGTTTTTTTATCGAACAAAATTATTCTCCTTTTATTTTTGGAACTGGATCATATCCGCCTTCGTGAAATGGATGACATTTCAAAATTCGGCGAATAGATAAATATGTTCCTTTTAAAAAACCGTGTTTTTCAAGTGCTTCAACAGAATAGTGTGAACAAGTTGGTTGAAAACGACAACTCGGTCTCGTATAAGGTGAAATCGCAACTTGATAAAATTTAATTATTAAAACAAAGATTTTTTTCATTATATTTTTTCTAATGTTTTTTTAAGATCTTCTGTGATTTTTTCTAAAGAATTTTCTTGAGGAAGTTTCATCAGAATAAGTGCATATAGATAATTTAATTTGAATAATTCTTTATTTTGTCTATAAAATTCTTTGAAATATTTTTTTGCTTTATTTCGTTTTACAGCATTACCAAATTTTTTTCTGCTTGTAAATAAAATTGCTCTATAAGAATATTTATAATAAATCACTTTCGAAAATTCTCCATCTATAGATTGTCCATTTATAAAAAGTTGAGAAATATCCTGTTTATTAGACAAAATCTCATCTTTTTTTAATGAATAATTCATGATGATACTGTTAATCTCTTGCGACCTTTTTTTCTTCTTCTTGATAATATTGCACGACCTGCTTTTGTTGACATTCTTTTTCTGAATCCGTGCTTATTTTTTCTCTTTCTTCTACTTGGTTGATATGTTCTTTTCATTTTCTTTTATTCCTTTTTTTCTCTAATTTACAAAGCCTATAAATATGCGAATAATTTTTCCAAAAAACAATCATTTTCTTGGTTTTTTATTCTCGACCGTTCTTTTGTTTTCCTTACTACTATTTTAGGGATTTTTCGTGCTTTGGATTCGTTTAATATCCAACTCATTCTCTAATTTGTCCATCACCTAATACAACAAATTTTTTCGTTGTTAATGCTTCTAATCCCATTGGTCCGTAAGCGTGAAGTTTAGTTGTAGAAATTCCAATTTCTGCACCAAGCCCCAATTCGCCACCATCAGAAAATCGTGAAGAAGCATTCACCATTACAACAGATGAATTTATTTCATTGATAAATTTTTGTGAATTTTTTAAATTATTTGTTACGATTACCTCTGTATGATCTGACGAATATTCTTTTATATGTGTAATTGCCTCATCAATATCATCAACAACTTTTACTGCAATAATTAATGACAAAAATTCTGCATAGTAATCTTCATCAGTCGCAATTTTTATATTTTTAAAATATTTTTGTGTTTTAGAGCAACCTCTAATTTCCACACCTTTTTCAACAAGTTCTTTTTGGACTTTCGGGAAAAACTTTTCTGCGATATTTTTATTCACTAATAATGTCTCAAGAGAATTACAAACGCCCGGACGAGATATTTTTCCATCCACCAAAATATTTATTGCTTTTTCTAAATCTGCAGATTCATCAATATATAAATGACAGACACCTTTGTAATGTTTAATCACAGGAATTCGACTATTTTCTGTGACAAATCTAATTAAATTTTCTCCACCACGAGGAATAATCATATCAATATATTCATCATATTTTATCATCTCAGCAATTGCTTTTCTATCTGTTGTTGGAATGAATGTGACAATTTCAGGTGGAATACTTGTCTCTTTCAGTGCTTGTTTTATAATCTTAACAATTGCAGAATTTGAGTGAAATGCTTCAGAACCACCACGGAGAATAACTGCATTCCCAGATTTTAAACATAATCCTGCTGCATCTGAAGTGACATTTGGTCGTGATTCATAAATAAAGCCAATGACTCCAAGTGGAATACTCATTTGCTCAACTTTGATTCCGTTTGGGCGAATTTTCATATTGGAAGTTTTTCCAACAGGATCAGGAAGATTGGCAATTTCTATCAATGAGTCGGCCATTTTGTTAATTCTCTCTTTATCCAAAACTAATCTGTCAATCATTGCTGGAGAGAGTTTTTTTGTTTTCGCAAATTCAATATCTTTATTATTTGCCTCTATTATTTCATCTGTAGAATTCATTAATTGATTTGCAATTATTTTCAAAGCAAGGTTTTTTTCCTGAGTTGATGTTATTGCAATATCCGAAGAAACTTCACTACATTTTTTTATTAATTCTTTTATATTTGCCATTTGTTTACCTACTTTTTTATTATTAATCTGAGAAAGTGACTATCATATCATCTCTTTTAATTGCAACAGGACTTATGAAATATCCCAATATATTTTTTATATCAGAACTATTTTTTCCTTTAATTTTATTCAAATCATCAGAGTTGTATTTCACAATTCCTTTTCCGAGTTTTTTCATTTTTCCTTCAGATGTCACAAAAATATTCACGGCATTTCCTCTGTGGAAATTTCCTTTGATTTTAATAATTCCAGATGGAAGTAATGACTTTTTATTTTCAACCAAAGCTACTTTTGCACCATTGTCAATAAAAATTTCTCCCATACTTGGAAGTGCATGTAAAATCCAATGTTTTTTTGCAGATATCGTATTTTTCTTTTTCTTGAATAGAGTTCCGTAAACTTTATTATGTAGTAAATCTGCAAAATTATTAGCTTTTTTCCCATTAATTATTAATGTGTTTATGCCAAGAGATGTAGCTTTTTCCGCTGATTCAATCTTTGTAATCATTCCGCCGGTTGCATTTGGGTTTGTTGTATTTGATGCTAATGAATAAATTTTATTGTCAATGTTTTTTACTATATTTATTCGTTTTGCATTTTCATTTAATTTCGGATCAGAATCGTATAGACCATTTATATCACTACATAAAATTAGCAAATCCGCTTCAACTAAATTAGCAATATAAGCACTCATATTGTCATTATCACCGATTTTGAGTTCATCTGTTGAAACTGTATCATTTTCATTTACTATAGGTAAAACACCAATTTTCAAAAGTTCTTTAATTGTGTTTTTAGCATTAATAAATCTCTTTCTATTGGAGATATCATCATAAGTCAGTAGAATTTGGGCAACATTAAAATCAAATAATTGGCTCCAAATCTGCATTAAAAGTGGTTGCCCAATAGCCGACATTGCCTGTTTTTCTTCTATGGAAATATATGCCTTCTTTTCTGTATTAGGTTGAGTATTTAGTCCTGCTGAAAATGATCCTGATGATACAATAATTATTTCTTTTCCTTGGTTTCTACTCTCATTTATAAAGTTGGCAATGGACAATAAATGTTTTGTGACACATCCTCTGCCTTGTGGAGAAATTATTGCACTACCAATTTTTATTACTGCTTTTTCCCATTTTGGAAGGTTTAGTTTTTCAATTTTTTCCATTCTATTTCCTATTTCCTCTTTTATACTTCTGGATAATATATAAATAAAAATTATAATTATTAATAAAAATCTTTGTTTTTTTTATAAATTATAAATAAATTCTGAAAAAATATATGAGGCAAAAGTGTAATGAATATTCATCCGTTATTAGATAAAAAAGCACAGATTAAAGCAAAAAAATATGAACGAGAGAGACGAATAATTGGATTTATTGAGAGTGGATTTTCGTTAATTATGGTTTTATTATTTTACTTTTATTTAGGAAAGCCATTAATAGAATTTTTACCAAATAATTCAATTATAAAATTTATATTATTTGTTTCCATTTTTTCGTTTTGGCTTTTCCCGATAGAAATAATTTTCAATTATATTTTATCTTATAAAGTCGAACATAAGTATAATTTTTCAAATCAGAATATAAAAAATTGGCTGACAGATTTTCTCAAAGGATTTGTTATTCAAATTGTTTTATCAATTATTTTATTGGGATTATTGTTTTTACTTTTTCATTTTACACCGAGATATTGGTGGCTTTATGGTGCTATATTAATGATATTTGTTTCTGTAATTTTGGCGACAATTTTTCCTGTTGTAATTTTACCGATTTTCAATAAATATGCTCCAATTGATGATAAAGAGTTGGTTTCTCGACTTAGTGCGATATTGGAAAAAGAAGGAATAAAAATTAAGGGGTTTTTTGTAGAAAACATGAGCAAGCAGACGAAAAAAGAGAATGCCTTTCTTGCAGGAATGGGAAAAACTAAACGAGTTGTTCTTGCGGATAATATTATAAAAAACATGTCAATAGACGAATTGGAAACGATAATTGCTCACGAAGTTGGACATTACAAACATAAACATATGACAAAAAATATATTTTTTGGTTCATTTATTCAACTATTTTTATTTTTCATAATTAACACTATTTTGATTAAATATTCATCTGATTTTTTGAATTCATTAGATGGTAATTTGATTACACTTCCGATTTTTATTCTATTATTTTCGGTTATCAATGCAATTTTTATTTCGCCAATTATGAATTTTGTATCACGGTTTTTTGAAAATCAAGCGGACAGTTATTCATTAAGAAATTCTAAAGACCCACAAGCATTTATTACTGCAATGGCAAATCTTGCAAACAGAAATTTATCTAATGCGTATCCGTCTTGGTGGATAAAAGGTTTTTTCTATTCGCATCCTCCGATTGGGGAGAGATTGGAAGCGGGGGAAAGAATACGGAAAAATGGAGCAGGAAAGAATAAATAAGAAAGTTTGTAATAAATATTTATAATAATTAAATTTAAGAATTAAAAAAGAGGTGGAAAAATGAAATTAAAAGTATTAGTGATTATTTTATTTGCGATTGTGTTTACGATTAGTTGCAGTAAAAAATGGACAAAATTTGAAGCACACGGATTCAAATATGATAAAGATGGAAAGATGCTACTTTACAGATTATTGAAACCGAAAAATTATGATATGGAAAAAAAATATCCGCTGGTAATTTTTTTACATGGATCGGGTGAGCGAGGAAGTGATAATAAAAAACAACTTATGCACGGTGCAAAGATTTTTGAAACGAAAGGAAATATGGAAAAATATCCATGTTTCGTAATTGCTCCACAATGTCCGGAAGGGCAGAGGTGGGTAGAAGTTGACTGGAATCTTGAGCAACATACGATGCCAGAAAATCCGTCAGAATCAGTTTACCTTTTGATGAAATTAATTGATTCATTCCAAAAAAGATATAGTATTGATGAAAGTAGAATTTATGTGACAGGACTGTCAATGGGCGGATTTGGAACTTGGGATTTGCTTGCAAGATATCCTGAAATGTTTTCTGCTGGAGCTCCCGTATGTGGCGGTGCAGATGTGAAAACTGCAAAAATAATAAAAGATATTCCAATCTGGGGATTCCACGGAGCATTGGATAAAACCGTAAATCCCAACCGAACTCGCGATATGATAAAGGCAATAAAAGATGCAGGTGGAAATCCAAAATTTACAGAATACGACAGTTTGGCACATAATGCTTGGGACAAAACTTATGGCAATCCCGAATTGCTGGAATGGATGTTTGGGCAGGAGAAATTGAAACACCTCGAAAATTCAAGATAAATAAAATATTCTAATTATGTTTTTATTAATTTAACGATTTTTGGAATACATCAACCGTGTTGATGTGTAGAAATGTCGGAGACATTTCTTTCTTTATAAAAAACTTTGATTTTTTTGCATTAACACGCCT
>JAYEHX010000077.1:18558-34321 GCA_034659735.1 Fidelibacterota bacterium | reverse complement strand
AAATATTCTAATTATGTTTTTATTAATTTAACGATTTTTGGAATACATCAACCGTGTTGATGTGTAGAAATGTCGGAGACATTTCTTTCTTTATAAAAAACTTTGATTTTTTTGCATTAACACGCCTGCCCCGTAGCGAAGCGTATCGGGGGTTAATGCACTCCAAAATAATAAAATAAATTAATATAAAAATAAATCAACTATTTTTTAATCCATCCAATAATTTTTCCATCATTTCTGTTGCTTTTCCTTCCAAGAAAATGTCGGTGATTGTATCGGTATAGTTTGAGTGAACTGTGTTGATTTCTATGATTTTTGTACCATTTCTTTTCGCTTCATTGGGAATCATTGATGCTGGCACAATTTCTCCGGTTGTTCCAATTAAGATGAATACATCAGCGATTTTTGCTTCGTTGAATGATTGACTTCCTGCCGGTTCGGGAATTGCTTCACCAAAAAAAATGAAATCGGGTTTTAGAACACTTCCACATATCTCACATTTTGGCGGTAATTTATTCAAGTCAAAATCTGTCACCGAAAATAGTTTATGGCAATTTTCACAGAGTAGTTTTCTTGAATTACCGTGGAATTCCAAAACTTTTTTACTTCCGGCATCATAATGTAAATTATCAATATTTTGTGTAATTATAGAATGCAAATATCCTAATTTTTCCATTTCTGCAAGAGCATAATGGGCTGTGTTTGGTTTTACTTTTCCGAATAAACTATAGAAAATTTTCTTATGTAATTTCCAAGATTCCAATGGATTTCTGTGAAAATAATTTATATCTAAAAAAGTCGGATCAATTGTATTCCATAAACCGTTTTTGCCACGAAAAGGAGGGATTCCACTTTCGACAGAAATTCCAGCACCTGTAAATGCCGTTATATGTTTTGAATTTTTTATTAATTTTACAGCTTCTTCTATCAATTTGATTCCTTTATTTCGAAAATATTTCCAGTATTATCTTTTATAAAGATTAAATCATAGTGTTCTCTTTCTTCTCGAATACATTCATAATTATTTTTTTCAGCTTTTGAAATTAATAATTCTCTATCTGTTGTAGAAAAACAAATATGATTAAAATTCTTATTTGTATTATTTTTATTAATGAAAATTTCTATAATTAGTTTATCTTTTCCCATTAGAAAAATTTCTGTTTCTTTTTCGATATTAAAGATTTTTTTTCCTAATTTTGCAGATAAAAGAAATTTCCTCAATATTTTCATATCTAAAATATTTTGATAAAAATTTACAATTTCTTTTTCGTCCGAAATCGATATGCCAATATGTTGTAATTCCATAGATTCCCTTATTTAAATTCTATTCTTTAATTTTTATGATTGTTCAATTGTTTTTTCTATTTTAATTTCTCTTTTACAAGAACACATATTTCAAAATAAATAAAATTGCAATTATGTAAGCGAGTATAGAGACATTCTTACTTTTTCCTGTCAACGCTTTTAAAATTACATAAGTAATCATTCCAAATGCAATTCCTTCTGAAATACTATATGCTAAAGGCATAATAATGATTGTTATAAATGCAGGAATAGCTTCTGTATAATCAGTTAGATCGATGTTTTTAATTGGACTCATCATGAAAAGTCCAACTAATATCAAGGCGGGAGCAGTTGCAACACTTGGAACAATTGTAAATAACGGTGCCATAAATAACGCAATTGCAAAAACCATTGCTGTTGAAAAAGCTGTCAATCCTGTTCTGCCACCTGCTGAAACTCCCGATGCACTTTCTACATAAGTGGTAACTGTGGAAGTCCCGAGTATGGCACCGACAGTTGTTCCTGCTGCATCAGCAAATAATGCCTTTTTAACATCAGGTAAATTCCCATTTTCATCAATAAAACCTGCTTTTGTTGAAACGCCAATTAAAGTTCCGGCAGTATCAAAAAAATCAACGAATAAAAAAGTGAATAATACTATTAACATATCCAATGTGAAAATGTTTGAAAAATCAAATTGTAAAAAAGTAGGAGCGATAGAAGGAGGAACGCTAATGATTTGAAAAGTTTCCGGTAAATGGGTGACACCAAGTGGAATTCCCAAAAGAGTTGAAAAAATAATTCCAATAATTAAAGCACCTTTGATATTTTTTGCAAGTAAAAATCCAGTAACAATTAAACCGATAATTGCTATAATAACCGGTTTTGTAGAAATGTTTCCCAAAGTAACTAATGTTGTAGAATTGGCTGTAATAATTCCAGCATTTTGCAAACCAATAAATGCAATAAATAATCCAATACCAACCGAGACGGCTTTTTTCAGATTAAATGGAATGCTGTTAATAATTGCAGTTCTTATATGGAAAAAAGTGAGTAAAATAAAAATTATTCCCTCTATGAAAACTGCAGTTAGTGCAAATTGCCAAGAATATCCCATCTGTTTTACAACCGTGAAAGCGAAGAATGCATTCAATCCCATTCCGGGTGCTAATGCAAAAGGTCTATTAGCATAAAGTGCCATCACCAATGTTGCAAATATTGCAGATAATGCTGTCGCAGTAAAAACCGCACCTTTGTCCATTCCGGAAATTGCTAATATTTGTGGATTAACAATGAGAATATATCCCATTGTTGCGAATGTAGTTATACCGGCAATAATTTCTGTTTTAATAGTCGTTTGAAATTTGTCAAGTTTGAATAATTTGTTCAACATAATTTTATCTCTTAGTTATTTTTCATTATTTTTGTTTGTTTTGTTCGTTGCTAATTTATGTTTACACATTTTGCATTTTTTATTAATTCTACAGCTTATTCTATCAATCAAAATTCCTTAAAAATTCTTGCGAGTGATTTCCCAGGAGCTTGAACATTCAGATCTAAAAAATATCCAAACGGAGTTTGTGAAACTTCATAATCGGATTTTTTTAATCTTTCTTCAGCACGGTCAAATAAGTCCTTTGTTATTTTTTCATCTGCTTTACTCATAGATAAATGTGCAAAAGAGTGTAAGACGATTTTTTCTGTTTCGTTTTTCTTTGCTGCCCATTTTAGGTTTTTTATCAATTTTGTTTCGACTTTGGAAATATTTTCTTCATCTTTTTCTTCAACTTGAATAAATCCGATAAGTGCATTTTTTATCTCTTTTTCTTCATCTATTTTTTCAACAGAATCCAGAGTTTTTATGGTTGTTTTGTAATTAAAATTATCGGTATATATCATAAGTAGTTTCATTATTTATCTCCTAAATATTCATTGCCGTTTCATAAGCCGTGTTTATTGCACTTTGAGCATCGCCGATGTTTTTAGCATCACCGATTACATAGGTTTCAAGTTTATCTTTCAATTTTTCTTCGAGAGGATTATAACTTTTCATACCTGTGGAAACAACGATTAAATCAATATTTTCAAAAGTAATTTGTTCTCCATTCTTTTCTGCATAGACAGTTGCTCCATCTATTTTTTTAATATTTGTATGGTCGCTGAAAACCGTCTGATTTTTTTTCATAATTGCCAACGAGAGCTTTTTGGAGATCATTTCCATGTCTTCACCAAAATCTGTTGTTCGTTTCACGATTGTCACTTTATTGTTTTTGGGAATTAAAGCAGTTGCAATGTCAACTCCAATCAAGCCACCACCGATAATCAGAACATTTTTATTTTCTGGTAAATTTTCTTTTAAGAGAATTTCAGCCCAGAAAAATTTATCTAATCCTTCAATCTTTGGAATAGTGGGTTTCGAACCGGTTGCCAAAACAGCAGAATCATATTTGGAAACATCTTCAAATTCTTTTATTTCTTTGTAAATTACATTTACTTTCGATGATTTTAGTTCATCTTTAAAATATTTGTTTAGTTTTTCCATCGATTGTTTATGAGGAGTTAGGGGTGCGTAAATGAATTGTCCGCCTAAATTTTCTTTTTCATAAAGGTCAACTTGATGTCCGCGTTTTGTCAAAATAATTGCTGTTTCCATTCCGGCAAGTCCTGCTCCGACTACGGCAATTTTCTGCGGTTTATCTGTTTTTGTTAGTGTAGTTTCCCGTTCTTTTCCTACTTCCGGATTAACCAAACATTGTAAACCTTTTCCTGCTTTTATACCGCCGAGACAACCTTCAGCACAAGCGAGACAAGGAGCAATATTTCCATCAATTTCTCCAAGATATTTCCCAATAAATTCAGGGTCTGAAACTAACGCTCTTCCTACTGCAAGATAATCAGCCATATTTTTTTCTTTTATTTTTTGAATATCTTCCGGTTCATTGATTTGTCCAACTGTGATGATAGGAATATCAACCTTTTCTTTAATTGCGTTTGCAAATTCCCATGTTTTTCCTTTTGGAACGAACATATGCTGAAAATACCAAGGTGGTGTGGAACACACTGTTCCGGCAGAAACATGAATTGCAGAAATTCCATTTTCTTTGAGAATTTCTGAAAATTTGATCATCTCCGGAAGTTTGATTCCTTTTTCAATCATTTCATCACCGCTTATACGAGCAATGATTGGAATATTTATAGAATGTTTTACAGCTTCTAAAATTTCCAAAGGGAACTTAATTCTATTTTCAAAACTTCCACCATATTCGTCAGTTCTATCATTGACCTGTGGTGAGAGAAATTGAGCCATTAGATATCCATGGCCAAATTGCAATTCTACAATGTCAAAATTTGCTTTTTCTGCTCTGATGGCAGAATCAACAAATAATTTTATAACATTTTGCATATTGCTTTTGCCCAATCTTTTTGGAGTTGCACCACCGGCTTCACAAGCAATATCGGTAGAAGAAACAAAATAATTTCCCGGAATTTTTGGATTTGCCATTCTGCCTGGATGATTCAAATGAGCGATTGCTTTTGTTTTATCAGAATGTAGAAGGTCCGTTAATTTTTTCAATCCGTCAATTTTATCATCAGAATCTATTCCCAATTGAGTTGGAATTTCTCTTAATCCCTTATCAATATAAAGTGGTTCTGGAGTAATGGCACCTAAAAATTTACTTCGTTTTTTATAAAAAGTAAGATGTCTGTCATTAATTTTTCCGTCTTTTGTGTAACCAAGTTTAATTGGTGCAAAGATAAATTCATTTTTTAGATTTAACATATTTTCTCCGTTATTTTTTTTATTGTATTTAAAATTTCCCCATTCTCAAAAAAAAGTTTTACACCTTTTTTTTCTAATCTTTTGATTCCTTTTTTACCAATTTTATTTGAAACGATAATATTGCAATCGTTTATAATCTCATAAACATCGAGGGTTTTCAAGTGTTGTAAAGTTTTTTCAAAAGGATTTTTCCTTTTTTCGAGAAATTTGATTTGTTTGTTTTTAGCTTCATAAATATGAAATTCTTTTGCCATACCTAACATTTTTGGAAAAATATTCTCTCCATCACTCGTAGGAATAGCGATTTTTATTTCATTTGGTAATTCTAATTTTTTCATTTTTTTGCTTTTAATAAACGAATATATTTTCCTAAAAATAAATTTTCTTCAAATTTTTCAAAACCATATTCCGATAAAATCTTTTTCCAATCTCGTTTAGTATATTCAAAAGCATATTTACATTCAATTGCTTTGAAAGGAATTCTGAAATAAAATGGTGTTGTTTCCGTGTCAAAATGCCCGAAGTCGAGTATAATAAATTCGCCGTCATTTTTTAAATTATTAAAAGCATTTTGAATAATATTTTTCTGTATTTCAAATGGAAATCCGTGAAATACAAATGAGATGAACACCTTGTCATATTTTTTATCAAGTTCAAATGGTTGATCGATTCGTTGATATTTTATGTTAATATTATCGAAATTTTTTGTCTTATTTTCAAACTGTTTTATCATCAAATCTGAAATTTCCAGACCGAGTATTTCGCCTTCATTTGAAAGTTGTTTTTTCATCAGCATTGCATTTCTGCCGGTGCCTGCTCCGAAGTCCAAAACTTTATCATTTGGATTTAGATTTACCTTTTTAATAGCATTTTTAATGAAAAAACCATATCCGCCAAATGTCATAATGTTCATAACTTTATCATAAAATTTTGCAACAAATCCTTGTAATTCTACACCTGAATCCGGATAAAATTTTGTCATCTATTCTCCTTATTTACAATTTAATTTTTTAATGAATATAATACTGGAAATAATAATTGCTGAAACTAAAATGAATGTTGTGTAATAACCAAAAGTGGAAATTAAAACTCCTGCGATAAGTGGAAAAATCGTTGGAATGATAGATCCTGCACCGGCAATTCCTGCATAGCTTACACGATTTTCATTATTTGATATTTCCATTAAAATTCCACTTTTTGCGATATTAAATGCTCCCATAAAAACACCGGTAAGAATGAAAATCAACTGATATAATAAATAGTTATTACTTAAAATTAAACTTAATATTGGAATTATTGCACCGAGTCCAAAACTAAAATAAAGCAGTTTTTTATATTCAAACTTTTTATTCAATTTATATAGAATTAAACTTGTTGCCAACATTCCAATGACTTTATAAAGCAAAATATTCCCAATTAATGTATAACTCAATTCAAAATTATCCTTGGCAAATAGAATCATAAATGGAATAAAACTTAATCCAAGGCCAACGGAATTAATGATGATAAGATAATTTTTCAGATTGGAATTTGTGGAAATTTCTTCTGGAATATGTTTTAAAAAATGTAATAATGAATCGTGTTTTTTTATTTTAACTTGTGTTTCTTTTATTTTCCAAAAACCGAGTGTCGCGATAAATAGAAGTATTCCGGCAATTGAAAGTAGTAGTACATAATTATTTGGATAGGAACTTGTTTTCAATAATTCACGAACGACAATAGCAGAAATTAGAATTCCTACACTGCTAATAGTTTGTTTTATAGAGAAGAATTTTTTTCTACTTTTATCAATTATTGATTTTCCAACAATGTCAGTATAGCAAATCCCTGCATAAGATCCACTGAAAGAAAATATA
The DNA here is from genome assembly GCA_034659735.1 of Fidelibacterota bacterium. Classification (GTDB taxonomy): domain Bacteria; phylum Fidelibacterota; class Fidelibacteria; order Fidelibacterales; family Fidelibacteraceae; genus TCS52. The sequence continues at coordinate 27,400 of JAYEHX010000077.1, read as the reverse complement.
GAAGTGAGAATGAAAATTAAAATAATTATCATATCGTTGCTGAGTGAACTTGATTTATAGAGCATCAAAGAAAGTAAAAACAAAGTGATAACTCGTATATTTATCCCTATTAGAAGTTGTTTTTTCTTATGTCGTCTTTTAGATAGAAAACCAGCAAAAAAAAGTTGCATTAATTGGGAACCACCAACCATAATTGTTGTGAGAATTCCAAGCAAAATTGCATTTCCACCTGCCTTTATCAACATAGATGGAATTATCGTGTGAACATCCATGAAATTTGAAGCAAGTGCAAGAAAGATTCCATGCCAAATAAATGCAATGAAATTATTTTTTGAGTTTTCTTTTGTTAGAATTGAGTTCATTTTTGATAATTTTAAATTTAATTTTTAAAAAATTGTATCATAATCCTTTCCAAGCACTCTGTTCCATAGCAAAAAACTTCTGAACATCTTCTTGAGTCATAACAACTTTTTCAATATCAGTTTCATAATTCAGTTCGCTTAATGGCTGTTTTAAACTTTGGATAAGTGTGTCAATTATCGGAATATTTAATGCAGGCAAAGCCATAACAATTTTTGCACTATTTTCTTCTATATTATATGATTTAACAATGCCGAGATCATATAATGTGTGGTCTATTGCAGGATGTTTAACGCCTTCAATAATTTCTTTTGCTTTTTTTTCGTTATTCATTTTTTTCTCCTTTTTTTATATTGCAAGTGATCCCATTGGATCCCAAGGTTTTAGAATTATTGGTTCTGTTTCCCAAGCTTTTTTCAACTCATCGGAAAGATGTTTTTTATTAATTACAATCTGATATGTGTATTCTTCAAACCATTTATCGCTCATAACAAAATAACCTTTTTTGCCATTTTTGTCGCCCCAACTGTTTTCTACTTTCCATCTGTTTGGAATATTATCTATCAAATTTACGCCGGTAAATACCATTGCATGAGTCATCAAACTTTCGCCATAATCAAGTCGTCCGGCTTTATCCAAATCAAATTTTGAATTCAGTGCATTTTCGTAATTGTAAATATTCTCATCGAGAATTCCATTTTCTCTTTGCATCTTTTTTCCAACATCACTTCCAAACCAAACAGGTGTTCCATCATTAAGTTGTGATAGTGCAAGTTTTTTGAAAGTTTTCATATCCACATTTAGATATTTTACATCATTTCCGTCTTCGACATTGCCAAGAAATTGAACTGTAAATGTTTTGTTAAATGGTTTATCTTTTGTGGGTGCATTAATGATACTTACGAAATTGTTTAAATCTATATCAACGAATTTAGAATAAAATTCTGTCGGTGTAATGTTTAAATCGCGATGGAATTTTTTGTCTTTATCTTTATATTCAAATGTGAATTCTTTTGGTGGAACTCCAAGGAACATAGTTAACAAGCGATAAAATTCGGTAAGCATTCCTTTTTTATCATCTTTTAATTGTTCAATTGTTCTACCGTTTTTATAATTTTCTCGTAATTTTGAAGCAGATTCTCTGAGTTTGAGTGTTAGAATATTATTCATTCTCGCAGAATTACTACTTGCAAAAGTTTCGGGCATTGTCTCTTTTGGAACGACACCGTATTTTTCTACGATACTTGTGAACATATCCCACTGTCCGCCATCATTAAGTGGACCGCTTAAAAGCCACATGATAATTCGCGAATCGGTTTCTTCATCTAAAGTTTCAAGAATATTTTCCAAAAAGTAATTTGCTTTCTCAATTTTATCGAAGAACATTTGATATGTCTGTGAAAGTTCAAAATTTTTCAAATTCAAATCTTCCATAATTTTAAATCGCATAGTATTAAGTCCTGCAAAAAGCCAACATCTTCCACTCTTATTCTGCGAAGTGATTTTGCCTGTTTTTAATTCTAAAGAAAATGAATGTTGCATATCGATTTTTGCTTGATGATTTGTAGCAGTTTCATCTAATCCGACATTTAAAATGCTATTTCTAATAATTTTATCATTTTCTTGTTTTGAAATTTCTAATTGCATTTCTTCATAAAAGTTTTTGTTAATTTCTGTTCTTTTATTACTCATTTTTTTCTCCTTTTTTTATTTATAACTTTGTTCACCGGCTTTAATTTCTACTTTTAAAATATTTTCGAACGGGATCAATGGGCAGACATAATTTGGACTATATGCACACCAAGGATTAGTTGCCAAATTGAAATCCAGAATCCATTTATTCCCAATTTTATCTCTTTCTTCATAAAGATCCAAATATCTGCCTGCACCGTAGGTTTCCTTTCCGCTGGTTGCATCTTTGAATGGGATAAATAGTCGAGTTTCTGGTGCTTCGGACTTGTATGCAAACAATACACATTTTTGCTCATTTATTGTAAAAGTAAATTTTCCCCACTTGAGAAAATCTCTCAAATTTCCGCCGGTATCTTCAATTTTAACTTTTTCTTTTTTTCCAAATTCCTTTAACTCTAATTCAAATCGATAATCAATATTAGGCTCAAAATAGTTTAATTTTGTGAAATTTGCTTTCTCTTTTTGTAGAATCGGTGATTGATCGTGTTCTTTGAAAAATTCATCTTTTTCAATTCTATTTTTTATAGTTTCTGTTTTGTAATTTTCCATATTCATATTTCCTCCATGAAAATTTATTATATTAATTTAGATTTTTTTGCTTTGATAACAACGAAACCACCTTTTCCGTATCCCTCTGTGATTTCTTGGATAGTTTTAACTTCATTTAATTTCCCAAAAACTGTTTGATAAGTTTCTACAATTTCAAATCCTGTTTTTTTTAATATTTTATAAATTTCTTTAGTTCCAAAAAAAATTGCATCGCGATAGAATAAACTCTCATTCTTATGTTTTAAATAGATTTTTCCAAGTGGACTATTTTTATCTACAAATCCAATTATAAGATTTCCATTATTTTTAAGAACACGATTTGCTTCTTGAAAGGATTTATAAATGTTATCTACAAAACAGATAGTTGTGACCATTAATGCAAAATCCTTGCTTTTATCGGGATATGGTAAATTTTCAGCAACTGCGTTAATAACTTTAATATCTCTTTGTTCAGCTTTTTCTCTCATTTTTGAAGAAGGTTCAATTCCTTCTTTTATATTAAATGGTTGGGCAAACAAACCACTTCCGATTCCGATTTCAAAGCCATTTTTATTTTTTGGAATGGCTTTTTCTACAGCTTTTAATTCTGATTGATAAACAAATTTATTGGATACGAACCAATCTTCATATTCCTGTAAATTTTCATCAAATGGTTTTGTTTTTGCCAAAAATTCTCCTTAATTGCAGATTATTTACTTATCACTTTTCATAAAATTAATAATACATCCATTTTCCAGATGTTCGTCGTGGCTTAATTCATCACAGATTTTTTCACTATATTTAAATCCAATATTTTCAATTTCATTAATAAGTTCTTGTAAAGTCACATTTTGCAATTCCATCAGTGGAAAATTGCCAATAATATGTTTTGGGTGAATAGAGAGAATTGAATTGTGTTTTAGAATTCTAAACATTTCTCTATACAGAATTTTTCTCTGTTTAGAATCTAAATAATGCAACACATCATAAAGCATAACAAAGTCGATAATATTATCAGCAAAATCAAGTTTAAGTTTACCGTTTGTATTAACTAATTCAATGTTATCAAATTCTAAAAATTTGGATTTTTTCTTTAATTCATTAAGAGCGGATTTCTTCTCATCTATGGCAAAAACAGTTCCATTTTTTTCAACAATATTTGAAGCCGGAATTGTATAATTACCATTATTACAACCAAAATCAACAATTTTGTAATCTTTTTTTATTCCAATTTTTTTGAGAAAAACAACTCCTGTATTTTTTTCCCAATCAGATAATATTTTCATATATTCCTTTAATTAATTATTGCTCAATATAACTCATTTTTTTATTTTATAAAATGTTCCTCTCTCTTGGTGATTAACTTCAATTTTTTCATCTGCTTCTAATACATCAAGATACTTATTTATTTCATTTCTGTGGAGTCCAAGAATTTCCGTAAGATCTTGAAGAGTGCAGGGTCTTCTATGAATTGTTTCCAAAATTGCTGTTTCTGTATCTTCTCTATAAGATTTTATTTCTTTTCTTTTTGGTGCAGGTATAATTATTTCAACATTATTAAGATTCCAGAAATCAGAGATTTTTTGCAACTCTTTTTTAGTAGCAGGATAGAGGTCTTTTAATATTCCGGGTCTATCAAGAGTGTTTAATTGTATTCTATCGGGTTTAATTTTTACAAATGCATTTTTTAATGATTTTAAATTTTCTTTATCATCATTGTATTCCGGGAGGATTAGCACTTCAAGCCATATTTTTCCACTATACTCTTTTCTAAAATCAATCAATCCTTGTATATATTTGTCAATAGATAATGAATGAAATGGTCTGTTGATTTTTCTAAAAGACGATTCCGTTGTTGCATCAAGCGAAGGCAATACAAGATCGGCTTTTAACAATTCTGTTCTCACTTTTTTTTGGTCAAATAAAGTTCCATTTGTTAAAACAGCAATTGGAATATTAGTGTATTTTGATTTTAAAAATTTGATAATGTCACCAATTCTTGAATTTAAAGTTGGCTCACCTGAACCGGAAAAAGTTATAAAATCAGGAGCAGGATTATTATCTAAATAGTGGCTTAATTCTCTAATTACATCGTTATATGGGACATATTCTCTTCTCTCAATTGTTAAATTTGTAGTTTTTCCACATTCGCAGTAAACACAATTTAACGAACATACTTTTGCCGGAATTAAATCTATACCCAAAGATATTCCTAATCGACGAGACGGTACCGGTCCAAAAAGATATTTATACATTTTATTTCCTTCAATACAATATTATTTTTTATTAATTTTTTTGTGTTTTTTTGTCTTTTATGTTTTTTATTTAACTTTTTTTCGTGTTTTTTCGTGTTTTTCGTGGCTGATGTTTATTCCTTTTAATACAATATCATTTTCCTCAACACCGATATGATGAGCGATAACCGGACATTTTGCCTTCAGTAGAAAGAAAATAGATCTTTTCACATCTGAAAGTCCTTCATAATTCCCTTGCCCTTTGCTAATAATCATACTTGCATCATTAAATCTTTTAATAAAATCATCATTACATAAATTTAAGATAGTTCCGGGAGCAGTAGTTCCGGAAGAGATGATTTTTGCTACTTTGTCAATACCAATATATTTTGCTTCGTCAATTGTCACATCGTTTATTATTGGAATTCCTCTGACAACATAAGTGATAGAGTGGGGGAGTTCCTCGATAAGAATTTTGTCAAAAACCGTCTCGCCTGCATTATCACCAATATATAAAATTTCATCGTGCAAATCTAAATGGCGTTTAAATTGTTCATAATCAAAAATAGCAAAGTCCTGCTTCAGAATTTTTTCTACATCTTTAACAATATCAAATTCCTTACCCATTCCCAAATCAATTACATTTCCTGCAATGGCAAGACGAACTGCAGTTAGAAGTCTATCATCAGAATTTTTTACAATTTCTTTCAATTTCGGATATAATGCTAATGCTTCATCAATATTTTGTTTTTTTATTTTTTTATATGGATCGTTATTCCCTGTAATTTCCGCTATTTTTTTATAAATAATTTCACCAGTTTCCGGTGGTGTATTTTCCATAGGAATATCTTTTAACATCATTCCAACTTCATCGAGAAGCTTTTTGATTTTTGTCTCGTCATTTGTTGATATTCTGGCTGATCTTAGAGTTTGTTGCATAAAACAAGGGAAGCAATCAAGATAAGTTTTCATCTATTTCTCCATTAGGTAACATATTATCGGGGTGATAAATCCCATTTTCTTCTTTTTGAAATCTGATACATTTTTCCCAATCGCCGTGGCAATATTTCTCCGACCATTTTTTATCTAATTTTCCATCTTCAGTAAAATATCTTATTGGACAACAGCAGTACCATTTGCATTCTTTTTGATTCATAAATTAATAATTTTTCCAACTCCGCCTTCTATATATTTTTCTGGATATAAAGATTTGATTTTTTCTTTATATTTTGTGCAGTGAGTAGGGCAGACATATTTGAGATTTTCCAAAACTTTAAATTCTTTAAAGCCATGTAATCCACCAACAATTGCATAAATATTACCAAATTGTGAAACAGAATTCATAATTTTTTCTACACCGGGATGCCCACAACCAATTATCAAAACCAGACCTTTATCAGTGTTAATTGCCAATGATTGTTCTCGTTTATCTAATTCTCCTGACAGAAAAATATTTTCATAAATTTTTGTTGGTTTATTATAATATTTTACTTCATTTGGATAATGAATTCCACGAAATGAAATTGGAATATGAATAGTAGCAGTTTTGTTTAAAAGTAAAAATGTAGAAAGCCCGCCGATATGATCAAAATCCGGATGAGAAATTATAATGTCATCAATAGATAACGGATCAATATTTAAATCTGCAATATTTTTTAAAAGGATTTTTCCACTTCCTCCGGTATCAAACAAAATTTTCCGATTGTCAGTTTCAATAACACAGGAAAATCCCCAATCAGCAGTCAAATCATCTTTAAATGAAGTATTGTCGTAAACTATTGTAATTTTCATATTTTCTCCTTGGGAACATTTATTTTACATAGTTAAAAAGATAAATGTTTTCTTCCCTTTCCTTTTTCCCATTCATTATAGATATTTTCAATATTATTACAAATATTATTTATGCTTTTTTCAATTTTTTCTTCTTTTACAACTATACAAACAAATTTTTTCTTGATTCGTTTTATATTTGGACCAAAAATTTTTGAAACAACTACATTAACATTTTCTTCACTGAGTAAATTTGTAATTCCTTTTGCTTTTTTGGGATCAGCATGCATTTTTTCTTCTTCAGTATTATTATCAATTATTTTTACAAAATTAGCATTGTTATTATCGATTTCATAAATATAATAATGTTCCGCATCTCCAAAATGGCGACCCATAAAGGATTTACCGTCATCGGTGGCAAAAGCTACTTTCATTTTTTCCATTTAATTCTCCCAACAAGTATTAGAATTTTTTCAACTCATCCTTTTTATATGCGTCATAAGCTTCTTTCAAAGTCATATCACTGGCACCAACAAAAATATTCAAGTTGCCACTTTCCAAAACGGTTTTAGCGTTTCCGCCCGGTCCGTTTCCTGTAATTAATACATCTGCATTTGCTTCAAAAATCTTTTGTGCTGTTTTTGGTCCGACTCCATGAGCTTCGGAAGCAACGGCGGTATTATCCAAAATTTCAACTTTATCACTGTCTTCGTCATAAATAAATATATACTCGGTTCTACCAAATCTTGGGTCTATTTTTGAATCCCACTCTTTACCTTTTGCTGTTAAAACAATTTTCATTTTTCTTCTCCATTTAATTAATGTTATATTTGTAAATTCTGTAAAATTATGTTTAATAAATTCTTATTATTTTGTTAATTTCTTTATTTTTTCCCAACTCTTTTCTAATATCTCTTTTAATTTACCATTATCAAATTCAACAATTGTTTTACCATTTGTCATTGCTTTTGTAAAATTTTCATCGTAAGGAATATCAGCGATAAATTCAATATTTTCTTCTTCAAGGAAATTGTGAATCTCTTTTACTTTCTTTTTATTTACATCGGCTTTATTTATTATACATCCGGCTTTTATGTTGAATTTTTTCACTAATTCATACACTCTTTTTAAGTCGTGAATTCCCGAAACCGACGGTTCCGTCACTAATACAGCAAGATCTGCTCCTGAAAGTGAAGAGACAACAGGACAACCAATTCCCGGCGAACCATCAACAATTATGAATTCTTTTTCGTTATTTTCTGCCAAACTTTTTGCTTTATTTTTTACCTCTGCCACTAATTTTCCGGAGTTGTCCGCTCCGATTTTTAGTGATGCATGAACCATTTTTGTATCTGTTCGAATATTTGAAACAAACAATTTGCCAACATCCTGTTCACTCATATCAATTGCATCTGTAGGACAAACTAATGGACAATATCCACAACCTTCACAACTCAATGGCTCAACAATATATTTTCCATCAATAATTGGAATTGCATCAAATCGACAAACATCAGCACATTTTCCACACTTTATACATTTTGCCTGATCTATTTTTGCAAGTAAACCACTATAAAAATCTTCAGATTTTTCAAAATCCGGTTTTAATAAAAGATGCATATCTGAAGCATCTACATCGCAATCGGCAACTATAACTTTATTTCCCGCAAGATAAGAGAGTGATGCAGTAATTGATGTTTTTCCGGTTCCACCTTTTCCTGAAATAATAACTATTTCTTTCATTTCATTTTTCCCGTTTGATATTTTATGATAAAATCTTTTACTTTTTCAAGTTGTATTTTTACTTCTGGAATTTCTTTATAGAGTAATTTTCCATCAGAATACAAGCTGGCTATTTTTCTGTCGTTAGGAATTTTTGCTACTATTGGAATATTATTATTTTTGCAATATGAAACAACCTTGTCATCTCCTATTCCATATCGATTAATTATAACTCCAAAATCTTTTTTTAGTTCTTTCATTGTTTCTACAGCCAATTTTAGATCGTGTAAACCAAAGGGAGTTGGTTCTGTGACTAAAAAAATTAGATCGGCATCTTTAGTTGCTTCAATTACAGGACAAGAAGTTCCGGGTGGAGAATCATAGATTTTAATAATATCTTTTTTTGGGAATTTATTGTCAACATATTCTAATGTTTGTTTGATCAATGGAACTGCCTGTTCTTCACCAATAATTAATTTACTTTCAATAAAATCAAGATTTTTTAGTTCAAAATGCTTGAGTTCTCCCATTTTTTT
>JAYEHX010000077.1:0-18458 GCA_034659735.1 Fidelibacterota bacterium | reverse complement strand
ATCAGATTGTAATCCGATAATTACTTCAATATTATTTTGTTGAAATAATTGTTGTGCTTTTGTTCCCATTCCGCCTGCAATGATTGTACCACAGCCAAATTCTCTTAAAAAAGCAGGATGTGAACCCGGTTCGTGGGGTGGGGGAGTGATAAATTCTTCATTTACAATTTTGTCGTTTTCCACATCGTAAATTGCAAATTTTTCACAATGTCCGAAATGTTGACTTAAATTTCCATTTGTTGTTGGAATTGCTATTTTTTTATTCATTTTATTCCTTTTTTTTTAATATTATTAAAACCATAAAATTGTAGTCGCTAATTAATAGCGATTGATTTATGTATAATTTCAATAGATTAAAATATGAAATTAATTAATTATCTTAATTTCTGAAGTTAATTCCATTGCTTTTTTGTATGTTGCAGAAACACCACAATATCTATCTTCCGATAGTTTTACAGCTTTTTTAATTTTATCCATTGGTAAATTTTCACCTTTGAATTCATAAATTACATGCATTTTGTGATAGTGCTTCGGATGTTCTTCTGTTAATTCGCCTTCTACTCTAACATGGAAATCTTCCACTTCCACACGCATTTTTCCCAAAATAGAAATTACATCCATGGCGGTACAACCACCGAGTGCAATTAACATAAATGGTTTCGGAGGCGGACCTTTATCCTCACCTCCGACATTTTTGTCCGCATCTAATATTATTTCATGACCATTTAAAGATGTTTTGAATGACATCTTTTTGTTCCAAGCAATATCAATTGATGATTTACTCATTCAGATATTCTCTATTCGTGAGTAATTGCATCTGTTGGACATGCTTCTTCTGCAGATATAGCGTCGTCTTCCATATCAGATGGAACAGGATCTAAAATCACATGTGCTTTTGCATCATCTTGCATTTCAAATACTGCATCAGCTTCACTTTCACAAACTCCACATCCAATACATAAATCTTCGTCAACTTTAAATTTCATTTCTTTCTCCTTTTTTCCTTTTACTTATTTAATAATTCTTCTCTTACTAATCTATTCCCACACTTGGGACATTTTATTTCTGTACATTTTAATCCTCGTTGATGAGAAACCTTTTCTCCACATTTGGGACATACACATATTCCACCCGGTCCAAAAGCTCCACCTTTGTTTCTGCCCATTCCTTTTCCTTCGCCTCTACCTTTACCTTGACCGGTTCCTCTGTTTTTGCCCATTCCACCACCATCTTTAAAGTTAGTCATTTTTATCTCCTTTTACAACATTTTTATATTCAGTATCAATAATTTCTTTTTCGTCTATTTGATTCTGTTTACTTTCTGTTTTGTCGTTAAGTTTTTTACTCTTATTAATGGAAAATTGTTTAAATAATTTTTTTATTTTACTGTTTCCACTTGTGAGATCTTTAATAACTGTTCCAGTAATAGCAGTAAAAATTGTTCCAATTACAGAATTTCTACCTCTGTGGCTTTTATCTCTTGCATTTCTATATTTAAATCCGTCTTGATGTTTTCCGTCATTCATTATTTATCTCCTTTTTAAGAAAAATTGATAGGCGACAATAGTGTCGCCTATCTTTGATGATTTAATCATCTTTTTTCTTCAATTCTGACAGGCGTTTTTCTGTAGCTGTGACTTGTTCTTTAAGTGTTTTAATTTCTGTCTCAAGATACTTTGCTTCGTCTTTTTCAGAATATTGTGGAGTAGGGTAATTGGGATTTGGAAAAAAACCGCCATTCCTATATCCATGACCATAATTGCCAAAACCTCTTTCGAATCCGCGACCATTTCCACGGCCATTACCACGACCGTATCCTCGTCCAAAGCCACCACCGCCTCGTGGTGTACCATTTGCAAATCCTGGACTTTCGTAACCATTGCAGTATCCTAATCCTCTGCCTGTCATTGGTCCCATTTCATTAGGACCTTGTCTGTTACCTCGTGCCATAACATTTCTCCTCTTTTTATTAATAATTTTATTGTTAAATTTATTTCTTTAATCTCAATCTCAACCTTAACCTTAACCTTAATTTCTACCTCTACCACCGCCTCTGTTTCGACAACATTCACCATGTCCAAATCCTTTAGCAAGATCAATTAATTTTTCCGAACCACAGAATGGACATTCAGTAATTTGATTTTCAAAATTGCCATTAAATATTTGACCACATGAATAACATTTTATAATGTTTTCACGAAAATGAATATTTCCACCTGTTATTTTTAAACTTTTACCATCGATAATAAATTCTGCAATTTTTTTATGAGCACTTTTTATTAATCTTGTAAATGTGGAGCGAGATATTTCCATTTTCTCTGAAGCTTCTAAATGTTCATTACCAAAATAATCATATAGACGAATTGCTTCATATTCATCTATCGTCAAAGATATTGTATCCAAAGCATTTTTTCTAACTCCAAGTGGTTTAAAGTCCGTAAAAATGGGTGGTCTGAAAATGATTCTATTTTTTTTATGTCGTGGCATTCTATTCCTTAATTTCAAATTTCGTGTATAATATAATGAACATAAGTGCAAAATGCAAGTGTTTTTTTGTAGCACACGGATTTCCGCGGATAATGCGGATTAACACGGATTATTTTAATTGAAAATTGAAATAAATAGCCACAGGTTTTAACCTGTGGATGAAATGATGCGACCCAAATAGGGCTTTAGCCCAAAAGGTTCTTCGTTATAGTTCGTTTTAGTCAGATACAAAAAAAAGAAAAAAACCGCAAAGCGATGATAAGATGGCTAAAAGGATAGGAGATTAGAGGTTAATTTTGCAATGAACTGGTGCATCATTTTATTTGATAATATTTGATTTATTACTTTTTTTTGTATAAATATTTTGCTTTTTTTCGTTTTGTTATTAATAAATTTCTTTCCATTTTCTACACCATTTTTAATTATCTTAATATAATATATTTTTATTAAAAATGGCACCAGTTCATTGCAAAGTCAACCATTAGGAATTAATAATTATGAATTACGAATTACAAATAGAAAGAGATACTCAGTAGTTATATTGGGTATCTCTTTTTGTGTGCAGGGTAACAAAAACTTTTTCACATTTTTTTCTTTGTAAAGATATTTAATTTAAATTATATTACAGCGATTATGAAAAAGGAAAAAAATGTATAAAAAAATAGCAAATATTATATTCAAAATCTCAGCACTTTTAGGGTTGTTGTATGTTTTCTTGTTGAGTATAGAATTAGTTGGTTCGGCATTTAAGTTATTTGGAAGTGGAGTTGCGGAGCAGTTGCTAAATTCTACATCGTCGCCACTTGAGGGATTATTTATTGGAATTCTTGTGACGAGTTTGGTGCAGAGTTCTTCAACTGTCACCTCAATTGTTGTAGGAATGGTTGGTGGTGGAGTGTTGACAATCGCAGGAGCGATTCCGATTATTATGGGAGCGAATATTGGAACTTCTGTGACGAATAGTATTGTCTCAATTGGTTCAATAGGAAGAAGAGATGAATTTAAAAGAGCATTTGGTGCGGCTACCGTTCATGATTATTTTAATATATTGGCGGTATTAATTATTTTTCCATTACAAGTATCTTTTAATTTGTTGGGAAAGTCGGCAACTTTTTTATCGAATTTAATGATTGGTACTGGAGGATTGAAATTTCATAGTCCGCTCAAAATGATTGTGAAACCTGTGGCACATTTTATTATTGAATTTGCTTATGAGCAACCGATTATTGTTCTTATTATTGGATTTGTTTTGTTGTTTGTGTCATTGAAATATATTGTCACATTATTGAAAAGTGTAATAATTGACAAGACAGAATCTTTGTTTGACAAGTTGATTTTCAAAAGTGCTTTCCGAGCTTTTATATTTGGAATGTTGTTGACAATTTTGGTGCAAAGCAGTTCAGTGACAACTTCATTGGTTGTTCCACTTGTTGGTGCCGGAATGTTGAATATTGTTCAAATATATCCATACACGATTGGTGCGAATGTCGGGACTACAATGACTACGATTTTGGCATCATTAGTGACAGGAGAAATTTCTGCGGTGACGGTTGCATTTGCTCATTTACTTTTTAATGTATTCGGTGGAACGATTATTTTTGGCATAAAATTCTTGAGAAATATCCCACTATATTTAGCCGAAAAGGTTTCGGGAATTGTTTATAATCATCGCTGGGTAGCATTTGTTTTTATCGGTGTAATATTTTTTGTAATTCCAATTTTAGTAATATTAGTAATAGAGAGGTTATAGTATGTTTAATAAAGGTGGAGAGAATAGTTTTTGGAAAGAGTTGGGGCATAAATTTCGCAGTAAAGGTTTGTTGGATAAATCGTGGGAATTATTGATTGAAATGATTCGTTTTGATCAAGAGATGTTTTCAGATGCTTATCATATTCTGCGAAAAGAGTATTCCGAAGAGAAAATATTTGCACTGCGAGAAAAAGATAAGCGGGTAAATTTTATGCATGTTTCTGTCAGAGAAAATATTGAAACGCACCTTTTATTGTCGCAAAAATATAGAAACGATTTGCCATTTGCACTTGGAATTGCGACAGTTGTAAATCATTTGGAAAGAATAGGTGACAATTGCAAAAATATTGCTGACATCGCATTGATATATAAAAAAATGATGGAATTTGGAGAACTTGATAAAATTGTAGCGGATAAAGAAGATAAAGTTTTGAAACATTTTGCTATGTTGAAAGAAGCATTCATAAACAAAGACGAAAAAATATGCAAACAGATAATGAGCGAATATAAAACTGAAATATCCGGACCGATTGATGAGCAATTAAAGAAGATTGTACACGGAGATTATTCTGATTTATCACAGGTAAAAGCGATTGTTGTATCGATGTATTTGAGATATTTGAAAAGAATTGATGCTAATCAAAAAAATGTTGCGACGATTATGGTAAATCCGTTTACACAATTGGGATATAAAAATATGGAGAATGAGAATGAGTAAAGGAGTCACACCACAATCAAAAGATTATAGCAGATGGTACACAGATGTTGTGACAAAAGGTGAATTGGCAGATTATTCACCGGTAAAAGGTTGTATGGTAATTAGACCTTATGGTTATGCACTTTGGGAAAATATAAAATCAAATCTCGACAGAATGTTTAAAGAAACCGGTCATGTAAATGCATATTTTCCGATGTTAATTCCTGAAGATTTTCTTAAGAAAGAGGCGGAACATGTGGAAGGATTTGCTCCGGAAGTTGCTGTTGTCACACATGCAGGCGGAAAAAAATTGGAAAAGCCGTTCGTTCTCAGACCGACTTCAGAAACGATAATTTGGGCGATGTATAAAAAGTGGATAAATTCATACCGCGATTTACCAATATTAATAAATCAGTGGGCAAATGTAGTCCGTTGGGAGATGCGAACTCGCTTATTTCTCCGAACAACGGAATTTTTATGGCAGGAGGGACACACTGCCCACGAAACAGCGAAAGAAGCAAAAGACGAAGCGATTCAGATGATAAATATTTATCAAAAATTAGCTGAGGATTTTTTGGCAATGCCGGTTTTGGTTGGAAAGAAAACTGAGAATGAGAAATTTCCGGGTGCAGTTGAGACATATTCAATAGAAGCATTGATGGGAGATAAGAAGGCATTGCAGGCAGGAACTTCACACTATCTCGGACAGAATTTCGCAAAGGCATTCGATGTGAAATTTCAGAATAAAAATAATGAACAGGAATTCGTTTATGCTTCAAGTTGGGGAGTTAGTACTCGTCTTGTTGGTGCAATTATTATGACACACGGTGATGATAAAGGATTGATGTTGCCACCGAAAATTGCTCCACATCAGATTGTTATAGTTCCGATTTTTCGCGATGAAGAGAGCAAAGAAAAAGTAATGAATTTATGGAAAAAAATAGAACCTGTATTGAAAGAGAAAAATATCAGATTCAATTTTGATGATAGAGAATCGATGACTCCCGGATATAAATTCAACGAATGGGAGATGAAAGGTGTGCCTGTGAGAGTAGAAATAGGTCCAAAAGATGCCGATAGAAATGGAGTTGTTACGGTCAGAAGAGATACGGGCAAAAAATCATTTCCGTCATTAGATGAATTTTTAGAAAATATTTCCGAATTACTTGATACAATTCAAAAAGATATGTTTGATAAGCAGATTAAATTCAGAGAAGAGAATACAATAGATGTAGATAGTTATGATGACCTTAAAAAAGTTGTAGAAGATGGTGGATTTGCGAGAACATTTTGGGCAGGTAGTAGCGATGACGAAAATAGAATAAAAGATGAAACCAAAGCAACTATAAGATGTGAATTATTTGAAAAAACAAAAGAATCCGGTAAATGTTTTCATACAGGTAGGGATTCTGAAACTCAGGTTATTTTTTCTAAAGCGTATTGAGATTGAGCCATAGAGGGGTTGAAGAAGGTTAGGAGGTTAGAAGGTTAGGAGGTTAGGAGTTTAGAGGGTTAGGAGGTTAGGAGGTCATTGGGTCATTTGGTCATTTGACAACGAATAACTATTAATGACAATCAATGACAACTTAAAGAAGGTTAGAAGGTTAGGGGTTTAGAAGTTTAGAATATATCGTGCATAAAAGTGTGTCTGAGTCAATGACAATAAATGACAACAATTAGATAAATTAGATTAATTCGATGACCAATTAGATAAATTAGATAATCTCTGTGTTCCTTGTGTTCTTTTGTGGTGATTATGACAATAAATGACAACTAATGACAATAAATTAGATAAATTCGATTAATTAGATGATTAGTTAGTTATAGTTAGTTTTAGTTCGTTGCAAATGTCTCCAAGATATTGCATTTCTCTAATAGAGTTTTATCCAATTTTCCATATAAATTACCGAATAAAGTTAACAAATCACAAATTAGTGCTTGGTATTTGCATAATATTTTTGTATTTTCCAAAGATTGTCATGTTTGGGTATTTTAATGATGCGATGCTGATAAAATATTCAAAAAAAAGAAGAGAATGCCGAGTATAAGAGAGGAAATTTGAAAGAAATAGAAAAAAATACTAATGAAAATTCAATATTTTGGAAGCATAAAATATTTAAAGTTTATAATGATAATAGTGATTTATTTAAATTAGAAGATGACATTTTTTCTGAAGATATTAACCATATTGTTGTAGAAGATATTCAAGACGAATATGAAGAATTGACATTTGATGGTTGGAATTATAGTTTAGGATTTGCTTTAGATGATGATTCCTTTTGTTTGATATATAATAAGATGGCTGAAAAAACATATAAGAAAAAACAGATTCAAAAATAATGAAAAAAAATAGTTTAAAAGAAAACAAGAATTTGCCGAAACATATTGCTATAATAATGGACGGTAATGGCAGGTGGGCGAAAAAGAGAAATTTATCTCGTGTTGCCGGACATAAAGAAGGAATTAATTCTGTTAGAGAAATAGTTCGATTGAGTGGTGAAATAGGTATAGAATATTTAACTTTATATACATTTTCAAAAGAAAACTGGCAAAGACCAAAATTCGAGGTGAATGCTTTGATGTCACTTTTGTCTAAAACTATTAAAAACGAAATAAATGAATTAGATAGGAACAATGTAAGGTTGCAAATCATTGGAAATATTAGTGAGATTCCCAAAAAGACGAGAAATGATTTATTGGACGGAGTTGAAAAGACGAAAAATAATAAAGGATTGACATTGATTCTTGCACTGAGTTACGGAAGTAGAGAAGAAATATTACATTCAATGAGACAAATTGCAGAAGAAATCGCAGGTGGAAAATATAAACCAAATGATATTGATGAAAAAATGATTGCCCAAAGATTATATACAAAAAATATTCCCGATCCCGATTTAATTATTAGAACCAGTGGAGAATTTCGAGTTAGTAACTTCTTGTTATGGCAATCGGCATATTCGGAATATTATATTGCGGATATTTATTGGCCGGCATTTAGAGAAGAGGAATATTTTAAAGCAATAAGTGTTTATTTGAATAGAGAAAGAAGATTTGGAAAAACGAGTGAACAAATAAGGTGAGAAAAAAATTAGAATGGAAATATTAAGAAAGATGAAGAGAATTAGAAATATTATACCAATTATTGTTGTGCTATTTGCTTTTTTTATTAGTAATGGCTATGCTCAATCTCAAAAAATAAAAGTACTAAATGTGACGGTTGAAGGTGCAATTACCGCTTCAGAAAAAATTATCAAGTTAAATTCCGGATTTATTGCCGGTGCGGAACTTTCCGGTGAAGATGTTCAAACCGGAATTAAAAAACTTTGGCAATTAGGATTATTCAGTGATGTGAAGGTGATTATTGACAAAGAAACGGCAAGCGGTGTATATTTGATTGTGATGGTAGATGAATATCCAAGATTAAGAAAAATAAGGTATGTAGGAAATAAGAAATATAAAACAAAAGAGATAAAAGATGATATTTCTTTATTCAGAGGACAAATAATTACACCGCATTTGATTAATAAAGCAAATAGAAAAATTAAAGATAAGTATAAGGAAGATGGATTTTATAATGCAAAAGTTGAAGTTTCAACAGAAGTGGTAGAAGGCAAGGGAAATAAAATTGATATTATTTTTGATATTAAAGAAGGAAAAAAAGTAAAAGTAGATGAGATTGTGTTTATTGGAAATAAGAATTTTAGCGATTTGCGATTGAAATTTAAACTTAAAGAGACAAAACAAACCGGTTGGTATAAGCTATTTATCGGTGGTAAATATGACAAGGAAAAATTTAAAGAAGATAAAAAAACATTATTAAAATTCTACAGAGATCAGGGATATCGTGATGCAAGAATTGTGAAAACAAAAGTTTCGTTGGATAAAGAGAAAAAACATCTTGCATTAAAACTTTATATTAAAGAGGGTCCAAAATATTATTATGGCAATGTGTCGATAGAAGGAAATGAAAAATATAAGACAGAATTTCTGTTGAAAAGCATAAATAGTGCCGGAATTAAAAAGGGTGAAGAGTTTAAGGAAGATGATTTTGAAATGGCAGTTGATCAGAGAATTAGAAGTATATATATGGATACTGGATATTTATTTGCAGAAATTACTCCTGAAATAGAACCTGTGGGAAGAAACAAAATAAATGTAAAAATACAAATTACTGAAAATAAAATTGTTAAGATTAGGAATGTGAAAATTATTGGAAATGATAGAACTCGTGATTTTGTTATTAGAAGAGAATTGAAGGTATTCCCCGGTGATATTTTTAATCGTGAAAGATTGATAAGATCAAATAGAGAAATTTTTATGCTAAATTATTTTGGAGATGTTCAACCCGAAATTGTTCCTGTTGATGATGAACATGTTGACTTAGAGGTCTCCGTAGAAGAGAAATCAAGCGATAGAGTCAATGCATCGATTGGGTATAGTGAGATGAATGGTTTTATTGGAACTGTGGGAGTTCAGATAAATAATTTGGGTGGAAGAGGGCAACGATTATCTACTCAATATAGTAGGTCTTATTCTTATCAAAATTTAAGTGTGAGTTTCACAGAGCCATGGTTTATGGGCAGACCAAATTTGGTTGGAGGAAGTTTTTATTATTCAGAAAGAAATAAAACTGATAGATTTTACCAACCATATAATAGTCAAATAGTTGGCGTTTCTTTGCAGTTTGGCAGGAGATTTAGATGGCCCGATAGCTATTTTAGAGGAAATTGGAGTGCGAATGTGTCACAGAAGGTATATACGGATATTGATGAAGGTTCTGTATATGAGAATTATTTAAATGAAGGTGAAAAGACACAAGAAAGAAGTATAACTCAAGTAATATCAAGGAATAGCCGGAGTCATCCGGAATATCCACAAGAAGGTTCTTCAATTAGTTTACAAACAAAATTGTCGGGTGGAATATTAGGTGGCAATGAAAATTTTCTTAAGAATAAATTTAAAGTAGAATGGTGGACTCCCATCGTAAAAAATTTGGTATTTTATCAAAATATGGAAGTTGGATTATTGAGTGAATTTGAATCAATGAAATCTGAGTCAATTGTTCCTTATCAAGAATATTTCCAGATGGGTGGAAGCAGTATGGTTCAATATGTTACATCACTGAGAGGTTATGCAGATCAGTCAATCGGACCACCAAGTTCAAGTCATGCAGTTGGAAATGCAATGTTTAAATATTCTATGGAGATGAGGTTTTTAGTTTCACCAAATCCTACAATGTATGTTTTGGGTTTTGCTGAGACCGGTAGAGTTTGGAATGATTTTAATGATATAAAATTGAATGAAATGGTAAAATCGGTTGGAGTTGGTGCAAGAGTTTATATGCCGATGGTGGGAATGTTAGGTTTTGATGTTGGATATGGATTTGATTCTGTTCTCATGGACGATGGACCGGGTTGGGAGACACATTTTGTATTTGGCAGGTCTTTTTAAGAAAAATTAAAAAAAATTAGTAAATGATAAAATAATTTAATAAATTCAGGAATTGAAAAAAGGAGTGTTTAAATGAAACGAATTATAATGTCGATTGTTTTTTTGAGTGTTATTGTTTCGAGTGTATTTGCAGAGGGAATGAAAATTGGGTATGTAAATTCGGAACAGATATTAGCGGAATATAAAGAAGCAAAAGATGCGATGGCAAAATTGGAAACAGAGACGGTAAAGATGCAACAGGAATTCCAAGATATGCAAAAGAAAGGACAGGAGTTATTAGAAGAATATGAGAAGAAAAAATTTGTAGCAACTGATTCTTGGAAAAAAGAGAAAGAGAAAGAGATACAAGATTTGCAAGTAGAACTCCAAAATTATCAGATGGAAAAATTTGGTAATAATGGGGAGATTTATAAAAAAGAAGCTGAGTATCTTGGACCGATATTAGAAAAAATTAATAAAATTTTAACTCAAGTTGGTGAAGAAGACAATTATGATTTCATTTTAGATGCATCAAAAGGTTCAATTGTTTTTGCAGATCCGGCATTGGATTTAACAAATGTTGTGTTGAGAGAATTAAGGAAATAATTTGTGATAAAAACCCTTGCTGAAATCGGGAATTATTTAGGGCTTGAATATGTTGGTGATGCTAATATTGAGATTAATAATGTTAGCGAAATTCAAAATGCCAAGAATGGCGAAATAACTTTTGTCGGAAATAATAAATATAAGAAGTATTTAGAAAATACTAAAGCTTCGGTTGTGATTGTGAAAGAAAGTTTTGTTGATAATTTTCCTAATATAATTATTTCTAAAGATCCACAAGAATCAATGGCGAAAATTAGTCACTTGTTTTTATCAGGCAGGGGATTGTTAGAACACAAAATTCATCCAAAAGCAGTGATTGACCCAACTGCAAAAATTGGCAATAATTGTAATATTGGAGCAAATTCGGTAATTGGTAGAGATGTAATAATTGGGAATAATGTAATAATTTATTCCAATATTGCCATTTATGATAGTGTTGAAATTGGTGATAATTGTATAATACATTCGGGAGCGGTAATTGGAAGCGATGGATTTGGTTTCACATTTGATAATGAAAAATTCAATAAAATTCCACAATTGGGCAAAGTAATAATTGGGAAAAATGTTGAGATTGGAGCAAATAGTTGCATTGATAGAGGTTCAATTGGAAATACGATTATTGGTGAAGGAACGAAAATTGATAATCATGTACATTTTGCTCATAATGTAAAAGTTGGTAAACATTGTGCATTTGCCGGACGGATAGGAGTTGCAGGTGGAACTGTAATTGGGAATTACTGTAGTTTTGGTGGAATGGTGGGGATTAACGGACATATTAATATAGGTAATTTTGTACAAGTCGCAGCATTTTCCGGCATATCAAAGGATGTTAAAGACGGTGTGATACTTAGTGGAATTCCTGCTATACCAATAAGAGAATTTAGACGGCGAGAAGGAATGTTAAGGAAATTACCAGAATTATATAAAACAATAAAATTTTTTTTAAAAGAAGGAAAAAAATGATTGTAAAAAAGCAACATACAATTCAAAAAAAAGGTTGTGTATCGGGAATTGGTCTTCATACAGGAGTAGAATCGAAACTTACATTTAAACCGGCGAAAGCAAATACTGGTATTAAATTTTTAAGAACAGATTTAAAGAAACAGATTGAAATCCCCGCTGATATAGACCATGTTGTAGATATATCTCGAGGAACGAAATTAGGTATAAATGGAAATGAAATTCATACAGTTGAACATGTGTTGGCAGCAGTTTCGGGATTAGAAATAGATAACTTATTAATTGAATTATCTGGACCGGAACCACCAGTGATGGATGGTAGTGCAAAGCCCTTTGTTGATGCATTATTATCGGCTAAAATCATTGAACAAGATGCAGTTAGAAAAAAATTAGTGATTGATAGAACTGTGACCTATAGCGATCCTTCTGAAGAAATTGATATACATGTTACACCTTCAGATAGGTTTAGAATCACATTTATGGTTCAATATCATGACGAGCAAAATATCGGCACACAATATTATGCGATTTATTCTCTATCTGATAATTTTATCAATGAAATAGCTCCTGCTAGAACTTTTAGTTTATTAAGTGAAGTAGAAATGTTGAAAAATCATGGATTAATTAAAGGTGGCACATTAGAGAATGCTATTATTTTTGTTGATAAACATATTATAGATTCAGAAAAAGAAAAATTGAAAAAATTGTTTGGTATTAAAAGCACTATAACGATAGGTGAAAAAGGAATTCTTAATAATCGTAAATTGAGATATGCAAATGAACCTGTTCGTCACAAAATATTAGATTTAATTGGTGATTTGTCTTTGCTTGGAGTTCCGATGCAAGGTCATGTAGTTGCAGCCCGAAGTGGTCATCGTTCTAATGTCGAATTAGTCAAGAAAATTAGAAAGATGTTCAGTAAACAATTTCTACAAAATGAATTTATTCAAGCAAGTGAAGAACAGGAATATATTTCAATAGATATTGAGACGATTACAAAAATTCTTCCACATAGATATCCATTTTTAATGGTTGACAGAATCACAAAGCTTACTCCGGGAAAAAAGATTGTTGCAATTAAAAATGTGTCTGTGAACGAACCTTTTTTTACGGGACATTTTCCCGGAAGACCAATAATGCCGGGTGTTATGATATTAGAAGCACTGGGGCAAGCGGGTGGTGTTTTGCTATTGAATTCTTTGGAAAATCCTGATAGCAAACTTGTGATGTTTACAAGTATGGATAATGTAAAATTTAGAAAAATTGTTACTCCTGGAGACCAACTTGAATTGGAAGTGACAATGATTCGTCAAAAAAGAAATTTTACAGTAATGGAAGCAGTTGCTTATGTTGATGGAAAAAAAGTCGCAAGTGCAAAATTAAGTGCTGCAATTACCGAAAAATAAAGAAAAATCATATTGGAAAATATTAGTAATAAAGCTATAATAAATAAAAATGCTCAATTGGGTAAAAATGTAAGAGTTTTTCCAAATGCAATTATTGATGAAGATGTAATTATTGGTGATAATACTATCATAAATTCAAACGCAATAATTAGACCAGGAGCGAGAATTGGAAATAATTGTGAAATTTATCCCGGTGCAATTATTAGTGAAGTAAATCAAGATTTAAAATATAATGGTGAAAAAACTTATACATTTATTGGAGATAATACGACAATAAGAGAATATGCTACGATTCATAGAGGAACAATGCATAGAGAAAAAACAGTTATTGGCAGTAATTGTTTAATAATGGCCTATGTTCATATTGCTCATGATTGTATTCTTGGCGATAATGTTATTATATCTAATTTAACACAGGTTGCAGGTCATGTGATAATTGAATATCATGCAACAATTAGTGGAATGGTTGCGATTCACCAATTTTCAAAAATAGGTACTCATTCATTTATTGGTGGTGGATGGAAGATTGGTAAAGATGTTCCACCATATATTTTGGCAGCCGGTGAACCGATACAATTTAAGGGATTAAATGTTGTTGGATTGAGAAGAAGAGGATTTACCAATAAAAAAATTAGTGAAATAAAAGAAATATATACAGTTATTTTTCGTTCCAAATATAATATCAAAGATGCAATTAAATATATTGAAGATAATTTCCCAAAAACAAAAGAGAGCAGTAATATAGTCGAATTCATAAAAAACAGTGACAGAGGTATTCTTTCAATTAAGTAATTTGTCTTCTTTTGGATTGGTGTAATATGAGATTAATTAGAAATGAAAATAGAATTAAAAGATACTTTCGTATTTTGGAAAGTTTTTTGTTGATGTTATTACTATTTGGTTTTAGCTATGCAAATTCAATTACGGAAATATTGAATATTAAAAATGAAACTCAGGTAAAAAATTTATTATCAGGAGTTGATTTAATAAATTCTGGTACAGAAGTAAAAGGCAATTGTATGAATTTAGATATAAATTATCTATCTGCATTAGATATTTATTTTCCTGTTTTTGGTGCTAATATTAATTTGCTTGAAAATTATTCAATAAATATGGGATTTGGTTTTAGAGATTATTATGGAAATACTTTGGAATATTATCTGTTCTCTGCAAATTTTAAAAAGGAGATAAGGGAGTCGAGTAAATATGATATTTTGATTTCTGTTAATAAAAGAATTACAAATAATAAATATTTCAAAAATAGAGTTCTTGGTTTGAGAGTACTTGTTGATAGAAATTTTTCTTTTTTGACTATTGGTGGTGGAGCAGAATTTGGAATAGAAAATGGTCGTTTTAGTAATGAAAATATCTCGCTTAATTTGGCTGATGATAGTGATTACAAATTGGATTCGATTATTTATTGCAAGGTTGGTTTTTTACATTTTATTGGAAAATATTCGCATGGAAATTATGGTGTCGGAGTTGATGTTGGAATTAATTTGTAGTGAAAAATAAATAACAAAATTGCTAAATATAATTTTTAAGTAATTGAGAAATAATATAAATTTAACGGATTTGTATAAGAAATATAAGGAAATAATAGTTTGAAAAAAGTTGGTATTTTGGGTTCTACCGGTTCAATCGGGAAAAATACTTTAAAGATAATAGAGGATAATTCTGACAAGTTTGAAGTGATTTATATTACAGCAAAATCACAGGTGGAATTATTAATTGAGCAGGCGAAAAAGTTTAGACCGAAATTTGTTGTGATAGCAGATGATGACAAATATTCTATTCTAAAAGATGAATTGAGTGGTTTTGGTATTCAGTTAATGAGTGGATATAATTCTGTGATTGAGATTGCCGGTAATGATGAAGTTGATGTTGTAGTGAATGCGATAGTTGGGAGCAGTGGAATGTTGCCGTCTGTATCTGCATGTAGAAACGGAATAGATATTGCACTCAGTAATAAAGAAAGTTTGGTAATGGCCGGCGATTATTTGTATTCGTTAGCAGAGAATAGTGGAACGAAAATATATCCTGTTGATAGCGAACACTCGGCAATTTGGCAATGTATTCAAGGTGAAAAAGATGCAAATATTAGGAAGTTAATTTTAACCGGTTCGGGTGGTCCATTCTTAAATAGAGATATAAAAACTTTTGAAAATATTCGAGTGGAAGATGCACTTAATCATCCCAATTGGTCTATGGGAAAAAAAATCACTATAGATTCTGCGACGATGATGAATAAAGGGTTGGAGATAATCGAGGCGCATCATCTATTCAATATTCCAGAAAATAAAATAGATGTTGTTATTCATCCGCAGTCGATAATTCATAGTATGGTTGAATTTGTTGACAGTTCCGTAAAGGCACAAATGGGATTGCCGGATATGAAGTTGCCAATTCAATATGCTCTCAGTTATCCGGAGAGATTCGAAGCAAAATGGGATGAATTAAATCTTGCAAAAATAAGAGAATTAACATTTTTCGAACCCGATTTTGGCAAATTTCCTGCATTGAAGCTGGCAATAAATTCATTAAAATTAGGCGAGACCTATCCCGTTGTTTTAAATGTAGCGAATGAAGAAGCGGTATATTTATTCTTGGAAGATAAAATAAAGTTCACGGATATTCCCAAGATTGTAGAAGAGATGTTGCAAAAACATAACCCAATTAAGAATGCAGATATTGATATAATTTTAGATATTGAAAAGGAAGTTGGTGATTTTGTAAGAGGGAAAGGTAAATAGAATCGGCATTTTGGCTTCGCTTAATAACCGATTTTTGATTTCAAGCATCAAGGATTAAACATAAATGAAACAAATAGATAAATTTAAATTAGATAAAATATTATCACAAGTGAGAAAACCCGGCAGATATTGCGGTGGTGAATTTAATATGATTCGTAAAAATCATGATGATATGGATGTTAAAATTTGTTTGGTTTATCCTGATATTTATGATGTGGGAATGTCTTTTTATGGCTATCAATTATTGTATCATATCATAAATAATGAGAACTCATTTGTTGCCGAGAGGGCATATTCTCCTTGGTATGATATGGAAGAATTGATGCGACTTGATGACTTGAGCTTATACTCTTTGGAAACTCTTACTCCATTAAAAGAATTCGATTTGGTGGGTTTCACATTGCAATATGAGATGACTTATACAAATGTTTTGAATATACTCGATTTGTCGGATATACCAATTTTTGCGGACGAACGAACAGAAGAAGATCCGATAATAATTGCAGGTGGATCCGGTGCAGTCAATCCTAAACCAATGAATAAAATAATTGACATTTTTGTGATTGGTGATGGGGAAGAAATTATTATAGAATTAATGAAAATGATTAAGGAATTAAAAGGGAATAATTTCAAACGAGATGAGATTTTGAAAGAATTATCAGATTCTAAAAAGGGAATTTATGTTCCAAAATATTTTGATAAGAATAAAAAAGTTATAGTGAATAAAATTGTAACTTTAGACAAGAAAAATTATTCAATAAAACCATTAGTTCCGATAAAAGAAATTGTGCAGGATAGATTATCTTTGGAAGTTCAGCGAGGTTGCACCGCCGGATGTAGATTTTGTCAAGCTGGAATGATTTATCGTCCGATTAGAGAGCGACCATATTCCGAATTAGCAAAATATACAAAAGATACTTTAAAAAATACCGGCTATGAAACAGTTTCATTATTGAGTTTATCGACAAGTGATTATACCGGATTGAATGAATATTTTGCATCTACAAAGGATTATTTTAATTTTAATAATATCTCTATTTCTTTGCCATCGATGCGATTAGATTCGTTTAATGCAAAAATAATGGATAATATAAACAATTCAAAAAAATCCGGAATTACATTTGCACCAGAAGCCGGAACTCAAAGATTGAGGGATGTTGTTAATAAAAATATTTCTGAAGATGATTTGTTTTCGTCGGTTAAAATTGCTTTAGAAAATAAATATAAGACGATGAAATTTTACTTTATGATTGGATTGCCAACTGAAACTGATGAGGATATTGCCGGAATTGTGGACTTGATAAAGAGAATTAGTTTGATGTCAAAATCTTATGGCAGGATAAATATTCATGTTTCAATCTCGACTTTTATACCAAAACCATTCACGCCATTTCAATGGGAAAAGCAGTTATCACCGGATGAAGCGGACAGAAAAATTACTTATTTACGAAAAGAATTAAAAGACATAAAAGTAAAATTGATGACAAACGATCCTTACGAATCGCTTGTGGAGAGTGTTATTTCTCGTGGTGATGAAAGGTTAAATTTAGTGATTTATGATGTATGGAAAAATGGTGGAAAATTTGATGCTTGGAGCGAAAAATTTGATAAAGAGTTGTGGCTTAATGCATTCGATAAGTTTGATATTGATCCAATAGAATATACGGCAGAAAGAGAAGTCGATAAGAAATTGCCATGGGATTTTATTGATTTTGGTTTCACAGATGGTTTTTTAATTAGTGAAAGAAATAATGCATTAGAAGTAAAAAATACTATTGATTGCAGAAATGGGTGTTATTATTGTGGTGTTTGCAATAGCGATTTAAAAATGTTAGAAAATAATAAAAATATTATAAATGAACCAATTATTGAAGAGACAATTTTAAAGAAAAATGAACAGATAGAAAATTCAAAAAGATGGATTGTAAGATTAAAATTTTCAAAAAGAGGTTTAATAAAATATATCACTCATCATGATTTGTTTAGAATTTTCCAGCGAGTGACGAATATGTTAGATATGCCAATAAAATATTCGGAAGGATTTAATCGTCGTCCTAAAATTTCATTTGGATTTCCAATTCCGATGAGTTTTTCTGCTGATGAAGAATTTGTTGATATGATATTTTTAGAGCCAATTAAAGATATACAGGAGAGATTTAATAAAGTATTACCAAATGGATTGGAGATAATATCAAAGCAAGAAATTGATGGAAAAGCACCATCAATAATGATTGATACCAAATTGATAATTTATAAAATTGAATTTTATTCTGATATTGATATGGAAAATATTGAGAGTAAATATATTGATTTAAATAATAGTGATAACTTTTAAGTTATCACTATTATTTAAATCAATATATTTACTC
>JAYEHX010000076.1:0-3840 GCA_034659735.1 Fidelibacterota bacterium | reverse complement strand
TCTTTTTTCATATATTGTAAATCCTTTTTAATCGTATTGATATTAATATTTTCAAATCTTTTTGCTAAATCAGATATTTTTAAAGGTTGGTTTTCTTTTAAATATTCCTTTATTTCTTTTTGTCTTTCATTCAAATATCCACCTTTTGATTTAAACACATCATATTTTGCATCAAGTATTTGTGTTAGCATACTTAATTTATCCAGAAAATACAATATCCATTTAGATATGTTTTCATTTTTCTTATTTCTATTTTTTTGACCTTCTATTAATGCTTGATAATATTCTTTCTTTGTTTTTTCTATTAAGTTTTCAAAAGATACATATTGAATAAATAAATAATCTTTTTGTAATAAAACCAAAGTGGTCAACAATCTTGATAATCTTCCATTTCCATCTTGAAACGGATGAATTGATAAAAATTCATAAACAAGATTTGCGACAATAATTAAAGGATGAATTTCTTTATTTTCAAATTGACTATTTGTCCAACTAATCAAATCGTTCATTTCATTATCAACCAAATGAGCTTCTGTTGTATTAAAAATAACTTTTTGTATTCCGCCTGGATAATTTGCTACCACTTTGTTTGAAAGAGATTTGTATTGTCCACGATGTCTTGTGTCTTTATCGCTATGTCGTAATAAATTCTGATGTAATTGTTTTATGTAATTTTCCGATAATCTTATATTGTCATAGTTTTCATAAATAATCTCTAATGTGTCATAATAACCGACAACTTCCTGTTCGTCTCTTGTTTTAAGTTTAGTTATTTTTATGTCATTCAAAAGTTCTTCTATTTCTTTGTCTGTGAGAGTTCCACCTTCTATTCTTGTTGAAGAACCAATACTTTCAATTGTTGCAATCTTTCGTAGTTCTTTTAGGTATATATTTTCTTGTTTTTCAATACTATTCCATTTGCCTTTGTATAAATCAATTTGAGAAATCAGATTTAATATTTTCTGATTTGTTTGAAAATCAAAGTTCAATTTATTTATATATTTATTCATTACTTACCTATATTATATCTGAATGTAAAAATATATTAGCTTATTAAAATATCCAAATATTACCTATATTTTATCTGAATATCGCTGTTTTTAATGCACCACAACGTTTGGGCTATGCGTAGTTTGGGATTTTGAAACGATTAATTTTCAATTTACTACAAATTTTATTTAATACTATAATGTTCAATATTAGTACATTACCCAAATTACGTATAGCCTTTGTTAGAGCCTGTGCTTCTTATCTTTATAGGTTTTCAAGCACATATTCTACTATTTTATTTTTTCTAAAATCTATTTTTTCCTTATTCCAAATTTCCGTTTCCGTTGTCATATTTTGCACTTCTCTTTGTTGAGCAAGATGTTTATATGAATTTCTTTTTTCACTAAAAGGTTTATTGCCAACAGAGCAATTATGAGATTTAGAAAGCAGTAAATAATTCCCTAAACAATCTATATATTGACTTATAAATTCTTCGTCATATTCACAATAACCTGCTGCGAGAGGCTCTCCATTAGTAGGTGTCTGTGGTGCAATATGTTCTAATTCAGGACTCTCAATATTATCAAAACGAGTTAGGGAATACCCACTTTTACCTTGGTTTTCAAGATGATTTTCATATTTCCAAAGTAAAAATTTTCCAATTGAATGATTTAATCCACCTTGAATTGATTCTTCTAAATGTGATTTATTCCAATATGCCCACCACCAAGAATCATTCGTTACATTTTTCATCCATTCAATTCTATCAATTATAGGTTTTATGTCAAATTGTTCAGAAGTGAATTTTTGATAAACATCATTTATTCTTGATGTCAATTCTGCTCTTGTTCCGATAAGTCTATGTCGTAGAACCATTGTTTCCATTGACGAGCATATTTGACAGATTTCTTTTGTTTGTAAACAGAAAGTATAAGCCTTAATTACAAAAGGAATTGCTATTGCAAATCCACCTAAGGTTATCAATGAATGAATTTCAATATTTTCTCTTTCGTCTTTTCCAAAAAATGTTGTTAAATGTTCAAAACTAATTGCAAGCGAATTTGTAAATGATTTGATAAAAGGAATTGGATTCTTTTCCGATAAAAGTTTGTTGATTTTATCAATTGCATTTGATTCCCAAAGCGAATTAAAATGAACTCTCAAAGTATAAACCAAAACATCATCTTCATTAATTTTGTATTCGATAGAAGATATTGATTTGTATATTTTCTCAAATCGGTTTTTTATTTCTTCAATTAAGCCGTCTTTTTCTTCACCACCATAAAGGTGAACATTAAACATAAATTGTGCTTTAATAATTTCCAAGTTTGACGGCTTTTTTCCCCGATTATTTTGAAAAATAAACATTTGAATTGCTTCTGATTCATTTTTTACGGGATGAGTAGTACAAGATGCTTCGCTTACTGTTTTCAACATCTCAGTTAAATACGATTCGTCCTTATCTTCAAAATTCTTTGAAAGAAAATCAAATGCTTTTACAATTCGCCTTGCAGATTCAGTTTCCAATCCATTTTTATTTTTCTTTGTTTGCTCTACTACATAATCTTTAAATAATTGATTATCATAATCAACAGTTGAAAAAATGTAATTGGATTTACGCTTTATCATATTCTCATAAAGCACTTCTTCGTCTTCGGTTAATTCTCTGATAGTTTTTAAACGAGTAAATAATGCTGAAAGGAAAATTACAATTGTCGTTAATCTTTGCTGTCCATCTATTACACCAAAGTGACTATCTGATATTTCTTCGAACAAAAAATGTCCAAAATAGTACGGGGTTTTTGCCGTACTTTTGTTATAATCAATCAAGTCCGAAAGAAATACATCAGTCTGAGTTTTTTGGTTTTTTCGTTCAGATGGGGTTTCCCAAGAATATGCTCTTTGATACGAAGGGACAAATATTTTATTCCCTGCTAACATTTTATTTACGGTAGTTGATGCTTCCATTATTTTCTCTTTTTAAGTTTTAATTATTATCAAAATTAGTTCTCATATTAAGTCAATCTGTGTCGTAGCGGATTTTTCTTTGCATTGGCTCTAACAATTGCATATAACCCATGACACATACACCACCAATTTGGTAGTATAAACACCATGACATATATTTCTCTTTTAACATAAATTTATCCTATTCAATAAATTTCTTTCTAATAACATAGTTTACAAAAAACATAAACTATTAACAAGCATTTTATTTTTACAATTGTCGAATCCAAATAACATCAGAATAAATATCATATCCGTCTTTATGATGAAAATTTATCAACGAATTTTTATTGAAATTTTTAACATAATTGAGAATTTGATCTTTCATTATAGAAATTTCTGCTTTCAATTTCCAGTGTTCTCCTGTCGAATTATAGAGAATAATAAATAAACGATTTCTAAAATGTTTCCGTTGTTCTTGACTCTGATTTGCATATAGCCATCGTATTATTTTAGTTGGATTGTTTTTTGCATATTCAAAAGAATTATTATAACCTTTGGGAAAAACTGTCGTCTTATGATCAAATTGAATTCCATTTATTGTGAAATCTACAAGTTTGTTATACTTATTCAATGCAGGTTTTACATTTGGAAGCGAACAGAATATTTTTTCTACTGCCATTGCTGACCAAAAATTATACCATCTGTTTAGAGCATAATTTGCTAATTGTTTATAATCACTCTCATTCTTAAATTCGTTTTTTATTTTTTCTATAAGTTGATTGAAATAGAAAGTGTGATAGATAAAATTTGTTTTTTTGTCGTCATTATCATTCTGTTTTTGTCCCCATTTATATGGATATTTTAATCGTTTTTTTAATTCGGTTTCTATTTCAATTATTC